>DAOLFC010000029.1:0-30920 GCA_035326505.1 Arachnia sp.
GGTAGATGTCCTGGTACTTCTTCGGCGGGTTCTCGGCGTAGGCGATGGTGCCGTCGAGCCGGGTGGTGAACCATTCGGGGTGTTCCTCCACCCACGGGTGATCCGGCGAGGCCTGCAGCGCGAAGTCGAGCGCGACCTCCAAGCCCAGCGACTTCGCCTTGGCGACGAACCGGTCGAAGGCGTCGAAGTCGCCGAGATCGGGGTGGATCGCGTCATGGCCGCCGTCGGCGGAGCCGATCGCCCACGGCGAGCCGGGGCCCTCGCCCGCCTCCAGGGTGTTGTTCTTGCCCTTGCGGAAGGCGTGCCCGATGGGATGGATCGGCGGCAGGTAGACGATGTGGAAGCCCATCGCAGCGGCGGCCTCCAGGCGCCCGTGCGAGGAGTCGAAGGTGCCGGAGTGCCAGTGGCCCTGATCGTCCTGCCAGGCGCCCTGGGAACGCGGGAAGAACTCGTACCACGACGAATACTGGGCGCGGCGGCGCTCCACCTGGATGGGGAACTCCTCGGTGGGGGACACCAGTTCGCGGGGGCCGAAGTGAGCCATGGCGCGGGAGATCGGCGCGGAGGTGACGAGTTCCAGCAGTTCCTCCGTGTCGGCGTCCGTGGTGACGGAGTGAGCCGCGCCCCAGAGCAGCTGGGCGGCGCCGGGGGAGTTGTGCGCCTCGGCGGACTCGGCGGCGCGGCGCAGCAGCGCGGTGCCCTCCATGCAGACCAGCTCCACGTCGATCGCCAGAGGCAGCTTCGCCTCGGCCTGATGCACCCAGGTGCCCCAGGGATCCGACCAGCCCTCGACCCGGAAGGTCCACTCGCCCTCCTCGGCGATGCGGACGTAGGCCTGCCAGATGTCGAGGCCCGCGGGCTCGATCTGCCGCATGTCGACGCGGCGCTGCATGCCCTCGGGGGAGGTGAGGATGACCGACGCGGCCACCGCGTCGTGCCCCTCGCGGAAGACGTTGGCCTGGATCCGGAGGCGTTCGTGGACCACCGCCTTGACGGGGTAGGCGCCGTTCGCGATGACGGGGGAGACGCCGGTGACGGGAATACGGCCGAAACCGCCCTCCGTGCGCACCAGGCGACGGGAGGAGGAGGTGGGGGAAAGGAAGTCTGCAGTCACAGGCCCGAGCCTAATGGACCCTCCGGTCAGCGGGCGGACAATGGCGCAGAGTTCGAAGAGGCGGAGTGGGAAGAGGCAGAGTTCGAAGAGGGCGGGTCACCGTCCGCGACGGCGCGCGGCCTCTGTCTGGTCGAGCAGCTCGCGCTGATCCAGCGGCACCTGGCAGTGCAGCAGTGTGACGGTGCGGCCGGGGATGAGCAGCTGCTCGCCCGCCGCGAAGTCCCGCGACGGCTGCTCGTAGGCGTCGGCGCTGGTCCAGGCCAGGTGGTAGCCGTAGGCCCACGGCAGCCCGGGCAGGGTCACCTCGACGGGGGCCGGGCTGGAGTTGAACCAGGTGAGGAAGGCCTCCCGCTCGTCGGACTGGTACATGCCCAGGAGCCGGCGGGCGCCGTCGTGCCAGGCCTCGGTGGTCATCTCGCTGCCGGAGGCGTCCATCCAGGTGAGATCGACGCGATGCATGTTCTCGCCGTGATCCGAGATGATCTCGTTGTGGTGGGCGTACTCGGAGGAACGCAGCACCGGGTGCTGCGCGCGCAGGCGCAGCAGGTCCCGGACCCGGGCCCGAACGCCCCGCCAGGGTTCGCTGATCACCCAGTTCACCCAGCTGATCTCGGAGTCCTGGCAGTAGGCGTTGTTGTTGCCGTGCTGGGTGCGGCCCATCTCGTCGCCCGCCGTGATCATCGGCGTGCCGACGGCCAGGATCTGGGTGGCCATGAAGTTCAGCACCTGCCGGCGGCGCACCCGGTTGATGCTCTCGTCGTGGGTCTCGCCCTCGGCGCCGTAGTTGGAGGAACGATTGTTGTCGGTGCCGTCGCGGTTGTTCTCCCCGTTGGCCCGGTTGTACTTGATCTCGTAGCTCACCAGGTCGCGCATCGTGAACCCGTCGTGCGCGGTGATGAAGTTCACGCAGTCGTGCGGGCCGCGGCCCTCGCGGTCGAACAGGTCCGGCGATCCGGCGAGCCGGGTGGCGAGCTCCTGGACGCCGTGGGTGGAGCCGCGCCAGTACTCGCGGATGAAGTCGCGGAACTTGTCGTTCCACTCGGCCCAGCCGGGACCCCAGTTGCCCACCTGATAGCCGAAGGGGCCGATGTCCCAGGGTTCGGCGATGATCTTGATGTCGTCGAAGGTGGGATCCGCGGCGAGTTCGTGCTTGAACGGGTGATCGTGGGTGACGTGGTGGTGCGGGTCGCGGATCAGCGTCGTGGCCAGGTCGAAGCGGAACCCGTCGACCCCCATCTCGGTGACCCAGTAGCGCAGCGAGTCCAGCACCAGGCGGCGCACCATGGGCTGCGCCGTGTTGACCGAGTTCCCGCAGCCGGTGACGTCGTAGTCCTCGGTGCCGTGATGGGTGAGGCGGTAGTAGGCGTTGTCGATGCCGCGCATGGACAGGGTGGGCCCGTCGTTGCCGCCCTCGCAGGTGTGGTTGTAGACCACGTCGAGGATCACCTCGATGCCGGCCTCGTGCAGGGCGGAGACCATCTGCTTGAACGCGGCCACCTCCTCGCCGATCTCACCGCGGGGCGAGTACTCGCTGTGCGGGGCGAAGAATCCCAGGGTGCTGTAGCCCCAGTAGTTGGTGAGGCCCTTCTCCCAGGCGAAGCGCTCGGGGAGGAAGGAGTGCAGCGGGAGGAACTCGACGGCGGTCACCCCGAGGTCGACGAGATAGTCGATGACCGCGGGATGGGCCATGCCGGAATAGGTGCCGCGGATGTGGCTGGGGACCTTCGGGTGACGCTTGGTGAAGCCCTTGAGGTGGGCCTCGTAGATCACGGTCTCCGACATCGGACGGCGGCGGGCGATGGGTGTGGGCGGCGGGGTGTCGGCCACCACCACGCTGAGCGGCACGCTGCCGATCGAGTCGGTGGTGTCCATCTGCCAGCGGTTCCCGGCGACGTGGTCGTAGATCGGGCCGTTGAAGTCGACTCCGCCGAACACGGCGCGCGCGTAGGGATCGACGAGGAGCCGGTTGCGATTGAATCGGACGCCCTGATGCGGGTCCCAGAGACCGTCGACGCGAAACCCGTAGAGCTGCCCGTTGCCGACCTCGGGAACGAAGACCGACCAGATGCCCTCCGGGCCGCGGGTCAGCGGAACGTCGTGCTGGGTGAGGCTGCCATTACGTTCGATCAAAGTGACGTCCACCGCGGTTGCTCGGGGCGCCCAGAGTCGGAAGTAGGTGCCGTCAGGGGTGACGTCGGCGCCGAGCCTCGCGTGCTCGGCCCCCTTGGATGCATCGAGAGTCAAAATATCGTTCATTATCTTCGGATCGGCTCCACCCATGCCCGGTGCGCGGCTGGAGACACCCACATTGTGGCATTGGTATTGGAAAGTTTGCGTCATGATCGCAGGTCAACCGCGCTCGTGCAAAACCGTGCATGGCCGAACAAAGGCGATGCACGTCTGTGAACACTGCTGACGGAGCGGTCGGTAACCTGGGAAATCATGACCTATCTCGACCATGCCGCGACCAGTCCGCTCCGTCCGGAGGCGGCCGAGGCGTTCGCCGAGGCGAGCCTGATCGTCGGCAACGCCTCGGCGCTGCACCGCGCCGGGCAACGCGCCCGGGCGAGGCTGGAGGAGGCGCGCGAGGAGCTGGCCGCGGCGGTGGAGGCTCATCCCAGCGAGGTGATCTTCACCTCCGGAGGCTCGGAGGCCGATTCGCTCGCCGTCCTGGGCTCGTGGCATGCCAGGCCAGGGCGCGACCGTGCGCTGATCTCCGCCGTCGAGCATCCCGCGGTGCTCCAGGCCGCCGAACGCGGCGCGGAGACGATTCCCGTCACCCCCGCCGGCGTCGTGGATCTCGCGGCGGCCGAAGCCCTGCTCGACGAGCGGGTCGCCGTCGTCTCCGTGATGACGGTCAACAACGAGACCGGCGTGCTGCCCGGGGCCGACGAGGTGCGCCGCGCCGCGCACGCGGTGGGGGCCTGGATGCACTCCGACGCGGTCCAGGCGCTGGGGCACCTGCCGTTGTCATTCCGCGCCTCCGGGTTCGACCTGGCGAGCCTGTCGGGGCACAAGGTCGGCGCCCCGGTGGGGATCGGGGCGTTGCTGGCGCGCCGCGAGGCGGGGCTGCGCGCCGTCGGACTGGGCGGCGGACAGGAGCGCGAGGTGCGCTCGGGGACCCTGCCCGTGGCGCTGGCGGCGTCGTTCGCGGCGGCCGCCACGGCGGCGGTGAGTGAACTGCCGCTACGGATGGCCCGGTGGACGCAGTGGGGGGAGCGCGTCGCCGCGGCCTGCCGCGAACTCGGCGGGCGGGTCACCTCCCACGAGGCGCCGCACGCGCCCCACATCGTCAACGTCACCTTCCCGCGCGCCCGCGCCGATGACGTGCTGTTCCTGCTCGATCAGCGCTCCGTCTTCGCGTCGGTGGGGTCGGCCTGCCGGGCGGGCGTACACCAGCCGTCGGAGGTGCTGATTGCGATGGGGCGCAGCGTCGACGAGGCCTCCTGGAGCCTGCGGTTCTCCTTCGGGCACTCCACGCTCGACGACGATGTCGCGCGGCTCTGCGAGGTCCTGCCCGAGGTGGTCGCCCAGGCCCAGCGCGCCTACTGAGCGCCGCCTTCCTGCACAGATCTCGCTATACCTCGAGGCCTCGCTCTATACGGAAGGCCTCGACGTATGGAGAGATTTGTGTACGAGAGGCCCCGCGGGAAGCTCGTAGACTGTGGCGGTGCGTGTTCTTGTAGCGATGTCCGGGGGCGTGGACTCCGCGGTGGCGGCCGCCCGCATGGTGCGCGCCGGCCACGAGGTGACCGGCGTCCATCTGGCGCTGTCGAAGAACCCGCAGAGCTACCGCACCGGCGCGCGCGGCTGCTGCTCGCTGGAAGATTCCCACGACGCCCGCCGCGCCGCGGACAAGCTGGGCATCCCGTTCTACGTCTGGGACTTCGCACGGGAGTTCCAGGAGCAGGTGGTCGACGACTTCGTGGCCGAATACCGCGAGGGGCGCACCCCCAACCCGTGCCTGCGCTGCAACGAGAAGATCAAGTTCGCTGCGGTGCTGGACCGGGGCGTCGCGCTCGGCTTCGACGCGGTCGCCACCGGCCACTACGCGCGGCTCGACCGCTACGGAGAGGACGCGAGCCTGCATCGCGCCGCGGACCACGCGAAGGATCAGTCCTACGTGCTGGGCGTGCTCGATCAGGAGCAACTGCGACGCTGCCTGTTCCCGCTGGCCGACACCGAGAAGCCGCAGATCCGGGAGGAAGCCCGGGCGCTGGGGCTGGGCGTCGCGAAGAAGCCCGACAGCCACGACATCTGCTTCATCCCCGACGGGGACACCCAGGGCTACCTGGCCCGACGCCTCGGCGCGGAGGCCGGCCCCATCGTCGACGCGAACGGCGCCGTGCTCGGCGAGCACCAGGGGTCCTATCGCTACACGGTCGGACAGCGAAAGGGCCTGGACCTGCGGGTCCCCGCGCCCACGGGTGAGCCGCGCTACGTCCTGCGGATCGAACCGGTGAGCAACACCGTCGTGGTGGGCTCCCGGGCCGATCTGGCCGTGTCCACCATCCGGGGCATCCGCCCCACCTGGACCCAGGGCGAGGTGCCCGGCGCCTGGCGCGGCTTCGTGCAGTACCGCGCCCACGGTGCCGCGCTGCCGGCTCACGTGAGCTTCGACGGGCGGGAGGTGAGCGTCGACCTGGACGAGCCGACCACGGGCGTGGCTCCCGGCCAGAGCGCCGTCTTCTACGACGGCGACCGCGTGGTGGGCAGCGCCGTCGTGGCAGGGGCCCGATGAGGATCACGGCCGCGGGCTCGTTGCCGGGCACGGACTTCCGCGGCGCGCTCACCGCGATGACCGAGGCGCTCCCGGAGATGCTGCCCCTTCCCGAACTCCCCGAACGCGGACCGGACAGCCGGCTGGTGGGCCGGGCACTCGGCCTGATCGACGGCCTCGGCTTCGACGTGCAACCCGCCGGCTGGCGGCTCACGCATCATTCCTCGGCCGACCACCGCCGCGCCCGGGCGCGGTGGCGGCAGGACCTCGACGACGCCGAGGAGCTGCTCCAGGACTTCGACGGTGTGCTCAAGGTGGGCGTCGGCGGGCCGTGGACGCTGGCCGCGTGCGTCGAACGGCCCGCGGGCGACTGGTTGCTGGCGGATCACGGCGCCCGCCGCGAGCTGGCCCAGGCCCTCGCCGACGGGGTGGAACGGCTTCGCGCCGAGCTGGCCCGCCGGCTCCCGCGCTGCGAGGCGCTGATCCAGGTGGACGAGCCCAGCCTGGTCGCCGTCGCGGACGGCGCCATTCCCACCGCCAGCGGCTTCTCGAAGCACCGTCGCGTGGACCTCCCCGAGCTGACGGGCGCCCTCGCGCTGCTGGCCCCCGGGGTGCTGCACTGCTGCGCGCCCGGCGCGTGGCTGGGGTGGGCGCGGTCGGCGGGGTACGATGCGGTCTCTGTCGACGCTGCGCTGGCCGACTACGACGAGCTGGCCCGCTGGCTGGACGAGGGCCGCGAGGTGGTCCTCGGCGTCGTCGACACCGCGGCCGCCCGGGTGCAGTCCACGGACGAGCTGGTCACCAGGACCCTGCGGGTGCTGCGAACCCTGGCCATCGACGACGCGGCGCGCCACGTCGTGCTCGGCACCGCCTGCGGCCTGGCCGGGTGGAGCCCGCGCGAGGTGTCGGCCCAGCTGCGCGCGCTCGCCGCCGCCGCGCCGCTCGTCGAGGAGGCGCTGCACCGTGGGTAGACGGCGTCGTGGGTAGGCCGCATCGTGGGTAGGGTTCGGGGCATGGGCCTGTTCTCAAACATGAACCTCGACGGCCGGTCGCCGTTGCGCGTCCAGCCCGGCCGGGGCGAGTGGGGACCGGTGGACGTGCCCAGCACGCGCCTGAAGCGGTGGGTCCGCATCATCGTGCCCATCATCGCCGTGGCCATCGCCGTGGGCGTGTTCTTCCTGGGCCGCTATTTCTATCTGGCGCTCATCGGGGCCTGAGGGGTGCGGGGCCGTCGTGGTTCACTCCACTAAGATGGCCCGCGAACTCATACCAGAAGGAGTCGCCGTGGCGTTGACACCCGCCGATGTGGCCAGACTGGGCCAGCTGGCCCGCATTCAGCTCAGCGAGCAGGAATGCACGGACCTGGCCCCGGAGCTCGACCTCATCCTCGAGTCGGTACACAAGGTCGCGGAGGTGGCGACCCCCGAGGTGCCCGTCACCACGCACGCCATCGCGCTCAGCAACGTCTTCCGCGACGACGAGGTGCGCCCCGGTCTCACCACCGAGCAAGCGCTGTCCGGCGCCCCCGATTCCGAGGACGGCCGGTTCCGCGTGCCGCAGATTCTGAGCGAGGACTGATGAGCCTGATCACCCGTTCGGCCATCGAGCTGGCCGAGGCCATGCGCGCCGGCGCGGCGACCTCCGAGGAGATCACCCGCGCCCACCTCGACCAGATCGAGGCCCTCAACCCGGTGCTCAACGCCTTCGTCACCGTCGACGCCGACGGCGCGCTGGCGGCCGCCCGGAGGATCGACGCGCGCCGCGAAGCCGGGGAGGAGCTCGGCCCGCTGGCCGGCGTCCCGATCGCGGTGAAGGACAACTTCTGCACCACCGATCTGCCCACCACCTGCTCCTCGCGGATGCTGGACGGCTGGGTGCCGCCCTACGACGCCTCGGTCGTGGAGAAGGTGCGCGCCGCCGGCCTGGTGATCCTGGGCAAGACCAACATGGACGAGTTCGCGATGGGCTCCTCCACGGAGACCTCGTGGTTCGGCCCCACCCGCAACCCGTGGGACGCCACCCGGATCCCCGGTGGGTCCGGCGGAGGGTCGGCGGCGGCGGTGGCGTCGTTCATGGCCCCGCTGGCCCTGGGATCCGACACGGGCGGCTCGATCCGCCAGCCGGGCGCCGTGACGGGCACCGTCGGAGTCAAGCCCACCTACGGCGGGGTGTCGCGCTATGGCTTGATCGCGATGGCCTCCAGCCTCGACCAGCCCGGCCCCTGCGCCCGCACGGCGGCCGATGCGGCCCTGCTGCACCAGGTGATCGGGGGCTACGACGACCGGGACTCGGCGTCGATCCGGGAGGACGTCGCCGACCTGGTGGGCGCCGCGGGCGCCGCGGACCTGAGCGGCATGACCGTCGGCGTGGTCACGGAGTTCGCGGGCGAGGGCTACGAGCCGGGCGTGCTGGACCGGTTCCAGGAGGCGGTCGACCTGCTGCGGGCCCTGGGCGCCGAGGTGGTGGAGGTGTCCTGCCCCCACTTCACCTACGCGCTGCCGGCCTACTACGTCATCCAGCCGGCCGAGCTGAGCTCCAACCTGGCCCGCTTCGACGGGATGCGCTACGGCCTGCGCGCCGGCGACGACGGCACCCGCTCGGCCGAGGAGGTGATGAACCTCACCCGTGAGGAGGGCTTCGGCAAGGAGGCCAAGCGTCGCATCATCATCGGCACCTACGCCCTGTCCAGCGGCTACTACGACGCCTACTACGGCTCGGCGCAGCGGGTGCGCACCCTGATCATCCGCGACTTCGACCAGGCCTTCGCTCGCTGCGACGTGCTGATCTCGCCCACCACGCCCACCACGGCGTTCCCGCTGGGCGAGCGCACCGCCGACCCGATGTCGATGTACCTGGCGGACCTCTGCACCATCCCGTCGAACCTCGCCGGCAACGCGTCCGCGTCGTTCCCCATCGGGCTGTCCGACGGCCTGCCCGTCGGGTTGCAGGTGATCGCCCCGCCGCTGGCCGACGCGCGGCTCTACCGGGTCGGCGGCGTGCTGGAACGCGCGCTGGAGCAACGATGGGGCGGGCCGCTGCTGCGCCAGGCCCCGCAGGCCGACGGATCGAAGGCGGTGTTCGCATGAGCGAGAACCTGGTGGACTACGACGACCTGCTCACCCGGTACGAGCCCGCGCTCGGCCTGGAGGTACACGTCGAGCTGAACACGAAGACCAAGATGTTCTGCGGCTGCGCCAACGAGTTCGGGGCGCCGCCCAACACTCAGGTGTGCCCGGTGTGCCTGGGCCTTCCGGGGTCGCTGCCCGTGATCAACGGCAAGGCCGTGGAATCGGCCATCCGGATCGGGCTGGCGCTCAACTGCGAGATCGCCGAATGGTGCCGCATGTCCCGGAAGAACTACTTCTACCCCGACATGACCAAGAACTTCCAGACCTCGCAGTACGACGAGCCCATCGCCTTCGACGGCTGGGTCGACGTCGAGGTGGAGGGCGAGATGTTCCGCGTCGAGATCGAGCGCGCGCACATGGAGGAGGACGCCGGCAAGGCCACGCATGTGGGAGTCTCCGGTCGCATCCAGGGCGCCGACTATTCGCTGATCGACTACAACAGGGCCGGGGTGCCGCTGATCGAGATCGTCACCAAGCCCGTGCGGGGCGCCGGCGAGAGGGCGCCCGCCGTCGCCCGCGCGTACGTCGCGCATCTGCGCGAGCTGATGAAGGCGCTCGGGGTCTCTGACGTCCGGATGGAGCAGGGGTCGCTGCGCTGCGACGCGAACGTGTCGCTCGCGCCGATCGGGTCCGAGACGCTGGGCACTCGCACCGAGACCAAGAACGTCAACTCGCTGCGTTCCATCGAGCGCGCGGTCCGGTACGAGATGCGCCGCCACGCCGGCGTCCTCGACGACGGGGGGCGCGTGACCCAGGAGACCCGGCACTTCCACGAGTCCGACGGCAGCACGTCGTCGGGGCGGGTGAAGTCGGACGCGGAGGACTACCGCTACTTCGCCGAGCCCGATCTGATGCCGATCGCGCCGAGCCGCGAATGGGTGGAGGAGCTTCGCGGCACCCTTCCCGAGCCGCCGGCGGAGCGTCGTCGCCACCTGCAGGAGGCGTGGGCGTTGTCGGATGTGGACTTCGGCAATGTCGTCGCCGCCGGGGCGCTGGAGCTCGTCGCGGCCACCGTCGAGGCCGGCGCCGGCGTGCAGGCGGCCCGCAAGTGGTGGGTGACGGAGCTGGCGCGTCGTGCCAACGAGGCCGGCGTCGAGCTGGAGGAGTTACCCATCACCCCCGCCCAGGTGGCGGCGGTGCAGGCGCTGGTGGACGAGGGCAAGATCAACGACAAGCTGGCCCGCCAGGTGTTCGAGGGCGTGCTCGCCGGAGAGGGCGAGCCGGCCGAGGTGGTGCAGAAGCGCGGCCTGGCCGTGGTGTCCGACTCGGGGGCGCTCGGTGCCGCGGTCGACGACGTCATCGCCGCCAATCCCGACATCGCGGCCAAGATCCGCGACGGCAAGGTGCAGGCGGCCGGAGCGCTGATCGGCCAGGTGATGAAGGCCATGAGGGGCCAGGCCGACGCCGCCAAGGTGCGCGAGCTGCTGCTGGAGAAGCTCGCGTAGGGGCGTGCTGCTCAGAAGTTGGAGCGCTTGGCGGCCGGGGAACGGTCGCCGGTGCGCACCATGTCGTCGCTGATCACGGCCAGGGTGAAGGCCCCCGGGGCCGAATAGTAGAGCGCGACGAGGAGGAACCAGCCCCACTCGGAGAGCAGCCGCGACTCGGTGAGGGCCTGCAGAGCCAGGACCGCGGTCATCAGCACCCAGCCCAGCGGGATGAAGCTGTCGCCCCGGTTCGCCCGCTCCACCAGGCGCCAGGCGCTGAGGAAGGTCAGCAGGACGATGGTGAGCAGCAGCGCGGCGCCCGCGAGTCCCAGCTGGAGCCAGGCGTCGAGGAAGGCGTTGTGGCCGTGCGGGGCGACGAAGACCGGCGAGTTCTCGACGATCGACGCGTACGGCTCGTCGTAGACCGGCCAGTAGGCCACATAGCCCCATCCCTCCGGGCGCTGGAGCGCGTATTCGAACAGCGCCCTCCAGATGCCGCCGCGGTTGGTGGCGTCGGGCCGGCGGTCGAGCAGGCCGAAGATGAGCGCGCGGTACTTCAGTGCCAGCACGGCGACGGTGGCCGTCAGCCCGAGGAGCACGAAGGAGAAGGTGCGTTTCATCCTGACCGGCGTGATCCGGATCAGCAGCCCGGCGACGAGCAGACCGCCCATGTACAGGGCTGCGACGGTGACCGTCGCGGATTGGGTCAGGGCGAGAACGGCCACGGCGGTGAGGCCGGTGACGGCCGCGTCGATCCGGCCGATCCGGCGGTCGAGGACGAGGATGATGACGCCGATGAGCGCGAACAGCGCGATGGCGGCGAAGGGGTTGCGGTTGCCGACGAACCCCTGGATGTCGCCGCCCTCGAACAGCTGATTGTGCGACCAGAGGAACCCGTCGGCGAAGTCCTCGCCGCCGAGCGAGACGAGATCGTGGGCGAGGGGGGCGATCGGATGCCGGATCACCAGGGCGACGATCAGCTCGAAGAGCACCCCGACGTACAGGCTGACCTGGAATCCGCGGTAGAGCAGCACCATGAAGTGTGCGACCGTCGTCGATCTCGCGAGCACGATGGCGAGATAGGTGGTCGCGATCAGCGTGGTGGCGGCGAGGAGGGTGGCCGAGCGCGTGGCCGACCACAGGATGGACGCCGACGCCAGACCCACGAAGGACCCGATGAGGAGCGGAGGCCGAAGCTGACGCAGGGGGGTGGGGTAGGCGAGGGCGATGACGGCGATCGTGAGCACCACGAGCACCGCATAGCCGGGGATGCCGACGAGGTAGCGCAGCCCCTGCCCGGAGACCAGGAAGAAGACGGTCCACACGGCCAGCGGATCGCGCGCCCGGGCCAGCGCCCCGACCAGCCCAGGACTACGAAGGGTCTCTGTCATCGCGGAGTCAGAGCGTGCCGATGTCGGTGAGGTAGGTGGTGCGCACGGCGGGTTCGCCCACGATGCTGATGTCGGCGTCGCGGCCGCTGAAGTGCAGCAGCAGCTCGCCGGGCAGGCCGCGGACGTGGACCGTCTCCGTGCCCTTGCCGAAGGTCACCTGTTCGCCCGCGCCCAGCGGCGTGACCGCGAGGCGGTACTTCTTGCCGAACTGGGTCTTCCGAGCCAGCACCTTGGCGACCCTCCACAGTGCCTTCTGCTCGCCCTCGGAGAGCTGTTGCGCGCGATCGTTGGCGCGCAGCACGTCCTCGTGGTGGATGAAGTACTCGGCGCCGTCCATGAGCGGAGAGACGGGGCGACGCCACGCCGGGACGGTGCGGAGGTCGGCCACCAGCTGAGGGAAGCCCCAGCGCTGCAGCGCCTCCGTCTGGACGCGTTCGGTGTGTCCGGAGAACCGGGCGATCCCGATGCCCGGCAGCGCGTCGAGACGGTGCTCGCGCACCCACAGGTGGGCCGCCAGATCTCCGGTGTTCCAGCCCTCGCAGCGCGTGGGGGCGAACGGGCCCAGCTCCTCCAGCAGATCGGTCAGAAGGGCGCGTTGGCGATCGGCGAAGCTCATGGGTAAAACTTACCGGCATCTGGGTAAGCCGGACCCCGACTCCGCTATGTCGCCCGTGCGGGACACGAGGTACCGGCCGTCTCGCTGAAGGGCGTAGCCTTCCCGGGTGAACATTCGTGTCTCCGCGGTGGTGCTGCGCGATGCCCGTGGTCGGATCCTGATGGTGCGCAAGCGCGGCACCTCGATGTGGATGAACCCCGGCGGGAAGCCCGAGCCCGGCGAGTCGGCGGCGGAGTGCGCCGTGCGTGAGGTGGGGGAGGAGCTGGATCTGCGGCTCGATTCCTCCCGGCTGTTGCCGTTGGGACGGTTTGCCGCTCCGGCCGCGAACGAGGCGGGCTTCACCGTCGTCGCCGACGTGTTCGACTGGCCCGATGCGGTCCCCTGCGGTCTGGTTCCGACGGCGGAGATCGAGGAGACCCGCTGGGTGACCGACGACGACCTGGACGACTACACCTTGGCCCCGCTCTTCCGGGACCACATCGTTCCGGCGATCGGCAGCGTCGACGCCCGCTGATGCTTAGGAGTTCGTTATTCCACGGAAGTCGGTGGAATAACGAACTCCCAAGCCCGCGATGTTCTCCGCGGCCCCAGCAGGCGACACGCTCTGAGCGGCTCATCGTGGCGGCTGTCGGAGGGGTGCGCAAGAATGGGCGCCATGGATCGACCCATCGCGTACAACGACGCCGGCCTGGTGCCGGCCATCGCGCAGGATGCCCGCACCGGTGAGGTGCTGATGCTTGCGTGGATGAACGAGGAGGCGCTGCGGCGCACCATCGAGACGCGGCGGGCCACCTATTGGTCGCGCTCGCGGCAGGAGTACTGGGTGAAGGGCGAAACCTCCGGGCACACCCAGGAGGTGGTCTCCGTCCACGGCGACTGCGACGCTGACGCCATCCTGCTCCGGGTCAATCAGACCGGCGCCGCCTGCCACACCGGCCATCGCACCTGCTTCTACACCGAGCTCACGGAGCCCGGTCAGGCCGCGGGGGTCTCGGCATGATCGCGGTACGGCCGTCCCTGGAGGAGTTCACTCAGCTGGCCGCGTCGCGCCGGGTGATCAGCGTCTACGCCAAGCTGCTGGCCGACGATCTCACTCCGGTCGCGCTCTATCACGCGCTGTGCGGCACCCGCGAGGGCACGTACCTGCTCGAATCCGCGGAATCGGGGGTGTTCTCGCGCTATTCCATCGTCGGGGTGCGGGCTGAGGCCACGCTCACCGAGGTCGACGGGCGCGCGGCCTGGCGGGGACGGGAGCTGGTGGGCATCGACGGCGACGGAGACCCGCTCGAGGTGCTCCGCCGCACCCTCGCGGAGCTGGCCACCCCGGCGCACGACGACCTGCCCCCGTTCCACGCCGGGCTGGTCGGCTATCTGGGCTACGACGTGGTGCGCCGGCTGGAGCGCCTCCCGGAGACCACCGTCGACGACCTGAAACTGCCGGAACTCACCTTCCTGCTGGCCTCGGAGCTCGCGGTGCTCGACCATCACAAGGGAGAGCTCTGGCTGATCGCCAACGCCATCAACTACGACGGCACCGACGCGGGCGTCGAACGCGCCTACGAGCGCGCGGTGACCGCGATCACGGCCATGGCCGACGAGCTGGCCCAGCCGCGCGCGTCGCTGGCCGGTCCGCTCTCCGCTCCCGGGGAGCCGGAGATCCGCAGGCAGCGCACCAGCGCGGAATACTGCGCGATGGTGGAGGCCGCCAAGGAGGAGATCCGGGCGGGTGAGGCCTTCCAGATCGTCGTGTCGCAGCGCTTCGACGTGCCCGTCACGGCCGACGCGCTCGACGTCTACCGCGCGCTGCGGCTCACCAACCCCAGCCCCTACCTGTACCTGCTGCGGCTGCCCGGGTTCGCGGTGGTCGGCTCCTCGCCGGAGGCGCTGGTGACGGTGAAGAACGGCCTGGCCACCACCCGGCCCATCGCCGGGTCGCGGCCTCGCGGGGCGACGCCCGAGGAGGACTCGGCGCTGACGGCGGAACTGCTGGCCGATCCCAAGGAGCGCGCCGAGCACATCATGCTGGTGGATCTGGGTCGCAACGACCTGGGCCGGATCTCGGAGCCCGGCAGCGTCACGGTGCATGAGTTCATGAACATCCACCGCTACAGCCACATCATGCACTTGGAGGCGGCGGTGAGCGGCCGCGTCGCGGCGGGGTACACCGCCCTCGACGCGACGCTGGCCTGCTTCCCGGCCGGCACCCTGTCGGGCGCGCCGAAGGTGCGGGCCATGGAGATCATCGACGAGCTGGAACTCAGCCGCCGCGGCCTCTACGGCGGCGTCGTCGGATACTTCGACTTCGCCGGCAACTCCGACGTGGCCATCGCGATCCGCACCGCGGTCCTGCGCGACGGGATCGCGCACGTCCAGGCGGGGGCGGGCATCGTCGCGGATTCGGTGCCGGAGACCGAGGACACGGAGTGCCGGCACAAGGCGCAGGCCGTGATCACGGCCCTGGGGCGGGCCGAGTCGATGGGGCGGCTGTGACCCGTGGCATCACGCTGATCCTGGGCCTGGCCGGGGCGGCGCTGGCGGGATTCACCGGCCAGTCGGTGGACGCGGCGCTCGGGGCGATCGCCCTGGCCGTCGCCGCGGGTCTCGGCCTCAGCCTGATGCTGCGCGGTGTCGGGCTGCGCATCGTGGGCGTCCTGGTCACCGTGCTCGCGACCATCGGCGCGGGGCTGAGCGTGGCCTCCGCGGCGGGCGGCCAGGGCGTCGCCTGGGCGTCGCTGGGAGGGTTCCTTGCGGTGCTCGTCGCCGGTTACTCGCTGCTGCGATACGGCCCCGGGTGGGCGGCGCTCGCGGCGGATCGCCCGGCCCACCCCAAGGACCTGTGGAAGCAGATCGACGAGGGCCTCGACCCGACCAGCGACGAGTCCGGCGGCGGCACCGGGGATTTTGAGACCACGCAGCCCGATGAGATGCCGCCCGGCCGGGATTCGGGGTAGTCTCGGGCGCAACTATTCGACTTGAGAGGGCGAACACCATCGTGGCTACTCCGAAGTACTACCACCACGGCCGGAGCCCCGCGGCATGGGCGGGTTCCATCACCGCGGCGATCGGTTTCGTCATCGCCGCGATCGGCGCCATCGGCCCGCAGTGGCCCATCCTGTGGGTGGGCGTCGCGATCATCGCGATCGCCGGCATCGGCACCATGATCCTCAAGGCGATGGGATACGGGCAGCCCTGATGTCCGTCCTCGACGACATCGTCGCCGGGGTTCGCATCGACATGGAGGAACGCCGGGGTCGCGTGTCCCTGGCGGATGTCGAGCGCGCCGCCCTGGCCGCGACTCCCGCGGTGAGCCCCCTGCCCCGGTTCCGGGCGCCGGAACTCGCGGTGACCGCGGAGGTGAAGCGCCGCTCCCCGTCGAAGGGCGATCTGGCGGAGATCGCCGACCCCGCAGCCCTCGCGGCCGACTACGCGGAGGGCGGCGCGGCGGCCATCTCGGTGCTCACCGAGCGGCGACGCTTCAACGGCACCCTGGCAGACCTCGACGCCGTGCGCGCCCGCGTGTCGACGCCCGTGCTGCGCAAGGACTTCATGATCGATGAGTACCAGTTCTTCGAGGCCCGCGCGCACGGCGCCGACCTGGTGCTGCTGATCGTCGCCTCCCTCTCCGACGGTGAGCTGTCGCGCTTCCTGGCGCTGACGGCGGAGCTCGGCATGACCGCCCTCGTGGAGACCCACACCGCTGACGAGGTGGACCGCGCGCTCGGCGTCGGCGCCGAGTTGATCGGCGTCAACAACCGCAACCTCAAGACCCTCGACGTCGACCTCGCGACCTTCGCGCCGCTGTCCGAGCGGATCGGAGACCGGGCGGTGCGCGTCGCCGAGTCCGGCATCCTGACCCCGGCGGACGCCGCGCGGGTGGCCGCCGAGGGCGCCGACGTTATCCTGGTGGGCGAGGCCCTCGTCCGTCACGGCAACCCCGTCGCCGCCGTGGGCGACTTCGTCGCCGCAGCGGCGCAACACTGAGCGGCCGCGGCAGAAAGCAACTGATTTTGATGACACTCCCCGATGCCACCGGCCATTTCGGCCGATTCGGCGGCCGTTTCGTGCCCGAGGCGCTGCAAGCGGCCCTCACCGAGCTGGACGACGAGTTCCGCAAGGCGCAGGCCGATCCCGCGTTCCACGCCGAGCTGACCCGGCTGCAGCGCGACTACTCCGGCCGCCCGACGCCGATCACCGTCGCCGCGAACTTCTCCAAGCTGTGCGGCAACGCGACCATCCTGCTCAAGCGCGAGGACCTGAACCACACCGGCGCGCACAAGATCAACAACGTGCTCGGCCAAGCGTTGCTGACCAAGCGGATGGGCAAGACCCGCGTCATCGCGGAGACGGGCGCCGGCCAGCACGGCGTCGCCACCGCCACCGCCGCGGCCCTGCTGGGACTCGAATGCCGGGTCTACATGGGCGAGGTGGACACCAAGCGTCAGGCGTTGAACGTGGCGCGGATGCAGCTGCTGGGCGCCGAGGTGGTGGCCGTCGCGAACGGCTCGCGCACCCTCAAGGACGCCATGAACGAGGCCATGCGCGACTGGGTGACCACCGTCGAGAACACCCACTACCTGATTGGCACCGTCGGCGGCCCGCACCCGTTCCCGTACCTGGTGCGCGAGCTGCAGCGGGTGATCTCCACTGAGGCCCGCGCGCAGATGATCGACGAGCACGGCGGCCTGCCCGACATCGTGGCGGCCTGCGTCGGCGGCGGCTCCAACGCCATCGGCATGTTCGCCGACTTCGTCCCCGATGCCTCGGTCGCGCTCTACGGCTTCGAGGCCGAGGGCGACGGGATCGCCACCGGGCGGCACGCCGCCACCATCTCGGCCGGGCATCCCGGCGTGCTGCACGGCGCCCGCACCTTCGTGCTGCAGGACGAGGACGGGCAGACCATCGAGTCGCACTCCATCTCCGCGGGGCTCGACTATCCGGGCGTCGGCCCCGAGCACGCGTGGCTCGCCGAGACCGGCCGCGCCGCCTACGAGGCGATCACCGATGCCGAGGCGATGGAGGCCTTCAAGCTGCTCACGCAGACCGAGGGCATCATCCCGGCCATCGAGTCCGCCCACGCCGTCGCCGGCGTCATGCGGCTGGGGCGGCGTCTCGCGGAGGAGAATCCGGAGGGTCGTCCCACCATCCTGGTGTGCCTGTCCGGCCGGGGCGACAAGGACGTGGCTACGGCCTTCGAGTGGTTCGGCCTGAAGGGCGAGCCCGACTACGTGGTGGGAGGCCAGCGATGAGCCGGTTCGATGACGCAACTCGGCTGGGTCGTTCCGGCCGCGTCGTGGCGGATTGCCTGGAGCAGGGCCGTCCCGCGCTGGTGGGCTACTACCCGGTGGGCTATCCGACGGTGGCAGGCTCCGTCGCCGCGGTCGAGGCGATCGTGCAGGGCGTCGACGGTCGGGGCGCCGACATCGTCGAGATCGGCATCCCGTATTCCGATCCGCTGATGGACGGGCCGGTCATCCAGCACGCCACCGGCATCGCCCGGGATCGCGGCGTGCGCACCAAGGACACCTTCGCAGCGGTCGAGGCCGTCGCCAAGGCCGGCGCCATGCCGATGGTGATGACCTACTGGAACCTCATCGAGGCCTACGGCGCCGACGCCTTCGCCCGGGACCTCGCCGCCGCCGGGGGCGGCGGAGTGATCACCCCCGACCTGCCGCCGGACGACTGCCCCGAATGGTTCGCCGCCACCGAGGCCCACGGCCTGGACCGGGTGTTCCTGATCGCGCCGTCGTCGGTGGACGAGCGAATCGCGCTCACCATGGGCGCCTGCCGGGGATGGGTGTATGCCACCTCGGTGATGGGCGTCACCGGCGCGCGCGCCGCCACCTCCGACGCGGCCCCCGTGATCGTGGAGCGCGCCCGCCGCCTCGACCCGACGCTGCCCGTCGGCATCGGGTTGGGGGTCTCCGACGGGGCGCAGGCCGCCGAGATCGGGTCGTACGCCGACCTGGTGATCGTCGGCTCGGCGCTGCTGAAGACCATGACCAGCGACGGCGCCGATCTCGACGGCGATCTGCGCAACCTGCGCACGTTGATCGCCGACCTGGCCGACGGGGTCGCGCGAGCCCGTCGATGATCTCGCGACGCGCTCTGCTGGGCGGTGCGGCGGCGGCCGCGCTGGTCTCCGCATGCGGGGGCTCGGAGCCGGAGGCGCCTGCCCAGCTGGGCGAGGGCACGGGCTTTCACGGCACGCGCGTCAACGACGGTCCGGCACTGCCGGAGGTCGTGCTGACCGATCAGCAGGGCGAGGAGTTCAACCTGGCCACGAGCGTCGCGACCCCCGTCGTCCTGGTGTTCTTCGGCTACACCAACTGTCCCGACGTGTGCCCGGGCATCCTGGCGGATATGGCCACCGCGCGTCGTCGTCTCGATCCCGCCGATGCCGAGAAGGTCAGCCTGGTGCTGGTGACCACGGATCCGGCGCGCGACACGCCGGAGGCGTTGGGGGAGTATCTGGCTCGGGTCGATGACGACTTCATCGGTCTCACCGGCGATCTGGATGTCATCGTCGCCGCGGGTCGCCAGCTCGGGATCGCGATTGACAAGGGCAAGGAGTTGCCCAGCGGCGGGTATGAGGTGGATCATTCGGCGCAGATCCTCGCCTTCGACGATCGGCGTCGGATGGCGTTGGTGTGGACCCAGCCGTCGATCGGCGACATGCGCGACGACGTGGAGCGTCTCCTGGCGGAGATCTGACGGTTTCGGCGAGACCACCCGCGTAACGGGTCGTGATGGGGCACTGTCGGCAGCGCCGGCACTGTTGATGGCAAGCCTGCCCTGGACGAGCACCTTCACTGGATGATTGAGTCCATGTGTCACCGGAACTACCATCCGCCTGCCTGACCGGATATGACTGTCCGACTGGGCAGTCTTTTTGTGAGTTCGCAAGTCTCGAGGACGAAAGCGGCGAAGTTGTGACAGTGTCTGTTCTACGACGATGTGTCGTAGATTCCGATGGTTCACTGGAGGGGGAGTAATGTCCAAGAAATTTGGCGCAATGCTCATCGTCGCTCTGCTGGCCGCTGTCCCCTTTGCGGGAAGGGCGAGCGCGGATGATGGAAGCGGAGAGGAACCTCCGCAGTGCGGGGTAGGAGACGTCAACAACCCGTGTGCGGGGGACGGAACCGGATATGAATCTCCGCAGTGCGGAGTGGGCGAGGTCGACAACCCCTGCGCGGGGGACGGTACGGGCTATGTGAACGAGGCGACGTCGAAGCCCTTGCTTCCCAAGACCGGCGTCGACCCCGCGGAGGTCGGGTTCTTCCTCGTGGACTACATCGAAGTCCCGGGGTGGTGACTCCTCCGGGGCCACGCAGGTAGCCGAGGCATCCTGCCTCAGGCCATCGGCAGCGCGAGCTGGAACGTGCTGCCCCCGCCCGGGGTCTGAAGATAGGTGAGGCGACCGCCGTGCTTGTCGGCCAGCGTCCAGGCGATCGCCAGACCGAGGCCGGCGCCGCCACGGGTGCGGCCGCGCCCGGGGTCCTCGCGGAAGAAGCGCTCGAAGACGCGCTCCTCGTTGCCGGCGGCGAGCCCAGGGCCGTGGTCGACCACAGCGAGGATTGCCTCTGCCGCCCTCACCCCCACCTCGACCTCGATGCGTACCTCATCGGGAGTGTGCTGGACGGCGTTGGTGAGCAGGTTGGTCAGGATCTGCTGGAGCCGAGCGGGGTCGCCGAGCACGAGAGGGGCAGCGTCGCGCCACGGGGGATCGGTGAGAGCATGGATCGCGATCTGGCGCCCCGGTGCGCGGGCGCGGGTGTCGGCGACCGTATCCACGGCGAGGCTGAGCAGATCGACCGGCCGCTGTTCGAGCGCGCGGGTGTCGTCGAGGCGGGCCAGCAGGAGGAGGTCGTCGACGAGGGTGCCCATGCGGATCGATTCGGCCTCGATCCTGCTCAGCACCCGGCTTACCTCCGCAGGAGTGGAGGCGATGCCGGTGCGGGCCAGTTCCGCGTGGCCGCGGATCGTGGCGAGCGGGGTCCGCAGCTCGTGGCTCGCGTCCGCGACGAACCGTCGCAGCCGTTCCTCCGTGCGGGTTCGTTGCGCGAAGGCCTCTTCGATCTGGGTGAGCATCGTGTTCAGTGAGGCACCGAGCCGGCCGACCTCGGTGTGGGGCGAGGCGATCTCGATCCTGCGCGAAAGGTCGCCTTCGGCGATGCGTTCCGCGGTGTGCTGCATGCGGGTCAGCGGTCGCAACCCGATCCTGACCACGGCGAAGCCGGCGACCGCCGCCACGGCGAGGATCGCCGCGCTGACCGTCAGCGCCAGGGTCCCGAGCCGGCGGAACGCCTCGTAGCCGTCGGCCATCGACTTGGCCAGCACGACGTAGCCGCCGTCGAAGGCGACGACGCGCGCGCGCCACGGTGGCTGGTGCGGGTCCGCAGCCAAGCTCAACAGCTCCCCGGCCTCGGCGGCCGCCGAAAGCTGCGCCGCGTCGAGGGCCACTCCGGCCCCCGCGTCGGTGGTGTCGGGCAGCCGGCAGGTCGCCTGACCGGCGGCGTCGACGATCAGGAGGGCGAAGTCCGTGGGGATCTGGGGCGAGACGCCGGCCGTGGGCTCGCATGCCTGGGCCAGCCAGGAGCGCAGCTCCGCCGGCGGGTCCGCGCCGAACGGCGTGCGCAACTGCTCGTCGACCTGGCGGAGTTGGAAGTCGCGAAACAACGCGAGCACGGTGAGGTTGGTGATGATCAGCCCGATGGCGAGGAGGCCGACCGTGCCGAGCACCAGCCGTCCGCGCAGCGACAGCGGCCTCATCGCAGGCCCCGCGGCAGGCGCAGGGTGTAGCCGACGCCGCGCACCGTCTCGATCAGCGGCGGATCGAAGGCATCCACCTTGCGGCGAAGGTAGCGGATGTAGGAGTCCACGACGGTGGAGTCGCCGTTGAAGTCGTAGTGCCAGACGTGCTCCAAGATCTGGGCCCGCGACAGCACGCGGCCCGCGTTGCGCAGGAGATAGCGCAGCAACGCGAACTCGGTGGGGGAGAGCGGGATGTGGTGGTCGGCGCGCCAGACCTCGTGGCCGTCCTCGTCCATCACCAGGTCGGCGTAGCGGAGATGATCGGGCGCCTGCCCGGTGAGCGCACCGTGCCGGGAGCGTCGCAGGATCGCCGCGACTCGCGCCGCCAGCTCCTCCAAGCTGAACGGCTTGGTGACGTAGTCGTCGGCGCCGAGGGTCAGGCCGTGGACGCGGTCCTCGACCGCGTCGCGCGCGGTCACGAACAGCACCGGCGCGTCGGTGATCTGGCGGAGCCTTCGCAGCAACTCGAAGCCTGGGATATCCGGCAGCATCACGTCGAGAATGACAAGGTCCGGCGACGTCGACGACGCGATGCCGAGAGCTTCGGTCCCGGATCCCGCGCTGCTCACGCAGTAGCCCGCGTAGCGCAGGCTCATGGCGATCATCTCGACGATGTACGGCTCGTCGTCCACCACGAGGATGTGGGTGCTCTGCTCATCCATGCCCGCCAGCTTGCTGGGTGAAGATGTGAGTTCCGTGAGAGTTTCCCGATTCTCATCGTTTTCGCATGAAGCTATCGACATCCGCACATCTTGACTGGTAATGCTGGCCGGCATGGTGCTTCTGGATCAACACTGCTTCTGGAAAGAGACAACGTCGGCGTCGCGCGCCCGTCGGGGCCGGGCGGTGACGGCATGAATCGTCGACGCGTGCTCCTGGTCGCCATCGTGGGGGTGGTGGTGCTCGTGGTCGGCGTCGCCGCTGCGGCCGCGCTGTTGCGGCCTCCGGCGGATCCGATGGCCGGCCTGACCACCACCACCGTCGCGCGCGGCATGCTCGAGGCGACGGTCACCGCCAGCGGCAACACGGCGAGCGGAAGGACGGCCTCGCTCCAGGCGGCCGGGACCGGGGGCATCGTCGAAGAGGTCTTCGTGACCACCGGGCAGCGGGTCTCTCGCGGCGACGAGCTGGTGCGGTTCGACGACACCGCGGCGCAGCAGCAGCTCGACTCGGCGCTGGTGCAGCTCGAGTCGGCGCAGGCCTCGCTCCTTTCCGCGACGCAGGAGCAGACGAGCGCCGAGCGGACGGCGGACAGCGCCGGGATCGCCGCCGCGGAGCAAAGCCTGACCAACGCCGAGAACGCCCTGGCCTCGGCGAAGGACAGCGCGACGCTGGTGAAACGCCAGCAGTCGGAGCTGGTGGGCACCGCGCAGGACGCGGTCGATCGCTCGGCGAGGAAGATCGCCGACCTCGAGGGACAGCTCGCGGATCTGACGGAGAACCAGCCGAGCGACGCCGGTGGGACGATCGAGGCGCTCGAGGCCGAGCTCGCGGCGGAGAAGGCGGCGCTCGCTCAAGCGGAACCGGCGCTCGCTCAGGCGAAGCGCACCCGGGACTCCGCGGTTCTGCAGGCCGAGCAAGCGGTGACCTCGGCGACCGGCACCCGGGATTCGGCCAAGAAGGCCCTGGCGCAGCAGAAGGCCACGGTGGCGGTGAACCGGCAGGGACCGAAGCAGGGGACGGTGGATTCGGCCCAGGCGCAGGTGGATTCGGCGCAGCTCGCGGTGGACCAGGCGCGGGCGGCGCTCGACGAGGCCGTGCTGCGCGCACCCTTCGACGGCGTGGTCTCGACGGTCAACGCGGTGGTCGGGCAGTCCTCGAGCGCACTGTCGGCCGACGGGTCGTCGGGCCTGGTCGAGCTGGTCGACACCGCCGGTATGACCGTGACGGCATCGGTCGCCGAGGCCGACGCCACGTCGATCAAGATCGGACAGGCCGCCACGATCACGCTGCCCGCCTCCGGAATCGTGATGACCGGCACCGTCGAATCGGTGGACGTTCGCGGCACCGTCACCAACAACGTGGTGCAGTACCGCACCACGGTGTCGGTGGACTCGCCGCCGGAGGAGGTGCGCGTCGGCCAGACGGTGAGCCTGTCGATCCTCACCGGCGGGCGCGAGGACGTGCTGTTCGTGCCCACCAGCGCCATAGCGACCGACGGCGCCACCAGCACGGTGAGGATGGTGGTCGATGGACAGCTGAGCGACGTGGAGGTGACGACCGGCCTGGTGGGCACCACCGGCACCGAGATCGTCTCCGGCCTGGAGGAGGGCGACGTCGTGCTGCTCTCCAGCAGCGCGGAGGCTCCCGCCTCCGGCCTTTTCCCCGGCCCGGGAATGCCGACGCGATGAGCGACGAGCCGGTCATCGATCTGCGCGACGTCCACAAGACCTACGGCGAGGGGGAGGCCGCGGTACACGCCGTCGCCGGGGTGTCGCTGCGCGTGGACAGGGGCGACTACGTGGCGATCATGGGGGCGTCCGGTTCCGGAAAGTCGACGATGATGAACATCATCGGCTGCCTCGACGAGCAGACGTCGGGGAGCTACCGGCTCGACGGCATCGACGTTCAGGGCATGGACGACCGCCAGCAGTCGAAGATCCGCAACCGCAAGATCGGGTTCATCTTCCAGAACTTCAACCTGATCGCCCGCACGACGGCACTCTCCAACGTCGAGTTGCCCTTGGCCTACGCCGGGGTGTCCGCCCGCGAGCAAGGCGGAGGGCTCTGGACGCGCTGGATGCCGTCGGCCTGGCCCAGCGCGTGGGCCACACGCCGGCGCAGCTCTCCGGCGGTCAGCAGCAGCGGGTGGCGGTGGCCAGGGCCATGGTCACCGATCCGGTGCTGCTCCTGGCCGACGAGCCGACGGGCGCGCTCGACAGCCACAGCACCGACGAGGTGCTGGACCTGTTCGACCTGCTCTCCGCCGACGGCCGGACCGTCGTCGTGATCACGCACGAGTCGGATGTCGCGGCCCGAGCCAAGAGGGTGCTGCGGATGCGCGATGGCCGGATCGTCTCCGACGAGCGGGTGGTCGCCGTGGGTTCGCCGCCGCCGAAGCTGGTCCTGGCCGGACGGGAGAGTCGACGATGAGCGTCTCCGAGGCCTCGAAGTTCGCCTGGCGCGGACTGACCGCGAACAAGATGCGCTCCGCGTTGACCATGCTCGGCGTCATGATCGGCGTGGCGTCGGTGATCATCCTGGTCGCGGTGGGCTCGGGCGCCAGCCGGTCGGTGTCGGACACCCTCAGTTCGCTCGGCACCAACACGCTCACCATCACGCCGGGCGCGAGCAGCGGAGGATTCGCCGGCTTCCCCGGCGGCCCGGGTGGCGCGGGCGGTACGGCAGGCGCAACGACCGAGAGCGGCACGAGCATCCGCGAGGCCACCTTGACGATGGCCGACGCCGAGGCGCTCGCCGATCCGCTGCTGGCCCCCGACGTGCTGCGCGTCGCGCCCGTGGTGAACGCGTCGTCGGTGGTCGTGACGCTGGGGTCGGCCTCGCACACCGTCGGCACCACGGTGGGGTCGACGACGGCCTACCTCGCGATCGGCAGCATCCAGGTCGCCCACGGTCGCGCCTTCGCCGATTCCGACTTCGACTCCCACTCGCGGGTGCTCCTCATGGGCGTCACGGTGGCGAAGGCGCTGGTGGGCGGCGACGGCACGGCGGTGGTCGATCAGGTGATCCGGCTCAACGGCAAGGAGTTCACGGTGATCGGCCTATTGGCGGAGAAGGGCTCGACCGGGATGCAGGACGAGGACGACCGGATCATCGCGCCCGCCACAGCCGTGCAGGATCACCTTGCCGGGTACGGCAACCTGAGCAGCATCTCGGTGCAGGCGACCAGCGCGGAGACCGTCGACGCAGCCCAGGCGCAGGTCGAGTCGATCCTCGACGCGCGCCACCGCACCACTGCGGACGATCGCGACTTCACCGTCACGAACTCGGCCAGCTTCCTCGAGGCCGCCAGCTCGATCACCGGCATCTTCACCCTGCTGCTCGGCGCGATCGCCGGCATCTCGCTGCTCGTCGGCGGGATCGGCGTGATGAACATCATGCTGGTCACCGTCACCGAACGCACCCGAGAGATCGGCATCCGGAAGGCGATCGGCGCCGACCGCGCCGACATCATCCTGCAGTTCATGCTCGAAGCCGTCATGCTGTCGGTGCTGGGCGGCGTCGCGGGGATCGCGTTCGGCTTCCTGGTCACCCGCATCGAGATCGCGGGCTTCCGCGCCGTGATCGAGCCCTACTCCGTCGTGCTCGCGTTCGGTTTCGCCCTCGCCGTCGGTCTCTTCTTCGGCATCTATCCCGCCCTGCGGGCCGCATCCCTGCGACCCATCGACGCGCTGCGCTACGAGTGAGAGCTGCGCGACGAGTGATCCGCACGGACCTCGGTCACGGCCATCTGTCGCCCTCGGTGGCCGCGTCAGTGGACTGCTGGGGTGAGCACGTCACGCTCGTCCTGTTTCAGTCGCGTAACAGGTTTTTTAAGGTTCTTCGTCTGAGCCCGAACGACATTGTTTCACCGGTTTCCTGACGCCTATCGTCATCCCTGCCACGGCTATAGGTCGTGCGTGACAGAAGGGACGATTCATGGCACCCAGTGTGTTTCCGCAGCGTGAGAAGGTAGGTCTCTACGATCCCGCCTACGAGCACGACGCCTGCGGTGTGGCCTTCGTCGCCCATCTGGACGGTGTTGCGCGGCATAGCATCGTCGAGCAGGGCCTGGAGGCCCTCCGCAATCTTGACCACCGTGGCGCCACGGGCGCGGACGAGGCCGCCGGCGACGGCGCAGGCATCCTGATCCAGGTGCCCGACCGCTTCCTGCGCGAGGTCTCGGGGGTCACGCTGCCCGACGAGGGAAACTACGCCGTCGGCATGGCCTTCCTGCCCGTCGACGAACAGCGTCGCGCAGAGGCGAAGGAAGCCATCGAGCGGATCGCCGACGAGGAGGACCTGGACGTCCTGGGCTGGCGCGAGATCCCCGTCGAGACGTCGACGCTGTCGCCCATCTCCATCGGCGCCATGCCGCACTTCGCGCACCTGATCGTGGCCGGACGCGGCGACCAGTCGGGCATCGAGCTCGACCGTTACACCTTCGTCCTGCGCCGCCGTGTTCAGCACGAGGTGGGCGTCTATTTCTCCTCGCTGTCCGCGCGCACCCTCGTCTACAAGGGCATGCTCACGACGGATCAGCTCGAGGAGGTTTTCCCCGAACTGCACGACGAGCGCATCGAGTCGGCCCTGGCCCTGGTGCATTCGCGCTTCTCCACCAACACCTTCCCCGCCTGGGAGCTCGCGCACCCGTACCGCCTGATCGCGCACAACGGCGAGATCAACACCGTGCGCGGCAACCGCAACTGGATGCGCGCCCGTGAGGCGCTGCTCACCTCCAAGGTGATCCCCGGAAACCTGGAGCGCCTCTTCCCGATCTGCACCCCCACCGGCTCCGACTCGGCCTCCTTCGACGAGGTGCTGGAGCTGCTGCACCTGGGCGGCCGCTCGCTGCCCCACGCGGTGCTGATGATGATCCCCGAGGCCTGGGAGTCGCATCAGGAGATGGACCCGAAGCGCCGCGCGTTCTACGAGTACCACTCCCTGATCATGGAGCCCTGGGATGGGCCCGCCTGTATGACCTTCACCGACGGGTCGCTGATCGGCGCCTGCCTCGACCGCAACGGCCTGCGCCCCGGGCGATTCTGGGAGACCGCCGACGGCCTGGTGGTGTTCGCCTCCGAGGCCGGCGTGCTGCCTATCCCGCAGGAGCAGGTGGTGCGCAAGGGCCGGTTGCAGCCGGGCCGGATGCTGCTGCTCGACCTGGAGCGCCACAAGATGCTCTCCGACGACGAGGTGAAGGGCGAACTGGCCGACGCGTACCCGTACGGCACCTGGGTGGAGTCCAACCGGATCGAGCTGGACAAGCTGCCCGGCCGCGCGCACATCGTGCATTCGCACGCCTCCGTGACCCGCCGCCAGCAGGTGTTCGGCTACACCGAGGAAGACCTGCGCCTGATCGTCGCCCCGATGGCCAACTCCGGCGCGGAGGCGATCGGCTCGATGGGCACGGATTCGCCCATCGCGGTGCTGTCCAACCGGCCGCGGATGCTGTTCGACTACTTCTCTCAGCTCTTCGCCCAGGTGACCAACCCGCCGCTCGACGCGATCCGCGAGGAGCTGGTCACGTCGCTGACCGCCACGTTGGGGGCCGAGCGCAACCTGCTGGAGCCGTCGGCCGAGTCGGCGCGCGTGATCACCATGGCCAAGCCCATCCTCGATTCGGAGCAGCTGGCCAAGATCGTGCGGCTCGGCGAGGACGGCAACCTGCCCGGCTACCACACCCACGTCATCAAGGGCCACTACAAGGTGGCCGGCGGGGGCCGGGCGCTGACGTCGAAGATCGACGAGCTGTGCCAGGAGGTCTCGGCGGCCATCCGCGGAGGGGCCAAGGCCATCGTGCTCTCCGACCGGCACTCCACGCCCGAGCTGGCGCCCATTCCGTCGCTGCTGCTGACCGCCGCGATCCATCACCACCTGGTGCGCGAGAAGAGCCGCACCCAGGCCGCGCTGATCGTCGAGGCCGGAGACGTGCGCGAGGTTCACCACGTCGCGCTGCTGCTCGGCTATGGTGCCTCCGCGGTGAACCCCTACCTGGTGTTCGAGTCCGCCGAGGACCTGGCGCGCCGCGAGATGTTCGTCGGCGTCAGCCCGGAGAAGGCGATCGTCAACGTCGCCAAGGCGCTCGCCAAGGGCGTGCTCAAGGTGATGAGCAAGATGGGCGTGTCCACCGTCGCCTCCTACACCGGCGCGCAGATCTTCGAGGCCATCGGCCTGTCCGAGGCGCTGGTGGAGCGCTACTTCACCGGCACCACGTCGCGTCTGGGCGGCATCGGCATCGACGAGCTGGCCCAGGAGATCCGGCAGCGCCACCTCACCGCCTACCCCGAGGACGGCATCCCGCTGGCCCACCGCAGCCTGCCCGTCGGCGGCGAGTACCAGTGGCGCCGCGAGGGCGAGCCGCACCTCTTCGACCCGGAGACGGTGTTCCGCCTGCAGCACGCGACGCGCACCGGCTCGTACGACACCTTCAAGAAGTACACCTCGCTGGTCAACTCCAACGCCGAGCGGATCATGACGCTGCGCTCGCTGATGACCTTCGCCCCCGACCGGGAGCCGATCCCGCTCGACGAGGTGGAGTCGATCGAGTCCATCGTGAAGCGGTTCTCGACGGGCGCGATGAGCTACGGCTCGATCTCGATGGAGGCGCATCAGACGCTGGCCATCGCGATGAACCAGATCGGCGGCAAGTCCAACACCGGCGAGGGCGGCGAGGACCCCGAGCGCCTGCACGACCCCCGTCGTCGTTCCGCGATCAAGCAGGTGGCGTCGGGCCGGTTCGGCGTCACCTCCGAGTACCTCACCTACTCCGATGACATCCAGATCAAGATGGCTCAGGGCGCGAAGCCCGGCGAGGGCGGCCAGCTGCCCGGCCCGAAGGTCTACCCGTGGGTGGCGAAGACGCGGCATTCGACGCCCGGCGTCGGCCTGATCTCCCCGCCGCCGCACCACGACATCTACTCGATCGAGGACCTGAAGCAGCTGATCCACGACCTCAAGTGCGCCAACCCCTCGGCGCGGGTGCATGTGAAGCTGGTCTCCGAGGTGGGCGTGGGCACCGTCGCGGCGGGCGTCTCCAAGGCGAAGGCCGACGTGGTGCTGATCTCCGGCCACGACGGCGGCACCGGTGCGGCGCCGCTGACCTCGGTGAAGCACGCCGGCGCGCCGTGGGAGCTCGGGCTGGCCGAGACCCAGCAGACCCTCCTGCTCAACGGGCTGCGCGACCGCATCGTCGTGCAGGCCGACGGGCAGCTCAAGACGGGCCGCGACGTGCTGGTCGCCGCCCTGCTGGGCGCCGAGGAGTACGGCTTCGCCACCGCGCCGCTGGTGGTGACGGGCTGCATCATGATGCGGGTCTGTCACAAGGACACCTGCCCGGTGGGTGTCGCGACGCAGAACCCGGAGCTGCGCGCCCGCTTCGCCGGCGACCCGCAGCATGTGATCAACTTCTTCCGCTTCCTGGCGCAGGAGGTGCGGGAGCTGCTGGCCGAGATGGGGCTGCGCACCCTGGAGGAGGCCATCGGCCGGGTCGACCTGCTGGACGTGTCCCAGGCCGTGGGCCACTGGAAGACCCAGGGGCTGGACCTGCAGCCGATCCTCACCAAGATCGACGTGCCGGAGGGCAGCCCGCGCAAGTGCGTCGTCGGCCAGGATCACGGCCTGGGCGAGAAGCTGGACGTCGAGCTGATCCGCCTGGCCGAGCCGGCGCTCGCGCGGGGGGAGAAGGTCGCGCACACGCTCACCGTGCGCAACGTCGACCGGACGGTCGGCACCATGCTCGGCCACGAGGTGACCAAGGCCACCGACGGGCGCGGGCTCGAGCCGGGGACCATCGAGTTCACCCTGCACGGCACCGGCGGCCAGAGCTTCGGCGCCTTCCTGCCTCGCGGCGTGACGCTGCGTCTGGTCGGCGACACGAACGACTACTTCGGCAAGGGCCTCTCCGGCGGCCGGCTGATCGTCGCGCCGCCGCCCGAGGCGGCCTTCGACGCGGCGGAGCAGATCGTGGCCGGCAACGTGATCGCCTACGGGGCGACGTCGGGCCAGCTGTTCCTGCGCGGTCGCGTCGGCGAGCGGTTCTGCGTGCGCAACTCCGGCGCCACCGCCGTCGTGGAAGGCGTGGGCGACCACGGCTGCGAGTACATGACCGGCGGCGAGGTGCTGGTGCTCGGACGCACGGGCCGCAACTTCGCGGCGGGCATGTCCGGTGGCGCCGCCTGGGTGCTCGACCTCAACCCCAAGCGGCTCAACCGGGAGCTGGTGGATGCGCTGCGGCCCTCCGACAAGGACATCAACCGCATCCGCGAGCTGCTCACCGAGCACAGCTACGAGACCGGGTCGCCGGTGGCCGGCAGCCTGCTGCAGCTGAGCGACGGGGAACTGGCCGCCCGCTTCACCTCCGTGGTGCCGCGCGACTACGCCCGGATCATGGCCGTGGCGGCGCAGTCCGCGGCCGAGGGCCTGAACGACGAAGAGATGACCAAGATGATGATGGAGGCGGCTCATGGCTGATCCGAAGGGTTTCATGACCACCCCTCGCAAGGTCGCCGAGCGGCGACCCGTCGAGGAGCGGGTGGGGGACTGGCGCGAGGTCTACCCGGGCACCCCCGGGCGCGCCTTGCTGCCGATCATCACCAAGCAGGCCGGGCGCTGCATGGACTGCGGCATCCCGTTCTGCCACAACGGCTGTCCGCTGGGCAACCTGATCCCCGAGTGGAACGACCTGGTCTGGCGCGACGAGTGGCAGCCCGCCCTCGAGCGCCTGCACGCCACCAACAACTTCCCCGAGTTCACGGGGCGGCTGTGCCCGGCGCCGTGCGAGACGGCCTGCGTCGTCGGCATCAACCGCGACCCGGTGACCATCAAGAACGTCGAGGTCTCGATCATCGACAAGGCGTGGGACGACTCCCGCGTCGTGCCGCAGCAGCCGGCCTGGCACACCGCCAAGACGGTGGCCGTGGTGGGTTCCGGGCCGGCGGGCCTGGCGGTCGCCCAGCAGCTCACCCGGGCCGGGCACACCGTCATCGTCTACGAGCGGGCCGACGCGATCGGCGGCCTGCTGCGCTACGGCATCCCCGAGTTCAAGATGGAGAAGG
>DAOLFC010000030.1:0-30732 GCA_035326505.1 Arachnia sp.
ACATCCACGAACTCGCGGCATAAACTACGTCTCCATTTTTTCGGGAACACTCCAGGCCAGCACCAACGCGCACACCCCAGCAACCTCAAGCCGCCGACCCCAACCACGCACGAGAACCCCCAAAGGCAAAACTCAGACAAGTCAACCCCCATCCCACCACAGCTCCAGCAGCGCGCACCATGGGCCCCCCGACCCATGGCCGAGCCTGCCCCTGGGGGCGGGGTCCCCATCGGCATGGGTTGGCCGAACCATGTCGGTTCCCGCAGGGGTACGGCAAGCTTCTGGCCCGGGGGCGAAGCAACGGTCCCGAAAAAAAGTTGGCGGTCCGTCAAATCCTGTCCGTCAAGGGTGAGTAGCGGCTGTCCGTCAGGAAACGACGACCAGAGAGAACTGAGGATTCAGATGACCATGACTCCAGAACACGCGGCCTTCTTCGCCGACATGTTCGGCCGGCTGACGGACAACGTCGGCCAGGCCCTGCTGGGCAAGAGCCCGGTGATCCGGCTGGCGCTCACCTGCATGCTGGCGGAGGGGCACCTGTTGCTGGAGGACGCCCCGGGCACCGGCAAGACGGCCCTGGCGCGGGCCATCGCGGCGTCGGTACACGGGTCGCACAACCGCATCCAGTTCACCCCCGACCTGCTGCCCTCCGACATCACGGGCATCACGATGTACGACCAGCGCACCGGGCAATGGAACTTCCACGCCGGCCCGATCTTCGCGTCGATCGTGCTGGCCGACGAGATCAACCGGGCGTCGCCCAAGACCCAGTCGGCGCTGCTGGAGGTGATGGAGGAGTCGCACGTCACCGTCGACGGGGTGCGTCACCAGACGGAGCGTCCCTTCATGGTGATCGCGACGCAGAACCCGGTGGAGCAGGCAGGCACCTACAAGCTGCCCGAGGCGCAACTCGACCGCTTCCTGATGAAGACCTCCGTCGGCTACCCCGACCGGGCGGCGGCCCTGGAGGTGCTGGGGGGATCGGCTCAGCCCGACCGTTCGCGCTTCCTCCAGCCCGTGATCGCCCAGGCGGCGGTGGCGGAGATGATCGACTCGGTGCGCGACAACTACGTCGACTCTGCGGTCCTCGACTACGTGCAATCCCTCGTGGAGGCCACCCGGGCCGACGCGGAGGTCACCATCGGGGTCTCGACGCGCGGCGCCATCGCCATGGTGCGCGCCGTCCGGGTGTGGGCCGCGGCGCACGGGCGCAACTTCGTGCTGCCCGACGACGTCAAGGAGCTCGCCGGATGCGTCTGGACGCACCGCCTGATCCTCTCGCCCGAGGCCGAGTTCGCGGGCACGACGCCCGCCAACGTCATCGCGCGGGCGCTGAGCCGCGTCGAGGCCCCCACGAACCGGATGGCTTCCTGAGCCGTGTCGTCGAAGAAACTCTCCTCCGTGATCGCCAGGGCCGTGGCCGTGGCGCGCGACGCCGGTCGACGCCTGGCGCGCCATCCCGTCGTGACCAGCATCACCCCCATCGGCTGGGCGCTGCTCGCCGGCGGCGCCGTATCCGCGTGGGTCGGCTGGAACCGGGGATGGCTGGAGTTCCGGGCGCTGGCCATCATGGCCGCCGTCGTGCTGGCCATCGCGGCCCTTTCGATCCTGCGCCGCCGAGAGCACGACGTGCTGCTGGAACTGCACCGGCCGCGCGTGCAGGCCGGGGAGGAAGCCCTCGGCCGCGTGCTGGTCACGGCGGGAGGGGGCAAGAGCTCCGGCCCCACCGTGATGGAACTGCCCGTCGGGAAGGTGGTGGCGAGCTTCCGCGTCGGCGGCCTGGCGCCGGGCGACGAGCACGAGGAGATGTTCACCATCCCCGCGCGGCGGCGGGGGATCGTCCCGCTCGGGCCGGTCCGGTCCGTGCAGGCCGACCCGATCGGCGCGGTGAGCCGGAACAAGCCCCTGACGAAGCCCCTCGAGCTCTACATCCATCCGCGGATCGCGCACGTCGAGGCGGGTGCCATCGGGATGCTCAAGGACGTGGAGGGGATCACCACCACCAACCTGTCGTCGTCCGACGTCTCCTTCCACGCGCTGCGCGAGTACACCCCGGGAGACGATCGCCGAGCGGTGCATTGGCGCACCACGGCGCGCACCGGACGGCTGATGGTGCGCCAGTTCGAAGAGACCCTGCGCGCTCACCTGGTGATCGTCCTGTCCACCCTCGAGTCCGACTACGCGACGCCGGACGACTTCGAGCTGGCCGTATCCACGGCGGGCTCGCTGGGCGTCTCCGCGCTGGGGGAGGACCGGCAGGTCACCGTCTTGACCTCGACGGAGGAGCTGCGGTTCCCGCACGCGCTGGGGCTGCTGGATCGGTTGTCCGGGGTGGAACTCGGCGCGAAGGGCAAGACCCATCGCGACCTCGCGGTCAAGGCCGCGGGCGTCCCCGGTATCTCCGTCGCGGCCTTCGTCACGGGAGACTCCGCCCCCGCCGCCCTGCGCGGCGCGCAACTGGCGCTCTCCCCGTCGGTGTATGCGTTCGCGGTGCGCTGCGGCGCGGAACTCAGCCTCGCCCGCCGCCGGGTGGGCGACCTGATCGTCCTCGACGTCTCCACGCTCAACCAGTTGCCCGTCGCCGTGAGGAGCCTGCGGTGAAGAGATCCCTGCTGCCCCCGTTCTCCTGGCCGAGGGTGATCGGCGCCTGGCTCCTGCTGCTTCCGGGGGTGGTCGCCTTCCAGCCTACCTTCGGCGGCTGGTCCGGCTACCTGGCCTCCTTCGTCGGCGTCACGCTGGGGGCGGGCATCGCGCTGCTGGCCGTCGGACTCGGCTGGTCGGTGATGCTGTGGCTGCTGGCCCTGGTCGGCGTCTACTTCCTCGTGGGCGGTCCGCTCGCGCTGCCCGACAGCACCGTCTTCGGGGTGCTGCCGAGCCTGGAGACGCTGCGCGAGCTGACGCTCCTGATCGTCTTCGGCTGGAAAGACCTCCTGACGGTATCGACGCCCGTCGGCGACATCCCCGGCCCGCCGGCCGTGCCGCTGCTGGCCGGGCTGATCGTCGGGACGGTGACCGTCGGGCTGGCCCGCGCCACCCGCGCGGTGTTCCTGCCCCTGCTGGTGCCGCTGGCCTGGCTGGCGTTCAGCATCGCCTTCGGCGTGCGCACCGCCCCGACCGCCCCGTGGCTCGGGGCGGCGCTGGGGGCCGGCCTCCTCGTCTGGATGACCGGGCACCGCCTGGCCGCGCATCGCAGCGCCAGCACCCGGTTCCTCGTGCGCAAGGAGACCGGCATCTCGCGCGGCACCATGCGGGTCATCGTCGCCGCCGTCGTCATCGCCCTGGCCGCAGGGGGCGCCGTCGCGGCCAATCAGGTGGCCGAAGGGCGGGTCTACCGGCAGGTGCTGCGCGACCTCGTCGAGCCGCCGCTCGACCTGCACGACTTCCCCAGCCCGCTGATGAAGTTCCGGCTGTACGAGCTGACGGAGAAGACGAACGTGCTCTTCCGGGTGGAGGTCCAGGAAGGAAAGAAGATGCCCGAGGGCGCCCGGCTTCGGCTGGCGGTGATGGACAGCTACGACGGCGTCGTCTTCAGCGTCTCCGAGAAGGCGGGCACGTTCGTGCGCTCCGGGCGGGAGCTCCCGATCCCCGATTCCGAAAAGCGCGAGATCAAGTGCGAGATGCAGGCCGTCCGCCCGAAGGAGACGCTGACCCTCCGCGTGACGCCCGACAAGTACGACGACGTGTGGCTGCCCAGCCCCGGGCTGTCCACCACCATGGCGTTCCAGGGCGATCCCGCCGTCGCGAAGGAACAGGCGAAGAGACTCCACTTCAACAAGAAGACCTTCCAGGCCCTGACCGCCGCCCGGTTCGGGAAGGGGTCGGTTCTCGAGGTGACGGCGGCGCCGATCATCTCGCACACCGATGCGGAACGCTACGGGTTCGCCACGGCCGGGACCGGTTGCGGACCCCGCGCACAGGTGACCGAACGGCCCGATGTGCTGGGCGAACTCGCCACCACCCTCACGGCGGAGGCCACCAGCACCTACGAGAAGCTGACGAAGATCCAGGACTACCTGCATGAGAAGGGGGCGTACTCCGACGGCAAGGACGGGAGGTCGCGCTCCGGGCACACCAAGGAACGGCTGAAGTACATGTTCGACCAGCCCAACCTGGTCGGCGACGACGAGCAGTACGCCGTCGCGATGGCGCTGATGGCCGACAGCTTGGGTATCCCGGTGCGCGTCGTGCTGGGCTTCTATCCCCTCGAAAAGGAGATGGCGAAACCCGACGGCGGGTGGGGCGAGCTCACCGGCGAGGAGGCCCGCGTCTGGGTGGAGGCCAGTCTCGACGGCGTGGGCTGGGTCAGCTTCGACCCGTCGCCCGACCGCGACAAGGAGCTCGAGACCGAGGTGCCGGAGCCCAAGCCCCAGCCCAAGCCCCAGGTCGATCCGCCGCCGAACCCGCCGGAGCGGCTCCCCGAGGAGCCCATCGTCCCCGACGAACCCCCCGACCAGGAGGAAGAGGAGGAGGAAGCCGACTCCAACCTGATGCGCTACCTGCTGATCGCGGCCGCCGCGGCAGGCGGGGCGGGCATCCTGGCGCTGCCCTTCCTGGTCATCCTCGGGATGAAGGCGCGACGGGCCACCCGTCGCCGCACCCGCGGCACACCGTCGGATCAGGTCGCGGGGGCGTGGGACGAGATCGTCGACCGGGCGCGCGACATGGGCTACCAAGCGCCCAGCACCACGACGCGACGCGAGTCGGCCGCCGGCCTCCAGGAGGCCTATCCCCAGGTGGGCGTCGCGCCGCTGGCGGGCCACATCGACGCGCTGGTCTTCGGGCCGGTGCCGCCGGGCGAGCACCAGCGGGATGCCGCGTGGGAGACGGTTCCCGCGGTGAAGAAGGCGCTGCTCGTGCAGGTGCCGTGGTATCGGCGCGTGCCGGCCCGGCTGTCGCTGCGCTCGCTGCGCGGGCGACGCACCGAGGCGGCGCTGGCCGCTCGGACACGAAAGCAGAAGAACCGTAGGCAAGGCGACCGCCGGTCGCGCAAGGGCGAGTCGGCCACGACCGGCCACAACACGAAGGAGCAGTCATGAGTATGCAATTCGGGCGGGTATCCGCGAAGCCGGTGCCGATCGGGCGGCGGATCGGGGGGCGCCTCCTCCTCATCCTCATCGTCGGCATTCCGGCCATGGTCGCCAGTTTCTTGATGTCCGATGTGATGGTGGCCGCCTTCCTCGGGGAGTCGGCGGGCTGGCAGACGATGCTGCTGCTCGTCCTGCTCCTCATCTCCCTCGGGATCAGCATCTGGCAGCTGGTGCTCTTCTTCAAGGAGTCCACCACCATCGGCGGCAAGCTGCTGGGATTCAAGTGGATCATTCCGGAGTCGGGGGAGGACGCGAAGGTCAGGGTCTTCCTCAAGTACCTGCTGCAGGGGGTGTTCGAGAGCTTCACCCTGGGGCTGGGCGCGATCTCCTACCTCGTCACCTACCGCGACGGCCAGCACTGGATCGATCGCGCGATCGGGGTGGTGGGCGTCGAAACCGCGTCCGTGACGGCGTCGAGGGGCATGTCGCCGACGATGCACCGCGCGCCCGCCGGGCACACCGGGCCCGCGGTGATGCCGGTGTCCATGCCCCGGCAGCAGGCCCAGCCGTCCCAGCCTCCGCTGCCGCCGCAGGGCGGCCCCGCGGCGTCGGCCTATCAGCCCCCGGTCTACCAGCCTCCCACCGCGCAGCCCCCGGCCGCGCAGCCGCAGGGCTTCGCGCCCGCGAACCCGTGGTCGCAGCCGGCCTCGGAGCCCGAGCCCGTCACCAACCCCTATGCGCCGGAGGGCGCCCCCCGCTCGTTCGGACCGCCCCCGTCGTCGGTGCCGAGCGACCCGTTCGAGGCCCCGCGGCGCTCCACCTCGCAGGAGCCGTCCTTCGGGCCGCCCTCGACCTCCGCCCCGGTCTTCGGCGGGGGCGCCCCGCAGCCGTCGGCCGGCAACCCCTTCAGCCGCCCGCCGACCTCCGCGCCGGTGCCCCAGCCCACGGGACCCACCTCCTTCACCCCGCCCTTCCCCGCGCCGGGTCCTGCGGCGGGGCCGATCGCCTCGTTCACCCCGCCCCCGTCCTCCTCGCTCGACGACCGCACCGTCGTCGACGCCGAGCAGGACGACGCCCCGGTGGTGGTGCTCGATGACGGCCAGGAGATCATCGTCGACGGCCCCGTCGTCCTGGGCCGCAACCCCAGCGCGCCGGCCGCCTATTCCCAGGCCCGGCCGGTCCAGCTCCTGGACGATTCGATGCGCCTGTCCAAGACCCACGCGGTGCTGGTGCCCTTCGGTGACGGGGTGGGCGTCTACGACGTCGGCGCCACCAACGGCGTCTCGATCAGCGTCGACGGCAGCAAGACGAAACTCGCCGCCAACAAGCTGCACGAGCTGCCCGCCGGGGCGGAGCTGCACGTCGGCGGCCGGACGCTGCGAGTACGACCGTGACCGAGCCGCTCCTGGACGTCGCCTTCGGTGCGGCCTCGCACCAAGGCCTGGTGCGCGCCGCGAACGAGGACTCCTACCTCACGGTCCCGCCCGTCTTCCTCGTCGCCGACGGGATGGGCGGCCACGCGGACGGGGAGCTGGCCTCGCAAGCGGTGGTGGAGGTCTTCTCCGAGCTCTCCAGCCAGCCCTGGCTCACCCAGGACCTGCTCGCCGACGCGGTGGAGCGCGCCACCGCGAAGGTCTCCGCTCTGCAGGGCGACGGCCGGGCGCCAGGGTCCACCCTGACCGGGGTGGGGGTGACCCAGCAGAGCGGCATGCCCTGCTGGCTGGTGTTCAACGTCGGCGACTCCCGCACGCATCTGCTGCGAGACGGCGAGTTCACCCAGATCAGCATCGATCATTCGGCGGCGGTCCGGCGGGGGGAGGCCGGGAGGGAACGCAACGTCATCACCCGGGCGCTCGGCGCCGGCCTGCGCCGCCCCGTGACCGACCAGTGGCTGATCCCCGCCGTCCCCGGCGACCGGATCCTGCTGTGCTCCGACGGGCTGACCAACGAGGTCACGCCCGAGCTGATCACCGCCATCCTGCTGACCACTCCCGACGCCCAGGAGGCGGCCCGGGCCCTGGTGCAGGCGGCGCTTCAGGCCGGGGGGCGCGACAACATCACCGTCGTGGTGGTGGACTGCATCGGCGTCGTCTCGACGGCGACCGACGTCCTGGCGATGGACGACTCCACCTTCGTCACCCCGGCGGACGACACCATCCCCGACGAGGAGGCGGTGTGATGGATCCGCAGCAGGTCCCCCGCTGGGCACCGGGCGACGCGCTCGCCGTGGTGTGGCCCGGGGGCATGGCCCTGATCGACGCGACGGTGGGGCTGGGCGCGGCGGAGCGGATCTGGAGCCGGCTGCACCGGGAGTCCCAGTTGGGCACCTTCCTGAAGGCGCTCGCCGAGTCCTCGGACACGGGCTTCCTCGACCTCCCCACCTTCGCCGTGGTGATCCTCGCGGCCGACCGCTGCCACGTCGCCGTGCGCGGGCCGGTGCCCGTCGAGGCGCAGGTGGCGGGCGTCGTCGAATCGATCACGGGAGAAGGAGTGACCACCTGGGCGGAGAAGGTCATGCCGCTGCCCGAGGCGATCCGCCTGGGCGACGAGGCCGGCCCGGACGACGGCGGCCCCATCATCGACGGGGTCCTTCCGGCGTCGGGGATCGCGTGCGGGGTGTTCCTGCCCGCCGCGGTGCCCTCGGCGCCTGAGGAGGCCGACGCGGCAGCCCCGGCCGAGCCCGAGCCTGCGTCCGACTCTGAGCCAGAGGCTGAGGCGGACGCGCCGCCGGCACCGTCGGGGACTCAGCGTGCGGCGGAGGCGCCGGAAGTGCGCGACCCCGACCGCACCCGAAGCGGATACACCGTCGTCCAGGAGACGATCCACGACGAGTCGGAGCAGGTCGCGCCGGGCCCCGAGCGGGCCTCGGACAATCCCTACTTCTCGCTCTGGGACCCGTCCGTCGCGCTGGACATCGAGGCGGCGGCCATCCGGCCGGAGGAGGCCCCGTCAGCCGGTGCCCACGGCAACCCGGATTCCGGCGAGGACCAGGCCCTCGGCGACACCGTCATGGAGCAGGGGGTCGTCGAGGTGATGATGAGCGCCGACGCGTCGTCCCCGGCGACCGGCCCCATGGTGCTGGCGCGGTTCTGCGACCGTAGCCACCCCAACCCCCCGGATCGCGGCGTCTGCTTCGTCTGCCAGGCGCCGGTGACGGGGGACGCCCGCATGACCGCGCGCCCCCAGCTGGGGTACGTGCGGGTGGAGGGCGGCGAGAGCGTCCCACTGAAGGGGCCGATCATCGCGGGGCGCAACCCGAAGTCCACCGTGCTGAACCTGAGCGAGACGCCCAAGCTGATGGCGCTGCCGCATCCGCACGTCTCGGGCACGCACCTGGCCTTCCTCCTGGAGGGATGGCACGTGATGGTGCGCGACCTCAACAGCAGCAACGGCACCTACCTGCGCCGGCACGGTCAGCCCGCCGTCCGGCTGCCCGACACCGAGGTGCCGCTGGTGCCCGGTGACCTGATCGACCTGGGACAAGGCCTGTTTATTCATCTCGAAGGGACCCCCTGACATGGCACCGCGCACCACACCACCGGAGCTCCCCGGCTTCACCTACCTCGACTGGCTGGGGGGCGGCGGCTTCGCCGACGTCTTCTGCTACCAGGACGGGCTGGGGCGACGGGTGGCCGTCAAGGTGCTTCACGGCACGGGCGGCAGCGCGTTCAACGCCGAGGCCAACCTCATGGCCAAGCTGTCGAGTCACCCGAACATCGTCACCGTCTTCTATTCCGGGGTCGCGGCCGACGGGCGGCCCTTCCTGGTGATGGAGGAGTGCGGCACCGCGCACCTGGGCGCCCGCATCGCCAAGCGCCTGCTGACGGTGTCGAAGGCGATGGAGATCACCATCCAGGTGGCCGGGGCCGTGGAGACGGCCCATCGCATGGGGATCCTGCACCGCGACATCAAGCCCGCCAACGTGCTGTTCACCGACTTCGGGCGTCCCGCGCTCACCGACTTCGGGATCTCGGTCGACGGCGACACGCAGGCCGCCAACAATGCGCTGAGCCGGCTCTGGGCGCCGCAGGAGCAGTACCCGGATTCGGGCATGGCGATGGGGCCGTGGAGCGACGTGTTCTCGCTCGCCGCGACGATGTGGGCGATGCTCGTCGGCCGCAGCCCGCTGGAGGAGCCGGGCGGGGCGAACGACAGGCTCAGCCTGCGGCACCGGGCGCGCACCTTCGTCCCGCGGCCGACGGGGCGGCAGGACGTGCCCGAGGCGCTGGAACGGATCCTGGCCACCGCGCTGGCGAGGGACCCGCAGCAGCGCTATCAGTCCGTGCTCGACTTCGCCCGGGCGCTGCAGGGGGTCCAGGGGCAGCTGAACGACTCGGTGACCCCCATCGACGTGCTGTCGGAGCACGTCGAGGAGGACCTGGCGGACGATACCGAGCTCAACGAGGCGGGAACGAGGATCAGCGGCTTCATGCTGATCGATCCCGACCGGTCGGGAGACCGCACCGCGACGGGCACGGGGCCCAGCAGCGGGATCACGTCGCCCGTCGACTTCTCCGGTCCGCAGTTCTCGGGTCCCCAGCGCGAGCTGGTGCTGCCCGCCCATGTGGCGCCCCACGGGCGCGGGACCGCCGCGCCCGGTCTGCGGGACTTCACCGGCCCGGAGGCCCCGCAGCTCGCCGACCACACCGTCGCGGAGGGGCAGGGGATCGACGCATCGACGCCGTCCGGCGGGGGCGCGCGAAAACGTCGGGGGCCGGTGGTCGCCCTGGTGGCCGGGCTGATCCTCGTCGTCGCCGCGGCGCTGTCCGTGCCGTATCTGCTGGACGATCAGCCGTCCGACGCCGGATCGCAGCCCACCATGCTGATCAGCGTCGGGGCGCAGGATCCTCTGGTGGGGCATATCGCTCCGGTGAAGGACCTGACGTGCGTCCCCGAAGGCGAGTCCGTCACCTGCGAGTGGACAAACCCGGAGCCCCAGGAAGGGGACAAATACACGGTGGTGGAACTGCTCACCGAAGAGCAGACCCCCAGGTTCGTCGAGGAGCCGCACGCCACCGTATCGGCCCAGCCGGGGCAGACCTGCGTCGAAGTGAGCGTGTGGCGGAGCGGACAGGTATCCAAAGAGGAAAGGAAGTGTGTCGACTCATGAGTGCGCTGGAAGTGGACATGGCCGGCGAGTGCTACACGCTGGTGCCGGGGGACGAGTTCACGATGGGCCGGGTGGGGGATCTGATCATCGACGACAACCCCTACCTCCACCGGAACTTCCTGCAACTGTCGTACGCCGAGGGATTCTGGTGGCTGGCGAACGTGGGCAGCCGGTCCACCGCGCAGCTCTCGGATTCGGCCGGGCTGAGCCGCAGCACGCTCACCCCCGGGGCCAAGATGCCGCTGGTGTTCGGCTGCACGATCGTCACCTTCTCCGCCGGCCCGTACTGCTACGAGCTGAGCCTGACCACCGACGATCCCGCCTACGAACCGGCGATCGCCGAGCCCGCGACCAACGGGGACACCACCATCGGCGCCACCGTCTTCACCGATAGCCAGCTGCTGGCGATCCTGGCCCTGGCCGAGCCGCTGCTCCGCCGGTCCGGGACCGGCGCCTGGCAGGTCCCGACCGCAGTCCAGGCCGCGCGCAGGCTCGGCTGGACGCAGACCCGGTTCAACCGCAAGCTGGACAACGTCTGCGACAAGCTCGACCGGGCCGGGGTTCGCGGCTTGAAGGGTCGGCCGGGCAAGCAGGCGCTGGGTCGTCGCTCCGTCCTGGCCGAGTACGCGGTGAATTCTCGTCTGGTGACGGCCGAGAACCTGCCCGCGCTCGACGCGGAAGCCAAGGCGAACCAGTTGAGTAAGGCACCGACGACGTGAAGGTCCTCGTGACGTTGGGGCGTCCCGGCCATCTGGGAACGGCTCAGGTGGAGATCACCGCGGACGGCACCGCGTCGGTGGGGGAGGTGGCTCGCGCGGTCGCGTCGTGCCCGGAGAGCGGATACCGGACCGAGGGCCCGCGCGCCCTGACGTTGCGGGCCTACGGCCACAGGGGCGGCGGCCGTGAGATCGCGCCCTCGGTCAGCCTGATCCACTCGGGCATCTCCTCGGGCTCGCGCATCGAGGTGGTGGAGGCGTCCGGAGCGGCCGCCAGCAAGCCGGTCGCCGTCTGCCGAGTGATCTCGGGGCCTGACCGGGGGGTGGAGGTGATGCTGCACCACGGACGATCGACGGTGGGCCGAAGCGCGACGAGCACCATCCGCCTCAGCGACCCCCGCGTGTCGAAGAATCATGCGCAGATCAACATCGTCGACGGTGTGGAGATCGTCGACGACAACTCGGCGAACGGCGTCGACGTCGGCGGGGTGCGCGTGGCGCGAGGAGCGCTCGCGCCCGGTGACCAGTTCCGCGTGGGCGACACCGTCGCCACGGTGGAACTGCTGCAGCGGCTGGGCCCGTCCAGCGAAAGCACCGATATCGTCTTCACGCGGTCGCCGCGCGTCCTGAAACGGCCCCGAGACAGCGAGATCGAGGCGCCGGAGGTTCCCAAGGAACCGTCTCCTGCGCAGTTTCCCCTGCTCGCCATGGTGGCGCCGTTGGTCATGGGCCTCGTGCTGTACCTCTTCACGCGATCCGCCATGAGCGTGCTCTTCGTCGCGCTGAGTCCCCTCATGATGCTGGGGAGCTGGGCGTCGCAGTGGTTCGGGGGCAAGCGTCAGCGGAAGAAGGACACGGCGTCGTTCAAGGCCGGCCTCAGGCATCTGGAGGAGCGGCTGGTGGAGGCGGGCGATGAGCAGCGGGCTCGACTGGATGAGCTGTTTCCCTCGCTGGATCGGTCGCTCGGTTCATTGGGTGCCCTCGACGCGGAGCTGTGGACCCGGAGGCCGGAGAACCCCGAGTTCGGCTGTGTGCGCCTGGGCATCGGCGATGTGCCGGCGAGAACCCGGGTGTCGATGCGCAAGGCAGAGGGGCGTCCGGAGCTGTGGTCCGCGCTGCGGGAGGTCGTCGATGCGAGAAAGGTCGTTCATCGCGCTCCCGTGATCGCCGATCTCGCCGAGTGCGGGAACGTGGGCGTGGCGGGCGACGAACGCGGGGCCGGAATGGTTGCTCGCGGGCTGGTGCTGCAGCTGGCGGTCACCCATTCTCCGAGCGAACTGATCCTCGGTTGCCTGACGTCGTCGCGCCTGATGGAGCAGTGGAGCTGGCTGCAGTGGCTTCCGCATGTGAACCCCAGCACGTCTCCGCTGGGGGCCGCTCCGCTCAGTTCTGACGAGGCCAACGGCCGCCGGGTTCTGGAGGCGCTGGAGGAACTGATCGATCGACGCGCCGGCTCTCACCAGGGCGGGAGAACCCGGGGACCCGCCGAGGATGCGAAGAAGGGCGAGCGTTCCCGGTCGCCGCTTCCCCTGATCGTGGTCGTCGTTCATGACGCTCTGGCGGAGGTGAACCGCCTGATCAGGATCGCGGAGCAGGGACCTGACGTCGGTGTGCATGTGATCTGGGTGGCGGAGGCCGTCGCCGAGGTCCCGGCCGCGTGTCGCACCTATGTGGATGTCGACGACGCCACCGTCGGCATGGTGCGGGAGGAGTTCCTCGTCGCCCCGCTCGAGGCGGAGGGCGCCCATGTGGAGACCGCTCAGCAGGCGGCCCGCCAGCTCGCTCCGATGGTGGATGCCGCGGCGCTGGCCGACGACGAGACGGACCTGCCGCTCAGCATGTCGATGGTGACGCTCGTGGGCCGAGAGCAGGCTGACGACGCCGTCCAGGTTCTCGCCCACTGGCGCGAGAACGGTTCGCTCGTCGATCCCAGGAAAGAGCCGCAGGTGCGGGAGCAGGCCCTCACCCTGCGGGCGCTGGTCGGTCATACCGGCCTCGAGCCCTTCACCCTCGATCTGCGCACCCAGGGCCCGCACGCCCTGGTGGGGGGAACCACGGGCGCGGGCAAGTCGGAGTTCCTCCAGGCCTGGCTTCTGGGAATGGCGATGGCCTACGCGCCGAGCAGACTCACTTTCCTGCTGGTGGACTACAAGGGAGGAACGGCGTTCGCCCACTGCGTGAAGCTTCCCCATTGCGTGGGCCTGGTGACCGACCTGAGCCCGCATCTCGTGCGGCGTGTGCTGCGCAGCCTGCGTGCCGAGATCACCAGAAGAGAGCACCTGTTCAACGAGAAGCGCGTGAAGGACCTCATCGAGTTCGAGAACCGGGGCGATCCGGAATGCCCGCCGGCGCTGGTCATCGTGGTCGACGAGTTCGCCGCGCTCAAGGCGGATGTGCCGGAGTTCGTCGACGGCGTGATCGACATCGCTCAGCGCGGCCGTTCGCTCGGGCTGCACCTCATCCTCGCCACCCAGCGACCGGCCGGCGTGATCGGTGACAACATCCGGGCGAACACCAACCTTCGCATCGCGCTGCGGATGAACGACGAACACGACTCCAAGGACGTCATCGACGATGTGGTCTCGGCGCATTTCGATCCCGCCATTCCGGGGCGCGGTGCGGCCAGGGTCGGGCCGGGCAGGATCATCCGGTTCCAGACCGCCTACCCGGGGGCGAGGACGCCGGTGACGCCCGAGTTGCCGACTGTCGGGATTCAAGAAGTGGCCTTCGGGAATCGTGCGAAATGGACGGTGCCGCGCCCGGTGCAGGACGGCCCGAAGGTCGCCACCGATATCGAGCGGATCGTGGCATCGCTGGGAACAGCGTGCGATCAGGGCGGGGTCGCCGCGCCGAGGCGGCCTTGGCTGGACGATCTCGCGCCCGGCTACGACCTGCTGGAGCTGAGGCAGCGGCGCGATGACGAGTTGGGGCTCGGCAAAGTGGATGACCCAGACCGCCAGAGCCAGTACCCGGAGTATTTCCGTCCGGACGCCGAAGGCAACATCCTCTTCATCGGCGCTGGCGGATCGGGCAAGTCGACGGCGCTCAGAAGCCTCGCCTTGGCTTCCGTGCAGACCCCGCACACCGGGCCGGTACACGTCTACGGGATCGATTTCACGGGCAGCGCCCTCACCTCGCTCGAAGTGATGCCGAACGTCGGATCGATCATTCCCGGCAGCGACGAAGAGCGGGTGGCGAGGCTCCTTCGGACGCTCGACGGCTGGGTCGCGGAACGCGCCGATCGGTATGCCGCCGTGAATGCCAGTTCGTTGCCGGAATATCGCACCCTGTCCGGGAATGCGCAAGAGCCGCGGATCCTGGTGCTGATCGACGGCTTCAGCGCCTTTTATGAGGAGTACGGCTCCGACCCGTCCAAGGGTGCGCAGTACCAGCTCTTCCTGCGGCTGCTCGCCGAGGGGCGAGCGGTCGGCGTGCATTTCGCCGTGACGGCCGATCGTCCGAACGCGGTGAACACGACGGTGGCCTCCGCCTTTCTCCGTCGCGTGATCCTGCGGCAGGCGAATGAGAACGCCTATCTGGATCTCAGCGTCCCGCGAGACATGCTGTCTCCGAGCAGCCCACCAGGGCGGGGCATCTGGTCGCCGGAGAACCGTGAGATACAACTGGCCTGCGCCGGGGGCAAGCCCAATGCCGCGGACCAGGTGGGGACGATGGAACTGCTGGCAGAGGCCGCGCGGGCGCACCATCCCGTCCGGCCTCCGGCGATCCGCAAGCTGCCGGTGCTGGTCTCGGTGAAGGATGTGCCGAGGCACGGCCCGATCCTCGGGGTCTCCGACCTGACCTTGGACGCTCTGCCCGCTCCGACCGAGGGCTTGGCGCTCATCGCGGGCACCGGGCGCAGCGGGCGCTCGAACGCCATCGGGGTGTGGGCGCAGACCCTCCGGGAGACCTACCCGGGGATCGACCTGGTGTTGCTGGCCGCGCGCAAGAGCCCGATCTCCGGGCTGCGGATCTGGCGACGCACGGCCATCGGCTATTCGCAGGTGCAGCCGCTGCTGGACACGCTGCTCGACCAGCCCGCGACGGGCACGGACGGCCAGCCGGCGCGCGCCGTGTTCGTCGAAGCTCTCCCGGAGCTGAGCAGCGAGGGACTCGGCATGCAACTGGCGGCGCTGGCGCGTCGGTGCGCTGAGGAGCAGAACCTGTTCGTGGCCGAGGGCAGCGTGGATACCTGGAACAAGGACTACGACGTGAAGCCGCTCCTCTTGGGTGCCGGCCAGGTGCTCCTGCTGCAGGTCGGCCCCGATGCCGCGTACTCGTACGTCGACTTCCCGTTGCCGAAGCTGAAGGCCGCCGACAGGGTGCCCGGTCGAGGGTTCTGGGCCCGGCGAGGCACGGCGGTGAAGGTGCAGGTCCCCATGCTGGGGTGATGGGGAGGTGAACCCATGGCGAGGATATCCGAGCTGTGGTGTGATTTATCCAGACCGAGGATCGCAACAGCGATTACTCGACAAAGGCCAGTGAATTCCGCTGGCAGAAGAGAAGGAGAAGAAAATGACACAGTTTCTGGGAATGGACACTGTGGCCGTAAGGCGGCTGTCTCGTGAGCTTGAAACGTCGGCCGACCAGATCGATCAGATCCGCTCGCAACTCACGAACCAGCTTGGGAACGTGCAGTGGGTGGGCAGGGACGCGCAGCAGTTCCGCAACGACTGGAGTTCGACGCATGTGCCGGCGCTGAACCGCGTGATTGACGCGCTTCGTCAGGCGAGCCAGACCGCGTCTGGCAATGCGACCGCTCAGGAGCAGACCTCTAGCACGTTGTGATCGCGTTGTGTTGGGGCGGTCCGAACTGGACCGCCCCGTAGGCCCTTGGGCGTATGTAACTGGCAGGAGGCGCAGATGGGAACTTCCGGCGCTGATATCTGGAAGGCGGAGGTTGAGCAGTGAGCCAAATGATTGGGATGGACGTCGAGACGGCACGATCTTTGGTGCTCACGATGCGCCAGCGCAGTTCTGAGATGGTTCAGATAGGAATAGCCATTGATCAGAAACTGGCATCTGCGGCCTGGGCCGGTCCGGGAGCTGACCGGTTTCGGTCGATGTGGTCCGGCCACCTGAGGCGTTCTCTGAATGCGACGGCTGGCGCGCTGGCTGACCAGGCGGACCTCCTGGAGCGCAATGCTCAGGCCCAGGAGACGACTTCACAGCAGCTTGCGGGAAAACAGGGCAACATTCGAGGCCAAGGGGGCAGCCCCGGTGCGGTCGATGGCGCCGTAAATGGGACTGGGTCCTCAGGGGCGCCCGTCAACGGTGTACATCATGTTTTGGATGCGATGGACCTCGCCTGGGCCGCGATGAAGAATGACCCTACGAAAATACCTCAGGGCTGGCGGGAGCTGACCAGTGCGGAACTCGCTAGTTACGGCTTGAACAAAGGGGATTTGCACGATCCCAGGACTGGTTTTGACGCTCACGTCTACCGACGGGCGGATGGAAGGCTTGCGGTGGGGTTCAAGGGTACTGAGAACCTTGTGGATGACAAGAATAACCTGACGGTTAGCGGCGTCGTGGGGATGGCCTTTCAGCCGGCAAATCCTGATATGTACAACAATGTCCAGGCAATAACCGGGTGGAGCGTGCAGGACGGTGCGTCTGCGCGGCTTGCCATCAAGTTGAGAGCCGGGATGATCTCAAAGGGTGAAGATCCAAGTGAGGTGACTTATACGGGAATTTCTCTGGGTGGGAGAAATGCAATGATTGCCGGGTTGGTTACCGGGAATGAGGTGTTGGCGACGAATCCCCTAAATGTTTCCGAGGAGGCGTATCGCCGTGCTGAAAAGATGAAGATCGGGACGGGAGAACCGGCTCGGATCACTATTATTCGGGATTCCAAGGATCCTGTTTCCAAACTGACGCCCAATGGGTTGCCGGCGTCCGTATATGATGAATATTCATTCAAGGATACCAAGAAGAGTGATAGAAGTATCTGGCTGTGGGACCATCCGAAGAATGAATATTCTGAGGTGGTGCGGGCGCATGGGATGGACTCCGTGCGGAGGGGGTATCGACAGGCGGTTATTGATGCCGGAAATCGTGCTGAGCTTGAAGCGGCCGATGCTGCCCGGAAAGAAATCGTGAAATAGGTTGCTATTCGGCAGAATGGCCGGTTTTGTTGTAGATCTTCATCGGGGCATCGGTGGTGTCATGTTGTCGTAGCAACAGGAGGTTTTTGAACGTGGTGAACTATTCTGAATACGTCACGCGGGCGATGCTGGACCCAGCGGCGTCGCTTGAGCAGCTGGCTGATGTCGCAATCCACTTTCCCGAACTCCGCGCGAGCACAGCTCGTCATCCTGCGGCGACCCCGGAGTTCTTGGCGTGGCTGCAGAGCCTCCCGGCTCCTCCTGTCGTGGTCAACCAGTTTCCGCCGGCTTCGGCTCCTCCTGTGCGGCGGAAGGCGCGGCAGGGTGGCCGTGTTGTCCTGGCGCTCGTCTTGGCGGTGGTCCTGTTTTTCGCTGGCCTAGGGGCCGGACACCTTATTTTTGCCAGGCCGACGCCGCCGAGCGAGTGGAAGATGAGCTTGGAGGGATTTGGTCCCCTGAGGATCGGGATGACGAAAGCTGAAGCCATAGCAACTGGTGGTTTTCGATACATCGAATTCTGTGAACTCGGGGCGCTCGAATGGACTGGTCAGTATCGTGAAGATGGCGAGAGTCTGGTTATCGCCAATCTGGATGAACGCGGCCTGGTGTGGGCGGTTAATATCTTTAGCAATCCGTCGCCGCTGGACACGGGGATAGGCTTGGGAAGCTCTTGGGAAGAGCTGCAGCGTGCCTATGGTGATCGACTGATTGCGGACGCCGAATACAGTAACGGGGCCGGGCTGGGGAATTATGCGGTAAATGGTGACGTCAACTACCTCCGATTCTATTTGGAGAGTGATGGCCGCGGATCTTCCCGTCTTGCGTATAACACGGGGATCAGTCTGAGGGCGGGCAACGTGACGCCGACCACAATTCCGAACGTGTCGAGTTGCGGCGCGGCTTGGCGGAAATAGCAGACCTGTGGCGGAGGTCGGTCCTCGGCGCATCGCAGTCGCATGTGGCGCAGTTGATCGGTTGGAAGGTGGCCAGGTGTGAGTCATCGAACTGGGTAGGGGAGAGGCCGATGGAAATGGGGGTGCGGAAAATGAGGCCGCGAGGGAGTTGGGTTGTAGTGTTCGGGCGACGGGCGGGCTTGGCTGCGGTGGTTGCAGCGAGTCTCGTAGTGAGTGCGTGTGTCGTGCCGTTCTCGATTAAGAGTCTCCTGCCGGGTGCTCCGACGAGTCCGCCGGCGCCGACGGAGTCGATGTTCGGAGACCCGGAGTCGGGCGAAGAGGCAGCCGCCGCTCCGGAGCGCAACTTCCGGAATGGCGCAGAGCACCTCTGGACGCTCGACGCGCACGACATCATCGAGGACGGCCTTTGGGTGACGCCGTACGAAGACCCGCGTTCGGGGTTGGATCTCGGGCCAATCGCCGCTGGCGACGTGTGGCTGGCGGCGGCCTGGAACTATCCCGGAGGAGGGGCTCTCGTCGGGATCGACCCGGCTCGCGGCGAGGTGTTGTGGAGTCAGACGAACACGAGGTGGGAAGACTGCGTCGTGGCACCCGATGGAGAGCGGTTCCTCTGCAGTTTCGCGGACGGCGAGGTGTCGTTCGTCAACGCCGAATCTGGCGCGCGGCGAGAACTGCTCCGTATCTCGCCCGATGCGTACTCCTACGTCGGGGCCGCCTCCAGCGGCGCTGTGGTGGTCGAAGAGTTCGGCGATGGGGCGGTGAAGTTGCACGGCCTCAAGCCTGACGGCACCGCAACCTACTCCGAGGCCTTCCAGGTGACCGACGAACTGATCCCGATCGCGCGTCCCATCTCGGTTCGAGGCAACCAGGTGAGGATCGAGACCTGGGAAGAGACTCTGGTATTCGATCTGGCCTCCGGCGAGCAACTCGGGCGGTTCCGTGGATGGGTGGACCTCACCGGGGGCGACGCCGTGATCGGCCACGACGGATTCGAGGTGGTGACGTCGTCGCCGAAGCTCTCCGTCCTGGGGTCTGGCCCGACGCAGAGGGTCGAAGTGCTGTCTGTCGGCGAGAAGACGCTCGGGGTTGTCGATGGGCCGGAGGGGATTTCGCTGTGCATCGATGCCGCGTTCGATCGATGCACGTCGGTGCCCGGCATGGCGGAACTGTGGGACCCCTACGCTCAGATGGCGCTGCGCGAGGTGGGGGGAAGGCTGTTCCTGATCTACCTCTCCTACGAGCTTGATCACGAAGCCGTCATCGATGTGGCGTCGGGCACGTTGATCGGGGAGAACTCCGAGTACTTCGGCTGGTCCCCGCGGCCGGGGGCGGACGGGCTGCTGCCGCACACGGTCGACCGCGTCGACTGGGACACGCCGTGGGACGGCGGCCAGAGTTCGCTCCGCCACCCGCTGACGGGATCCACCCTGGGGCTGCTGCCTGCGTCGATCGGCACGGTGGTTCCGGTCGACGTCGCGCCGGGCTACGCGGTGATGGGCTGGGAGGTAGAGAAGGACATGTGGGGCGGGCAGCGCTACCTCACGGCCTTCGCCGGAGCGACGCAGCCCACCGAGGTGGCCCTCGACCGCAGCGCCGAACCCACATCCACGCCGGCCGGTCTGCCCGAATGCCCCGGCGACACCTTCCTCCTCGCGTGGGCGACCTTCCCGAACGGATCGATCACCGTCTGCGGCTACTACATCGACGAGCCGTCCGTCGTGGTCTACACCCTGGACGGGAAGCAGACGGTGATCTCCGATGTCACCGCCGACGGCGCCTTCGCCTACCGGGCGCTTCAGCCGGGCGGTGGTGCGCTGCGGCTCAGCTTCGAGTCCGGCGTCGTCGAGTTCCTCAGGCCGGATGAGACCATCGAGGCCCAGAAGCGCGTCGATCTGATCTGGTTCGTCGCCCTCGGCCGGAATCGTCCGACGGTGGCCCAGTTCGACGTCGCCCTTCCGGATGCGACGGCCGACGATCAGGCGCGCTACCTGGCCGAACTGCTGGCCAGTTCCAAGGAAGCGCGGACGTCGCTCGTCGCTGCCAACACCTCGTTGCTGGAGTGCCGCAAGGGGACATACGGGGACTACTCCGACGAGATCATCGCCATCGATCAGGTGACGAGCAACCGAGCCGAACTGCTGGCGGCCTTCGTGTCGGCGCCCGTCGACCTCATCCCCGACGGGCCGGTCCTCCTGGAGGAACTGCGGATCTCGATCCGGCACTCCCTCGACGCCGACCTCGCCTTCGCGTCCTGGGCCAGGGCGATACAGCGTGACGGATGCACCGGCGCGACCACGGAAGCCGGGGTCAAGGCGTCGGAGAATGCGACGGCGGCGAAGAAGGCCTTCGTCGCGCACTGGAACGACGTGATCGTGCCCCGGTTCCCCGTCGCTGCGTTGGCGTACACCGATGTGTAGTGAGTCCGCCGTGTCCGCGTTAACGGGGCTGATTCTGTTCAGTTCGCTCCGCATTCTGAGGTTATTGGGGCTGGATACGTCGCTATAGAGACGTATCCAGCCCCGCTAATCTCAAACGGCGCTGACGGAATCAACCTCATTGTGGGCTACCCGTTTGGCTGGCGGCTGCTCCTTTCGAGCTCGTCCCTCGCTCCTCAAGAAGCGTCGGGGGGAGCGTCAAGGAGCGAGGTGGGAGGGGGCGTCGGGGGCCTTGTGCTTTCTAGACCGTCGAGCGACCGGAGGGGGCGGCGAACTCCTCCAGGCGTTCCAACAGGTCACCGGACAGGGCGGCGGCGCAGGCGGTCAGCGCGTCGTCGATCTGGCTGGTCCGCGAGGCGCCGATGATCGCCGTGGTGACGACGGGATCCCGCAGCACCCAGGCGACCGCGAGCTGGGCGACCGACAGGCCGGCGTCGTCGGCGACCGCGGCGATGCCGCGGATGCGGCGCAGGTAGTCGTCGGTGAGGGCCGAATCGTTCAGGAATCGCGACCTGGTGGCCCGCGAACCCTCCGGCGCCGTGCCGTCGAGGTACTTGCCGGTCAGCAGCCCTTGCGCGAGCGGGGAGAACACCGCGCTTCCGACGTTCAGCTCGCGCAGCGCCGGGAACAGCGTGGCCTCCGGCGTGCGATCGAACAGGGAGTACCGGGGCTGGTGCAGCAGCAGGCGCACCCCTTCGCTCGCCAGCAGGGCGTGCGCGCGCTGCGTCAGCTCGGCGGGGTAGTTGGAGATGCCCACGTAGAGGGCCTTCCCGCTGCGGGTGATGTCGATCAGCGCCTGCATGGTCTCCTCCAGCGGCGTCTCGGGATCGGCGCGATGGTGGTAGAAGACGTCGATGTAGTCGGTGCCCAGGCGGGTGAGGCTCTGCTCCAGGGAACGGATCAGGTACTTGCGCGACCCCCCGTCCCCATACGGCCCGGGCCACATGTCGTAGCCGGCCTTGGTGGACAGGAAGAGCTCGTCGCGGTAGCGGCCGAGGTCGCGGGTGAGCACGCCGCCGAAGGCCGCCTCCGCAGCGCCGTACGGCGGCCCGTAGTTGTTCGCCAGATCGAAATGCACGATGCCGTGGTCGAACGCGTGCAGCACGATCTCCCGCTGCCCGTCGGCGGGCCGGTCCGTGCCGAAGTTCTGCCACAGCCCCAGGGAGACGCGCGGCAGCGCGATGCCGCTGGCGCCGGCGCGCGCGAAGGGCACCTCCTGGTACCGGGAGGCGGCGGCGGTGTAGGTGGGGACGAGACGGGAGTCGTCGGGGCTGATGGGCATGGGATGTTCTCCGTATCTTCCGGCGACCGGCCGGCGGGTCGTCGTGCGGCGTAGTTGTCGATGCTCGAAGGGGGCGGCCGGACGACCGCCCCCTTCGGGAGTTCCACTCATTGAGCTCCTGCGGATGCTCCTATGGTGTCACTCGAACAGGGCGTTGACCGTGTCGTTGGCCTTGGTGAGACCCTCCGGCCCGGTGGAGCCCTTCAGGAAGGCCTCGACGGCGGCGGTGACGGTGTCGTTGATCTCCGACCAGTGGTCGGCGATCGGGAGCAGTTCGGTCGTGCCGTCGGAGACCTGGACGGTGAACCCGGTGACGTCCCAACCCTTGGCCGCGAAGGCGGCCTCGGCCTTCTCCGTGGAGGTCTTGATCGCCGGGAAGACGACGGCGGACTCGGCGACGACGTCCTGGCACGCCGCCGATCCCAGGTACTTCACCCACTCCCAGGCGGCGTCGGGGTTCTTCGTGCCCGCCCAGATGCCGTCGGAGAGCCCGTTGAACACGGTGGCGCGCTGGCCGCTCGGTCCGACGGGGGTGGGGGCGACCTTGGTCGCCACCTCATCCTGGCCCAGGTAGGAGGTGTTCATCCAGCTGCCGTCGGTGACGGTGGCGTAGCGTCCGGCGAGGTAGCCGTTGAGCGGGTCCTGCTCGCTCAGGGCGATGTCTACGGAAGGCATGTAGCCCTCTTCGATCAGGTGCTTGTACCAGGTCAGCGTCTCGACGAACGCCGGATCGTCGAAGTGCCAGGAGGTGGTCCAGGGGGTGGTGTCGCCGAAGAACCAGTCGTTGCTGAGCGCGTAGGGCGCCCAGGTCTGCTGGCCGGAGGCGTTCAGGCCGTTGCCGCTGAGGGCGAGTCCGTAGACGGCCACCTTGGTCTTGTCGAAGCCGGGCTCGTTGCCCCGGACCCCGTTCTGGTCGACAGTGAGCGCCGCGATGAACTCCTCGAAGGTGCCGCCGTCGGCGGGATTCCATGCGAGGGCGCCGAGCTGGTCGGCGGTGTAGCCGGCCTCGGTGGCCATCGTCTCGTTGTAGAACATCGCGACGGTGTCGAAGTCCTTCGGCAGGCCGTAGCGGGCGCCGTCCTGGCTCACCCAGAGGTCGGCCAGGCCGTCCTGATAGATGGAGAGGTCCAGCCCGTCGCCCTCCGCGCGATCGGCGATGTCCAGGAGCTGGCCCTGGGCGGCGAACTCGGGGAAGTAGGACAGGTGATTGGCGAACACGTCCGGGGCGGTGCTCGAGGCGAATCCGGTGGTCAGGCCCTGCCAGTAGTCGGCCCAGCCGAACTGCTCGATCTTCACCTCGATGCCGCTCGCGGCCGCGAAGTCGGTGGCGCACTGCTGGTAGGCCGGCTGCTGGTTGGTGTCCCACAGCCAGTAGGTGAGGGACGCGCCCTCGGCGGGAGTTTCGGGGTCCGCCGGGCCGGAGCATCCGGCGAACAGGAGCGGGACGGCGACGGCCGTCGCGGCGATCGCGACGGCGCGACGCCGGGACCGCGCGTTGTGGGTGGACGGGGCCAGGGGGTTCATATCAGTGCCTCTCTGCGGTTGATGTGGTCGATGGGACGGGTTCGGGGGCGATCATTTGATGCCCGAGTAGCCGAGGTTGTCGATGAGCTTGCGGCCGAACAGCACGAAGAGCACGAAGATGGGCAGCGCGGCGATCAGGGCGCCGGCCATCAGGCCCGCCCAGTCGGGGCCCGTCTGCGGGGTCTGCGCCCGGAAGATGCCGAGCGCTACCGTCAGCACCCGCGACTCCTCCGCGCGCCCGACCAGCAGCGGCCAGAAGTACTCGCCCCACGACGTGATGTAGGTCAGCAGCGCCAGCGTGAACAGCGGCGTGGTGGACATCGACAGGATGATCCGGAAGAAGATGCCGATGTGGCCGGCGCCGTCGATCTTCGCCGACTCCTCGATCTCCCGGCTGATCCCCAGGAAGAACTGCCTCATGAAGAAGATCGCGAACGGGGTCATGAAGAAGAAGGGCAGGATGATGCCGCTCAGCGTGTTCAGCAGGCCGAGGTCGCGGATCAGGATGAAGTTCGGCAGCTGCACGAAGATCGGGGGGATCATCAGCGCGGTCAGGAAGAGGAAGAACACGGCGTCGCGTCCCTTCCAGTGCAGCCGTGCGAAGGCGTAGGCCGCCATCGACGAGAAGAAAACCTGGCCCGCGGTGATGACCGTCGAGACGATCACCGAGTTGCGCAGGTAGAGCCAGAAGTCGATCGATCCGGTGGTGCCGCCCTCCGCGGCGGCCTCCTCGGGCGTGGCCAGGCCGAGCACCCGGCGGAACGCGCCCCAGCTGAACTCGACGGGCAGCAGGCTGTTCGCGTTGGTGTACAGCGCGGTGTTCGTCGAGAGCGCGGTGCGCAGCATCCAGTAGAAGGGGAAGAGGGTGGCGAACATCAGGGCGACGAGAGCCGTCCAGGCGACGACCCGTCCCCAGCTGACCCGGCGCCTGCGGGGCGCGTTGCCAGGGGTGGTGGTGAGGGGAGTCATCGGTGGTCCTTACGCGAGGTCCGACTGGTGGGAACGCATGATCTTGAGCTGGAAGTACGCCACCAGCGCCAGCACGACCAGCAGGAACACCGACATCGCCGACGCGTAGCCGAGGTCGAAGCGTTCGAAGGCCTGCTGGTAGATGTAGTAGTAGATGACCCGTGTGGAGTTGATCGGGCCTCCCTGTGTGGTCACGGCCACGGTGTCGAAGATCTGGAACGATCCGACGACGGTGATCACCAGCACCAGGGCCAGCACGGGGCGCAGCAGCGGCAGGGTGATCGACCAGAACATCCTGGCCTCGGAGGCGCCGTCCAGGGCGCCCGCCTCGTACAGCTGGCCGGGGATCGTCTGGAGCCCGGCGAAGATGAGCAGCGCGGTGTATCCGACGTAGCGCCACACGTTGATCAGCGCGATGGTGGGAATGGCCAGGCGCTCGTTGCCGAAGAAGGCGATCCGGTCGCCCCCCAGCCAGTCGATGATCACGTTGACGATGCCGGTGGAGTAGTCCATCATCCAGAACCACACCAGCGCGACCACGACGTTGGCCACGAGATAGGGCAGCAGGATGATGCCGCGGATGAGCGCGGAGCGAGTGAGCCGGTGCATCAGGACGGCGATCCCGATCGCCAGCACCGTCTGCACCCCGATGTTGATCACGACGTACCAGAGCGTCACCAGCAGCGCGTTCCAGAACAGCTCGTCGCCGAGCATCTTCTCGTAGTTGCCCAGGCCGATGAACTGCCCCGAGCCGATCAGGTTCTGGTCGGTGAAGCTGAACCAGATGCCGCGGATCGACGGGACCAGGTAGAACGCGAGGAAGCCGAGCGCGGCGGGGGCGATGAACAGCAGCGCCACACCGAACTCGCTGCGTCGGCCTCGCGCCCGGGGTTGGGATCGGGGCCGTCGGGATGACGGCGATGCACTCGCCGTCATCGCTCTGTCCGTCGTTGCTCTGTCTGTCATCGCTCTGTCGTGTTCATCTGCGGGGCCGCCTTCACGTGCAGCAGGGCGGTGTGGTCGGGGTCGAGGGCGGGCACATGCACGCCGATGGCGGTGAGCGTCGCTCCGGAGGCCACGAGGCCGTCCTTCCACCACGACGGGTGAACCCGCGGATTGCAGGGGGCCTCGGCACCGGGGCCGGCGGCCGAGAGGCGGTAGACCAGGTCGTCGCGGAGCCCGGGGAGGGGGAGCCGGCCCGCCGGCCAGGTGACGTGACGCTCGCGGAGGGTGACCGCGTACAGCGCCTCGGTGCCGTCGGGGGAGACCACCCCGTGCAGCCACAGGTCGCCCTGCTCGGCCTCGCGGCGCACCATGGTGCCGGTGTGGATGAGAGGACGCATCCGCTTGTAGAAGGCGACCCATTCCGCCAGCCGGGCCCGCTCGTCCGGGCCCGCGGCGGTCAGGTCCCATTCGATCCCGAAGTGCCCGAAGAGCGCGGTCGCGGCGCGGAAGTCCAGGTCGAGCCGGCGTCCCGTCGTGTGGGCGCGCCCGGCGCCGACGTGGCTGCCCACCAGCTCCGGGGGCAGCAGCTGCGCGGTCCACCGCTGGATCTGCTGGCGCTCGCGCGCGTCGATGCAATCCGAAGCCCACACCCGGTCGGTGCGCTCGATGATCTCCAGGTCGATCCGGGCGCCGCCTGAGGAGCAGGACTCGATCTCCAGGCCCGGGCACAGGAACCGGATCTCGTCGATCAGCCGGTAGGCCGCCAGGGTCTGCTCGTGGACGCCGGCGCGCCCGGTGCGGGTGGAGCCGGCGTCGATGAGGTCGCGGTTGTGATCCCATTTGATGTAGTCGATGCCGTACTCGCGCACCAGCGCCACGATCTGGTCGCGCACGTGGGCGAAGGCGCCGGGATGGGTGAGATCCAGCACCTGCTGATGGCGGAACGGTATCGGGAGGCGACCCGCGACCTGCAGCATCCACTGCGGGTGCGCGCGGGCCAGGTCGGAGTCCGGGTTGACCATCTCCGGCTCGAACCACAGGCCGAACTGCATGCCGTGCCCCTTGACGGCCTCGACGAGCGCGGCGAACCGGCCGTCGCCCCAGACATCCTCCGCCAGCACCCAGTCGCCGAGGCCGGCCGTGTCGTCGCGGCGGTCTCCGAACCAGCCGTCGTCGAGCACGAAGCGCTCGACGCCTGCCTCCGCGGCTAGCGACGCCAACTCCAGGATCCGATCCAGGTCGTGGGTGAAGTAGACGGCCTCCCAGACGTTCATCGTCACCGGGCGCGGTGTGCGCGGATGCTGCGGGCGGGCCCGGAGGTGGCGGTGCAGGCGGCCGGCGACCGCGTCGAGTCCTGCCCCGTAGACGGCGAACAGCCGGGGCGTGTCGTAGGACTCGCCCGCCGCCAGCTCCACCTCGCCGGGCAGCAGGAGCTCCCCGCCGAGCAGCAGGCGTTCCCCCGAGAACGCGCGCTCGGCGATGAGCCGGTGGTTTCCGCTGAAGGCGACGTGCAGACTCCAGGCCTCGCCGGTGGCGAAATCCAGGTCGGCGGTGCCGGCGGTCAGGAGGGTCGCGGCGTCCGCGCCGGTGCGCCCATGGCGTCCCTCCCGCGTGTGCGCGCCCACCGTGAAGGGCCGCCGCTGGAGGACCCGTTCCTTGGCCCAGCGTCCCGCGAAGTCGAGCAGCGCGTCGGCGCGCGTCGGCACCGGGAGGGCGAGCGCGACGGAGTCGACGAGATAGGCGCCGACGCCGGTGTTGGTCACTCGGGCCTGCATGCGCACGATCCCGGTGGGAAGCATCTCGATCAGGAGCCGCACGGCCAGGCCCGCGCCGGCGTCGGTGGCGGTGACCTCGACGACGCCGCCGTCCTCGTCGGAGGAGACGAGGACGTGCTCGGGGGTCAGCCGGGGGGACCAGGCGTGGCCGCGGCGGTGCCCGGCGAGCCCGGGGGCGCCGGTCCAGCCCGCACTTGCCTCGGGCATGACCGAGACGACCACGGGCACGTCGGCGCCGTTGGTGGCCATGGGGGCGACCGAGGACGCGGCGATGTCCCTCAGTTCCGCGTCGGAGAGGGGACCGGGGTCCGCCCCCCAATGCACTACGACCGGCAGGGTGTCGGTGGGAAGGGCGAGGATCAGGGCGACCCCCGAGGCGGCGAGACGGACGGTCCCGGGCCACGCGCGGTCGCCGCGAGGGGAGGTGTCGCGCGGGGACGTGCCGGTGTGCGGTGCGGAGATGGTCAAAGCTTCGGTGCCTTTCGGGGTCCGCCGGTGAGGGCGGTCCTGCAAACGTTAGTCAGACGGTATCACCGCCTCCCGATGTCTGCAAACGTTGGTCAGAATGCGACGAAGCGGCCCCGAGGTGCCGGGGGAGGGGTCCCCGCTGCCAGCTCTGCGATCAGCGATGCATAAATCTCGCTATGCATCGAGGCCTTCCGCATATAGCGAGGCCTCGGTGCATAGCGAGATTTATGTATCAGCCAGCAGGTGCCACCTACTGGCGGGGTCTCTCGGAGGTGGGCGCGGGGAAGGCCGACCGGGGCGGGGCCGTGCTCTCGCGCGGCACGAGCGCGGGGCGCACGGCGGAGTCGGTCGGGCGCGTCCCCGTGGTCACCCAGGAATGGAGGAGGCCGAAGGTCCGCTGCCCCAGATCGGTGAAGTCCTGCGAGACCGTGGTGAGGGCGGGAACCCACATCTTCGCGAAGGGCTGGTCGTCGAAGCCGACGATGCTGACGTCCTCCGGGATGCGCCGGCCGCGCTCCGCCAGCGCGCGGGCGGTGCCGATGGCGATCTCGTCGTTGCCGCACAGGATGGCGGTGACCTCGGGATCGGCGACGAGGCGCTGCGCGGCGTCGTATCCCGACGTCGGCGAGTATTCGGCCCTGATCACCTCGGGCACGGGGGCGCCCGCCGCCTCGAGCGCCTTCCTCCAACCCCATTCGCGGCCGCTGCGACGCCGCGTCGCGGGGATGGCGATGTGGTGAACCGTGGCGTGGCCCAGGCTCAGGAGGTGTTCCGTGGCCTCCCTGCCTCCCGCCTCGTCGTCGAGGAAGGCGTGAGGGGAGGCTCCGCGCTTGCGCTGGGCTCCCGCCGCGGCGACCACCGGGATCACGTCGGGGAGGGCGGCCAGGGTCGCGACGCCGACGTCGTCGAACTCGATCACGATCGCCCCGGCGAGCGGCTGGGAGAGTGTCATGTCTACGGCCTGCGCGATGGCCGCCGGGTCTGCCGACTCCACGACGACGATCATCACGACGTAGCCCGCCGCTCGTGCCGCCTCCTCGATGCCCTGCAGGGTCGCGGCGTAGCCGAAGCGCGCGGTGTTGCGGGCGAGCACGGCGATCGTCGAGCTCCTCCCGCTCACCAGCGCCTGGGCCGCCGCGTTGGGCCGGTAGCCGAGTTCGTCCACCGCGGCCTGCACCCTCTGGCGCAGCTGCTCGCTGACGGGGGTGCGTCCGGTGATGACGCGCGAGACCGTGGACAGGCTGACGCCGGCCTTCGCCGCGACGTCGACCAGACCGGGCGGCTTGTGAGGGACGTGCATCCGGACAGCCTATGGCAGACGGCGACGGGCGACGGACGGGGTCCGCCGTGTTCCCGTTTCCGGGCGCGCGAAATGGATCTTGAACCGCCTAAATGTTCGCGATAACATGGGTGGGCGACCCATCGGCGGGTTGCAGGCAAAGGAGCGGAACAAGTGAGTGTACTGAGATCCCACCGATGGAAACTTGCGACGGCGGTGTTGGCAACCGCTGCGCTCATGCTGGGGATGACCCCCGGCGGGACGGCGGCTGCGGAGGAGCCCGCGGCGCAGACCGAATACGACGCCGGCTACCTCTGGACCCACTTCGCGACCTCGGGGGGCTACGAGAAGATCTTCTTCGGGTACAGCAAGGACGGGCTGCACTGGAAGAAGCTGAATGGCAACCAGCCGATCCTCGCCAACCTGGGCGGCGACCTCGGCGTGCGCGACCCGCACCTCGTCCGCTCCCCGGAGGGCGACAAGTACTGGATCATCGGCACCGACCTGCACGCCGAAGGCGGCGGTGCCGGCGGCTCCGGCTGGGACCAGCTCAACGCCAGCCAGAACATCGTGGTGTGGGAGTCCGACGACCTGGTGAACTGGAGCGACCAGCGCATCGTGTTCGCGGGCTTCGACCAGGCGGGCTGCGTCTGGGCCCCTGAGGCCATCTACAACGAGGAGACCGGCGAGTACTACGTCTACTGGTCGGCCCGCGACAAGCGGGAAAACGGCACCAACGACTGGGCCCTTCGCGTCTACCTCACCAAGACCACCGACTTCCAGACCTTCACCGAGCCCGAGGTCTGGGTCTCGCTGAACGAGCAGGGCGACGGTCTCGGCGGCCCGAACATCATCGACTCCACCATCGCGAAGGAGGGCGACGACTACTACCGCTTCTCCACCTCCGACTGGAACACCGTCGTCGACAAGGCCCCCAGCCTGGACGGCCCGTGGACCCGCGTGATCGACCGCGGCGAGGCCGCCGCGCATGGACTGCGCGCGTCGATGGAAGGCCTCACCGTCTACCAGTTGCCCGACGAGCGCTGGGCCGTGATGGGCGACCAGAGCGGCTACTACGGCCACACCGCCGACACCCTGGAGAGCCTCAGCTTCACCCAGCTCGGCACCGGTGCCGGAGCCAACCAGTACTCCTTCACCCAGCCGTTCCGGCACGGCTCCGTGATCCGGCTCTCCGCTGAGGAGGAGACCCGCCTGCTGGTCGCCTTCGACGACCTGGCACCCGAGTCGACGGAGGAGCCGCAGCAGGGCCCCATCGCGAAGTACACCTTCGACGACGGCACCCTGAACGACCAGGTGGGCACGGCCCATCTGACCGCCAGCGGCACGGCCGCGGTGGCCACCGACGCGGTGAAGGGTCAGGCCCTCAAGCTCGACGGCACCACCAACGGTTTCGCGTCGTTCCCGACCGGCTTCTTCGACGGCCGCAACAAGATGACCATCGCGATGGACATGAAGTCGGAGTTGGGCAGCGGCAACTTCTTCAGCTTCGGCATCGGCCAGAGCGACCAGAAGTACTACTTCCTGCGGGCTCGCGGCGCCGACGTGCGCAGCGCCATCACGCAGGCGTCGTGGCAGAACGAGTCGGCCGTGACCGGCGCCATCCCGAGCGGCCAGTGGAACCGTTACTACATCGTGTTCGACGGCAACACGATGAAGGTCTACCTCAACGGCGCCAAGCTCGGCGAGAACACCGCGCTGAACACGAAGATCACCGAACTGGGGACCAACCTCCAGGCCTACCTCGGCAAGTCGTTCTACTCGGGCGACCGCTACTTCCAGGGCTGGTTCGACAACATCGAGATCTACAACCGCGCGCTGGCGCCCGCGGAGATGATCTCCTCCGACCAGCTGGTCGACATCTCGCTCACGCAGCCGGACCTGCTGCGGCATCAGCCGATCGTCAACGGCACGGCCCATACGGCGATCTTGCCGGTGAAGAAGGGCACCGACCTGACGACGCTGGCTCCGACGTTCACGGCCGCGGCCGGCGTGACGGTCTCCCCGGCGTCGGGCACCGTCGTGGATCTGTCTTCGCCGGTCACCTACACCCTCACCCTGCCCGGTGGGTCCACGGCGACGTGGACCTTCCAGGCCAAGGTCGTGGGCAGCCCGGTGCTGCCGGGGCTCTACGCCGATCCGAACATCGCGGTGTTCGGCGAC
>DAOLFC010000031.1:0-30714 GCA_035326505.1 Arachnia sp.
AGATCCAGGACGCCGTCGGCGCCAAGTACGGCAAGGAGAAGCCGTTCGACCTGGTCTTCCACGGCGGCTCCGGCTCCACCGCCCAGGAGATCTCCGACGCGGTCGACTTCGGCGTCATCAAGATGAACGTCGACACCGACACCCAGTACGCCTTCACCCGTCCCGTCGTGGAGCACATGTTCCGCAACTACGACGGCGTGCTGAAGATCGACGGCGAGGTCGGCAACAAGAAGCAGTACGACCCCCGCGCCTGGGGCAAGGCCGCTGAGGCCGGTATGGCCGCCCGCATCGTCGAGGCCTGCCAGAACCTCCGCTCCGCCGGCACCACCATGGGTGTCTGATCCCGGTTCTCGCTGAGTGACGAGGTGGCCGGTCCCCGCGGGGACCGGCCACCTCGCTCTTTGTCCTCAGGGCGCGTCCAGAACGATGCCCATCCTCTCGAAGGCGCTGCGGAAGATGGTGGTCTCCTCCATGCCGGGGAACCGGCTGACCCGCTGGTCGAGCTTGTCCAGGGCCGCGCCCTGGCCCGCGAACAGATAGTCCATGGTGTGGCGCACCTCGTCGTCGTCCATCACCCCGGTGCCGACCGGATTCCACATCTTGGTCATCGCCAGGCGCACCAGCGTGCGGGCCCGTGACGAGGTCTCCAGCTTGGCCCGGGCCTGGGTGGTGTAGAAGGCGACGTGGCGGGTCTCCTGCTGGGCGATGCGTTCGAGCAGCGGGGAGAGCGCCGGGTGCTCGACCATCTCCGACAGCCGCCGGTAGGCGGCGACGGCGGACAACTCGTTGGCAGCGCCCCAGGTCATGTGAACGGCGATGAAGTCGTCGCCCACCATCGACGAGCCCGCGGCCTGCGTGACGGTGCCGAGGGCCAGCTGCCAGCCCAGCTTGATCCGCTTGGCCTTGAGCTCGTCGTAGTCGACGACGATGCCGTGGCGACCGAGGACGGCGGAGAGCGCCTCGCCGTGCCAGAACTCCTCGCGGTTCCAGGTCGTCATGAAGCCGCGCGCCTCGTCCTTGCGATGCGAGCGGGTGACCAGCAGGTCCCGCAGGTAGCACGAGGTGTGGTACTCCACGTCGCACATGTAGCGCAGCGCCCGGAGGGTGCCGGCGTCGAGGGGCTGGTCGTCGAAGTGGCCGAAATCGAGATCCTCCCACCGCACGCGGTCGGAGGTCTCGGCGAATTTCTCAAGATCGAACGCCACGGTGCTGCTTTCTCATCAGGCCTGGGGTGGGAGAGGTGGCGCCCTGGGTCCAGCCGGTGGGCCGGATGGCCAGGAGCTCGCGGAGGGGGCGATCGGCGCCGGCCAGCCGGGCCCGGTCGTCGGCGGTGCGGAAGATGGAGGCCATGGCGCGGGCCTCGTCGGGATCCGCCACCCCGACGATGCGCAGCGGTTTCCAGGACGGCAACAGGAACAGCCGGGCCATCCGGGCCTCCTGCGGGGAGCGGGAGATCCGGGCCGACGACTCCAGCAGGAAGAAGCGGATCATCTCGTCGCGACGACCGGCCACCTGTTCCACGACGCGTCGCGCCTCGCCGTCGAGGCGGGGAAGGATCGCGCGGTAGGCGGCGCGCAGCGCGGTCTCCTGGATCATGAGCCGGGCCATGTGCCCGGCGGTGACCGATTCGCCGACGATGGACGTCCACACCGGCGCGACGAAGGGGAGCCCGCGTTCGACGTACAGGCCCCGGAGGCGGGCGACGAGGGTGGCCCGGCGCAGCGGCTCGGGCAGCGGCGCGCCGTCGGCGGTGAGCAGGTCGCGGAGCGCATGCCCCAGCCAGAGCCGTTCGTAGGCCCAGGTGGCGAGGAAGGCCGTGATCCGGGCCTCGTTGCCGGTCCAGGTGGCGAGGACGGCGCGCGCCTCCGAGAGCGCGGCGCTGTCGAGCCGCCAGAGGAACGCGAGGTCGTCGCGGAGGGCGGGGTCGCCGTCGAGGCGCACGTTCGCGGCGTCGATCGCGATCCGTCCCCGGGCCTGCCGGGTGTAGGCGTCGACGTCGAAGTCGGTGAGCAGCGTGAGGGTTTCGCCGGCGACCGAATGCAGCCGGCCGTCGACATACCCGTCAGGGTGAGTGATGGATGGTCGCGGGGGCGAACTGTTCGCGGCCATTCCTGCCTTCCGTGGGCATCCTGCCTGCCAGGTCTTGAGGGGGTGCCCGGAGCGCCTCAAGACAAGTTCTCTCAAGGGTAATGCCGGGCAACCTCGTGCGCGACTTCGTGGAAGGTGGTCCGGTCCAGAATGGCCCCGATTCGCCGCACGGCGGAGGGGTCGATCCGGACGATCCGGTTGACGCGCACCTCGCTGGGGCGACGCTGGCGGTCCCAGTCGCCGGCCCCGATATCCGTCCAGTAGCGCCCGGCTCGGGCCTCCTGGGCCGCGTCGCGGTCGTGGTCCTGCGAGGTGACCTGCAGGCCGAGCAGCCAGTCCCCGTCGCGCCCGATCAGGAGCACCGGGCGGTCCTTTCCCTGGGTGTGGTCCTCCTCGTAGGGCACCCAGGTCCAGACGATCTCGCCCGGATCGGGGCGGCCGTCGGGGTGGGGGTCGTAGACGATCTCGGGCGCGACGCGATAGTCGCCCGGGTAGAGGCCGGCGGGGCGCGGCGGTGCGGGCTTCGGCCCATCGGCGGGGCGCGTCGCAGGGGGCGTCGGTGCGGGACGCGACGGCGACAGGGTCCGCAGGACCTGGCGAAGGAGGCCGGTGAAGGTCATATCCGTCCTCAGGGGTGGAACCGGGCCAGGCGGCCGTAGTGGATCGACTCGGGCGTGCGGTAGCCGCCGGGCCCGGCGGCGCGCAGCTGCTCCCAGCGGGAGTAATAGGTGGTGAGGGACGGCAGCCACAGCAGCGCGGCGCCGGCCACCGCCAGCACGAATCCGGCGAGGGCGGCGTCGTTGAGGATGGCGACGAAGCCCGCCGCCACGATCGGCGCCGCCACCGATGCCGGGCGGGTCCAGCGCTGACCCCTCCAGGACTGGTGGCCGATCACGGAGCAGGCGCCGGCGGCCAGCACGAGGGCGAGCGCGAAGACCCCCTCCAGCAGGAGGGAGAGCCACTTCCCGGGGTCGGGCTCCAGCCAGCCGATCAGCCGGGCGGAGGAGCCGTAGGTCTCGGCGTGCGCGGCCTGCCACCAGTGCCGGGCGTAGGCGCCGGCGAGGGCGGCGGACGCGAGATGCAGCAGGATCGAGGAGACCCAGAGAGCGACGGGGCGCGGCGGCTCGCCCGTGCGAGGGCTGGTGGGCGTCCCCGGGGCCAGCACCTCGATCGGCGGCAGCGTCGCGATCTCCTTGCTCATCGCGCCAAGAGTACCCAACCGGCACCGCCCAGCCGGCACCACCCGTCCGGCGCCATCCCTCCGGCACCATCCCTCCGGGGCCGCGTCGCCGCGGATCGCCGAACGAAAGCTGATCGCGGTGCTATCGTCGGGCGAACGAAAGCAAACCAGAGATAACGGGGTCCAATGACGGGGCAGCGCGGAAGCCGCGAGGAGGAGATTCTCGCCAGACTGGTGGAGACCGGGTCGCTCAGCGTCTCCGGGCTGGCGGCCGGGCTGGGGGTCTCCGAGGTCACCATCCGGGGGGATCTTCGCGCGCTGGAGCGGCGCGGCCTGCTGGTGCGCACCCGCGGCGGCGCGGTCCCGTCGGTGAACACCTCGATCATGCAGCGCGAGAAGGCCAACGCCGGGGCCAAGCAGCGCATCGCCGCCGCCGCCGCCGCGATGGTGGTGGATCACGACACGGTGATGCTGGAGGCCGGCACCACCGTCGCTCTCATCGTGAGGCACCTCGCCAGCCGGCGCGGGTTGCAGGTGGTGACGAACTCGATGCTCGCCTTCTCTCATGCGCGGGGATTCCCGGAGCTCAACCTGATCCTGTCCGGCGGCGTCTTCCACCGCGAGTCCGAGTCGCTGGTGGGGCCCGGGGCGGAGCGCGCCATGGCCGACTTCAACACCCGGCTCGCGTTCATCGGCACCGACGGGTTCTCGCCGGATCGCGGCCTGACCACCCGTTTCCTGGAGGGCGCGCAGGTGGAGACGGTGATGAGCCAGCACGCGGAGGAGACCTGGCTGGTGGCCGACTCCACCAAGTTCGGCCAGGCCGGCTTCGTCAGCTTCCTCGCCCTGGACCAGCTCGCCGGCATCATCACGGACTCGGGCCTGCCTGACGGCGCCTTGGCGGCCCTGGAGGAGCACACGCGCGTCGTCGTCGTCTGATATCCGACGCACGCTGCTGGAGCACGCAGGCTTAGCCGACCAGCCGCGCCATCTCGACCGCCCGGGCGTCGGTGAGGGCGGGGTGAAGCGGCAGGTATACTAGGCGCGAAATCCAGCGGGAGGCCAACGGCGTCAGTGCATCGGGTCGTTCGGCGGGGGTTGCGATCACTGTCAGGCTCGAGGCTGATCGGGTTGCGTCGAAGCCGGCGGCTCGTAGTCGGTCGCGTACTCCGCAAGGGTCCTCCGCAAGGACCGGCAGCACCCAGTGCGTGGGGAAGGGCGCCCCCTCCCCCATCCGACAGTCGGCCGGCAGTTCGGCGCGGATGATCTCCGCAAGTTGGTTCTTTCGTGCCATCCAGGTCCGTTCCGGCGCGTCTAGACGCCGGAACAGAAGCCGTAGCAACGGCAGCGAGGGCTGCCGACGGATCTTCGCCAGGAGTTCGTCGTCGGCGATGTGGCCGAATCCGCGGATGGCCCCGGCAAGCAGCTGATCGTGGTCCCGGCCGACGGCGCGGCAGGACCAGGCGAGAGCGGCGAAGAGGGTGGGATTTCTTGCCAGCCGACCCACCCATCCGAACTTCCGAACCCGGCTCCGGTAGTCCGCCACCTGCTGTCGGGGCCAGCCATCCTGGATGCGACGCATCCGGGACAGCAACTCCGGATCGCGCACCTCGAGCAGCCCGCCCCCGAGCGCGGTCTGGGGCTTGATCGGCCCGAAGCTGAAGCCGCTGATGTCAGCCGCCGCGTCGCCACGATCCGCCAACCCCGTGTAGGCCTGCGCGGCGTCCTCGAAAACCATGAGCCTGTGCTTCCTGGCAACCGTCGCCAGCGGGCCGAGCGGCGTCCGGCTACCGAAGAGCTGAGTGGCCACCAGCCCTCGGGTGCGCGAGGTGACGAGCGGCTCGAGTTGCGCGGGATCGATCGCCAGCGTCCGCGGATCGATGTCCACAGGGACAGGCACCAACCGGTGTCTGCGCACGATCTCCGCCATCTCGCCGATGGTTACCGCCGACATCAGAATCTCGCTGCCAGGTGGCCAGCGCGCGGCCAGCAAGGCCAGATCCCATCCGCTGCGCAGCGATAGGCATGCCAATGTCCGGCCGTCAGGATCCCAGGCCCGCTCCACCGCTGCGGCAGCGGCGAGGGCGTCGTCGGGCAAGGCGGCAGGTCCCGCGCACTGGCGCGCAGCAAACCTCAGGTCCGCGGCGGACAGGTCGAGCACACCGCGCGGGATCATGGTGAGACGCGGGATCATGGTTAACAGTGCGGCTTGAGGGGATGACGCCGCAAGGGGTCTCGCCGGTTTCAGCGGGAGCTTCGCCGTTTTTGGGGCAGATCTTTCGCCGTTCGACCCTGCGAAAGCACTACCTCGGTGATACGATGGTCAAACGAAAGTAATTCGAAGGCAAAGGGGTTTCGGATGGCGACCGTCATAGTCATGCCGCAGCTGGGCAACTCGGTGGAGTCGTGCCTGATCGTGTCCTGGCAGATCCAGGTGGGCGACGAGATCGCCGAGAACGGTGTGATCTGCGAGGTGGAGACCGACAAGGCGTCGATGGATGTGCCCGCTCCGGCGGGCGGCACCGTGCTGGCCGTGTTGTGGGAGGAAGGCGACGAGGTCCCGGTGAAGGAGCCGCTGATCGTCGTCGGCGCGCCGGGAGAGGACCCGGCGCCGGCGCTCGCCGAGGCCGGCTGGTCCGGCGGCGCTGCCGCGACGCCCGATGCCGCTCCTGCTCCGGACCCGCAGTCCCCCGCATCCCCTTCGGCGGAACCGGCCGGGCGCGGGAGCGATGTCGACGCAGGAGGCGCGCAGGCCGCGACGGGTTCCAGCCCTCGTGCCCGGGCGTTCGCCGGTGCTCATGGGCTCGACTTGAGCACGGTACCCGAGGGCACCGGCCCGCACGGCCGCGTGATCGAGCGCGACGTCAAGGCTGCCGTCGCCGACGCCACCCGCGGGGCGGCGCGCTCGGGAGCCCACGGCTCCGGCGCCCAGGGCACCGGCCTCGGCGGCCGCGTGACCACCGCCGACCTGGCCGCTCCCGCGGTACCCGCCGCCACGTCGGCCCCGGCTCCCGTCGTCTCGTCGGCCGCCCGCGAGTACCCCGGTGCCTCGACCGCCGCGCTGCTCAAGGGCATCCGCAAGACCATCGCGGAGCGCATGATGTACTCGCTGGCCAGCTCGGCCCAGCTCACCTACACCACGACCGCGAACGCCGCGGGCCTGCTCGCCTTGCGCAAGCGGCTGAAGGGCTCGCCGGAGGAGCTCGGCCTGACCGCCGTCACCATCGGCGACCTCGTCGGCTTCGCCGCCGTCAAGACTGCCGCCAAGCACTCAGGCCACAACGCGCACCTGGCCGACGGCGTGCTCACCACCTTTGAGCAGGTGCATATGGGCTTCGCGTGCGACACCCCCCGCGGCCTCCTGGTCCCGACCGTGCGGCACGCCTCCGCGATGAGCCTGCGCGAGTTCTCTGCGGCGTCGAAGGAACTGGCCCAGCAGGCCATCGCCGGGAACATCAACCCCGACCTGCTGTCGGGCGCGACGTTCACCGTCTCCAACCTCGGCGGACTCGGCATCGAGTCCTTCACCCCGCTGCTGAACGTGCCGCAGGTGGCCATCCTCGGCGTCGACGCGATCTTCCCGCGGGCGAAGGTGAACGCCGACGGCTCGTTCGGCGTCGAGCAGCGGATCGGCTTCTCGCTGACCGCCGACCACCGGGTGATCGACGGCGCCGACGCCGCCCGCTTCCTGCAGGATCTCGTGCGCTACGTCGAGAACATCGACGTGACGGTGCTGGGGTGAGCGGGATGGCGGATTTCGACGTCATCGTCCTGGGCGGCGGCCCCGGCGGCTACATCGCCGCCGAGCGCCTCGGCCACGCGAAGAAGAAGGTGCTCCTCGTGGAGGCCGAGTCGTTGGGCGGCACCTGCCTGAACGTCGGGTGCATCCCGACGAAGGCCCTGCTGAACGCGGCCAAGACCTATGAGCACGCCGTCCACGGCGCCCGATTCGGGGTCAACGCGACGGCGGAGGTCGACTGGACCGCCATGCAGAAGTGGAAGGACCAGACGGTCGCCACCCTCGTGGGCGGCGTCGGCGCGGCCGAGAAGAAGGCCGGCGTCACCGTCGTGAAGGGCTACGGCACCTTCGACGGCCCCGGCCGGGTGTCGGTCGACGGCACGACGTACACCGCGGACCACGTCATCTTGGCCACCGGCTCCGTGCCGGTCATGCCCCCGATCCCCGGCGCCAAGGACAATCCGCTGGTGGTCGACTCCACCGGCCTGCTGTCGATCCCGGAGATCCCGAAGCGGCTCGCCGTGATCGGCGGCGGCGTGATCGGGCTGGAGTTCGCCAGCCTGTTCGCGATGCTGGGCTCCGAGGTCACCGTGATCGAGATGCTGCCGGAGGTCGCGCCGTTCATGGACGCCGACCTCGCCGCGCAGCTCCGGAAGGGGCTGGACGGGGTGACGGTGCATCTCGAGTGCCGCGTCACCGAGATCGACGGCGGCACCGTGCGCTACCAGTCCAAGGACGGCGCCGAGGCGACCGTCGAGGCCGACCTGGTACTGATGGCCGTGGGGCGGCGTCCCGCCGTGCAGGACTGGCAAGCCACGGGGCTCGACTACTCCGACAAGGGGGTCGTCGTCGACGACCGCATGCGCACCAACCTGCCAGGAGTCTGGGCCGTGGGCGACGTCACCGGACGCTCGCTCCTGGCGCATGCCGCCTACCGGATGGGCGAGATCGCCGTCGCCAACATCCTCGACCCTCAGGCCTGCACCCGCGGCGAGGTGATGCGCTGGCACGCCATCCCGTGGGCGATCTACACCAACCCCGAGGCCGCCGGCGTCGGCTACACCGAGGCCGCGGCGCGGGCCGCCGGTCGCGACGTCAAGGCCGTCACCGTGCCGGGCTACCTGTCGGGCCGCTTCGTCGCAGAACAGGGCGTCAAGGCCCCGGGCTCCGCCAAGATCGTCTACGACGCCGAGACCCACCAGGTGCTGGGCGTCCACGTGCTCGGCGCCTACGCGTCCGAGATGATCTGGGGCGCCAGCGCCGTGATCGAGACCGAGCTCAGCATCTCCGATCTGCGCCAGATCGTCTTCCCCCATCCCACCGTCAGCGAACTGATCCGAGAGGCCGCGTGGGCGGTCAAGGCATAACAGGAGATCTGAAGAAGAAATGACCAAGCACCTCATCGTCGACCCGGGCAACGTCCGCAAGCCGTCGTTCATCCAGTCGCCGGAGATTCCGGTCAACCAGTACCGGCCCGACTTCGCGGCGGAGCTGGCCGCCCACGGCAGGCAGGGCCTGATCGACATCCTGCACGACATGATCGCCGTCCGGCAGTTCGAGACCATGCTGCACTCGATCAAGACCACCGGCGCGTGGAACGGCGTCGAATACAACCATCGCGGCCCGGCGCACCTGTCGATCGGGCAGGAGTCGGCCGTCGTCGGCCAGGCGTCGCAGCTCGACCCCGAGGACTTCCTGTTCGGCTCGCACCGCAGCCACGGCGAGATCCTGGCCAAGTGCTACTCGGCCGCGCGCAAGCTCGATCCCGCCCGCCTCGAGGAGATCATGAAGACCTTCCTCGACGGTGAAACCCTCGGCTTCGCCGAGCAGATCGCCTACGACGGGCTCACGGAACTGGCGGAGAACTTCATCCTCTACGGCACCGTCGCGGAGACCTTCGCCCGCAAGGCCGGCTTCAACCGCGGCCTCGGCGGCTCCATGCACGCCTTCTTCTCGCCGTTCGGCTCGATGCCGAACAACGCGATCGTCGGCGGCTCGGCCGACATCGCCACCGGTTCGGCGCTGTTCAAGCTGATCAACCGCGAGAAGGGCATCGTCATCGCCAACATCGGCGACGCCTCCATGGGCTGCGGCCCGGTGTGGGAGGCGATGATGATGGCCGCGATGGACCAGTACCGCAGCCTGTGGGAGCACGGCGTCAACGGCAATCCGCCGATCTGGTTCAACTTCTTCAACAACTTCTACGGCATGGGCGGCCAGACCTCCGGCGAGACCATGGGCTACGACATCCTGGCCCGCGTCGGCATGGGCGTGAATCCTGAGGCCATGCACGCCGAGCGGGTCGACGGGCTCAACCCGCTGGCCGTCGCCGACGCCGTGCGCCGGAAGCGCGACCTCCTCGCCGAGGGCCGCGGGCCGGTGCTCACCGACACCATCACCTACCGCTTCTCCGGCCACTCGCCGTCGGACGCCTCGTCGTATCGCACCCGCGAGGAGATCGAGCTGTGGGAGAACCACGACGGCCTCAAGAACTACGCGGCCTACCTGGTGGAGAACAAGGTGCTCAGCCAGGCCGAGGTCGACGACATCCAGGCCCGCTTCGACGAGCGCCTGACCAAGGTGATCGCTCTGGCCACCTCCGACGAGGACATCTCGCCGCGCGTCGGGATCGAGTTCATCGAGTCGGTGATGTACTCGAACGGCCACGTCGAGGCCTTCTCGGATCGTGAGCCCGAGCTGCTGCAGCCGCTGGAGGAGAACGCGCGCGTCAAGGCGCTGGCCGGCAAGATCCGCACCGCCACCGACGCAGCAGGCAAGCCGGTGTCGAAGGTGAAGGCCTTCTCCTATCGCGACGCGATCTTCGAGGCCGTGGCGCACCGCTTCGCCATCGACCCGACGCTGGCCGCCTGGGGCGAGGAGAACCGCGACTGGGGCGGCGCGTTCGCCGTCTACCGCGGGCTCACCGAACTGCTGCCGTACCACCGGCTGTTCAACTCGCCGATCTCCGAGGCCGCGATCATCGGCGCGGGTGTCGGCTACGCGCTGTCCGGCGGGCGGGCCATCGTCGAACTCATGTACTGCGACTTCCTGGGCCGTGCGGGCGACGAGATCTTCAACCAGGCCGCCAAGTGGCAGTCGATGTCGGCGGGCCTGCTGACCATGCCGCTGGTGATGCGGGTCTCCGTCGGCTCCAAGTACGGCGCGCAGCACTCGCAGGACTGGGCGGCGCTCTGCGCGCACATGCCCGGCCTGAAGGTGTATTACCCGGCCACCCCGTACGACGCCAAGGGCATGATGAACCTGGCGCTGCGCGGCACCGACCCGGTGGTGTTCTTCGAGTCGCAGCTGCTCTACGACGTGGCCGAGGAGTTCGAGGCCGACGGCGTGCCGGCCGGCTACTACGAGGTGCCCGAGGGCGAGCCGGCGATCCGCCGCGAGGGAACGGATGTGACCATCGCGACGCTCGGCCCCACGCTGTACCGCGCGATGAAGGCCGCCGACGAGTTGGCCGAGAAGTACGGCATCCAGGCCGAGGTGATCGACCTGCGCTTCGTCGCCCCCCTCAACCTCGACGTGATCCTGGCCTCGGTGAAGAAGACCGGTCGCCTGGTGCTGGCCTCCGACGCCGTGGACCGCGGATCGTTCCTGCACACCGTCGCCTCTCAGGTGCAGACCGCCGCGTTCGACGACCTCGACGCCCCGGTCACGGTGGTGGGTTCGCGCAACGTGATCACGCCGGCCGCCGAGTTGGAGGAGATCTTCTTCCCGCAGCCCGGCTGGATCATCGACGCGATCCACGAGCGGGTCCTCCCGCTGCCGGGCCACGTCCCGTCGACCAATCAGACGGAGGGCGAGCTGGTTCGCCGCTCGCGTCTCGGTCTGTAGGTAGGGCTGCGTCGTGGAGCGGATGAGGTGCGGGGTCGGGCTGCCGGCCTCGCGTCTCATCCGCTTCGGCGCGTCCAGGTGGGTCTCTTCCCCGCGTCAGTGAGGTTGATGCCGATAGGGCAGCGAGATTTTTCGACGCTAACTCGCCCTTTGCGCACGATCCGTGCCAAGAAGAGGCAGTTACCGTCGAAAAATCTCACCTTCGCCGAGTATCAGTCCGCCCCAAGGCACGCAGGGGCGTGAGGAAAGGGATCAGGGCCGGCGGGCGACGACCGTGAACGTCACCGGCATATGGTTGCGCTCGGAGTCGGGCCAGGCCCATCCGCCGTCGACCTGCTCCATCCGCGGGCTGAACCGCCAGGGCAGCGCGGTGCCCTCGTCGAGCCGTTCGATGCGCAGGCCCGCGCCGATGAGCGCGTTGACCACCTCCGACAACGGGTGGGGCCACTCGTAGGTGCGGGTGTGGGCGACGGTGCCCTCTCCGAGGTAGGTGCCCGCGTCGTCCCACACCTGCGCGGAGCCGTCGCCGAAATACCGGTAGACGGTGCGCAGATCGGGGGCGGTCTCGTCGAGGGCGTACATCGCCGGATGCCCGTCGCGGATGTAGAACAGGCCGCCGGGTCGCAGCACGGCGGCGATCTGGGTGGCCCAGCGATCGAGGTCGTTCAGCCAGCAGATCGTGCCGATCGAGGTGTAGACGACGTCGAAGTCGGGCGTCGGGGCGGTGCCGCGCTCGACGGCGACCCGCACGGCCCGGGCGGCGTCGAGCACATCGGTTTCGATCCAGCTCGCCTCGACGCCGTACCGCTCGGCCAGGCGGACGGCCGAGGCCAGGGCGGAGGGGGAGAAGTCGACGCCGGTGACCCGTGCGCCGGCCCGAGCCAACGAGACCGTGTCGGTGCCGATGTGGCACTGGAAATGGCACAGATCCAGCCCGTCGAGGGTGCCGCCGGGCAGGAAGGGGGCCATCGCGGCGAGGTCGTGGGTGACCACATCGGTCAGTGCCTCGTTGATGACCCCCGACGCGACGCCGTAGCCCACCTCGTGAATGTGGACCCGGTCCTCCCAGTTCGCCAGGTTCGCCGCGCGGCCCTCCTCCCAGGAGATGTCCGCCGTCCGCTCGGTCGCCTCGCTCATGGCGCCCACTGTAGCCAGGTTCCCTGACGCTCTTTGAGGACCCCCTTCGAGACGATGCCCGCGGCTTTTCCGGTTGTGTCACGACCGTGCATGGGGCGCATCCCTCAGGGACCCCCAACCTGGTCGCGCTGCTGTCCGTGGTTGGGCTCGACTGCCCCGGGGCCGTCAGCGCGGTGGGCCTCCCATTCCGCTGAAGCCGCCGCCGGTGATCGTGCTCATGCCCGGGCCGCGCATCGTCGACGAGGTGGAGGTGGGGATCGCCTGGTTCGGGTCGGAGAGGACCACCTGATCGCCCGATTCCACGCCGTCGGTGATCTCGACGTGGGTGGTGCCAAGGATGCCGACGCTTACCTCGCGCTGCGTCGACGAGCCGTCGGCGGCCGGCACCCGGACGGTTCCGGAGCCCGCGCCGGTGAGCGCGACCGCCGAGATCGGGGCCAGCACGGCGTCGCCGGCGCTCGCGACGGTGACCACCGTCGTCGCCGCGGTGCCGACGGCCAGCCCGGAGCCGGGATCGGCGACGGCGACCGTCACGGTCCACGTCGCCGAGGAACCCGACGTGGTGGGCAGGATCGCGACGGCGCTCACCGCGCCCTCCGAGGCGTCCCCGGTGGCGGAGGTGATCGTCGCGGACTGGCCGACGGCGACGCTCGCGATGTCCGACTGCCCCACCTCGATGGGGATCGCCACGCCTCCCTCCGGCGTCACCGTGACGACGTCGCTCGTGCCGGCCTGCTGGCCTTCGACGAAAGGCATCGCGGTCAGCACCCCGTCGACGGGGGCCACCAGGGTGGCGCTCTCCAGGGCGAGTTCGGCGGTGGTGCGGGCGAGCGTGGCTTCGGTGAGCGCGGCCTCGGCCTGGGCCACGGTGGTGGTGCCGCCCATGCCGCCCCCGGCTCCCGTCCCGGAGCCGGACGAGCCGGCGCCCGACGAGCCAGCACCGGAGCCGCTGGGGATGGTGGCGCCCGAGGTGTTCGAGCTGCCCGAACCATTCGAGCCGGGGGAGCTGGTCGAGGGGGCGGTGGGCTGTGCGGTGTTCGAGGAATCGGAGGGAGAGGTCGGCGAGGCGTCCGGCTCGGACGGCGTCGACTCTCCGGCGGCCCCGGCCCAGGCGACGATCGCGTCGATGGCGGCGTTCACCTCGTCCTGCGCGGCGGCGACCGCGGACTCGGCCGGGCCGAGCGCATCCAGCGCCGCGATGCAGCCTTCCGGGGACGTGCTGGGCGAGGCGTCCGGTTCCGGCGAGGTGCCCTCCCCGGCGGTGGGGGCTCCGGAGGGTTCGGGGCTGGTCCCGGGCGAGGGGGTCTCGGTGGGGCGAGGAGTGACCTCGCCGGTGGTGCCCGCGGTGGGGGCGGCAGACGCTTCTGGGCTGGTCCCGGCGGCGGGGGTCTCGGCGTGAAGAGCAGTGACCTCGCCGGTGGAGCCCTCAGTGGGGAGAACGGATGGTTCGGAGCTGGTCCCGGGGGAGGGAGCTTCGGTGGGGAGGGCAAAGGCCTCGTCGGTCGCGTCGAAGGCGGGTGCGCCACTGGCGCCGACCCTGAAGAAAACGGCGTTGTCAGCCGTGGTTTGCGTCGCGTCGTCGGTCTTCGGTCCTTCGCCTGCTTCGGTCTCGGCACCGTGGTCGGCCTCGGGTTGGTCGCTGGTGTCGGAACCGGCGACGCAGGTCGCGACGGCGGTGGTGAGCGACGTCGTGAGATTCCTCCAGGCCTGTGCCTGCACTTCCCGAGCCTGTTCCAGGCGCCGGGTGAGGGCCTCGAGCCCGGCGTCCTCGCCCCCTTCCTCCCCGGAGGGAGGGTCCGCCTCCCCGGAGGGAGAGTCCTCCCCGCCCGGGTCGCCGGTGGTGGGGGCGGCCGACGGCGTGGTCGCGGGCGGGGAGGAGATCGCGGTGGCCGATGGGGACGGCGAGGGGGTGGAGGGTGTCGTCGAGCCGCTGCCGGATGGGGTCGAACCGGTGGGGCTAGGCGAGCCAGTAGGGGTGGTCGACGGCGTGGCCGCGGGCGCGGAGGGCGTCGTCGAGCCGCCGCCGGATGGGGCCGAACCAGTCGGGCTGGTGGAGCCGGATGGGCCACTGGAGGTGGGTGAACCGGTGGGGCTGGGCGCGCTGGATGAGCCAGTGAAGGTGGTTGATCCGGACGAGCCAGCGGAGCCGGATGAGCCGGCGGTACCGGACGAACCGGTGGTGTCGGATGAGCCGGTGGAGCTGGATGAGCCAGTGGAGGTGGATGAGTCGGCGCCCGCCTGCTCTGCCGCCTCGGCCTCTTCCAAGTCCTTCTCGGCCTCGGCGACGGCCAGGTCCGCCTCGGCCAGGGCGCGCCGGAGCGAGGCGTCGTCGATGGTGGCGAGCACCTGACCGGCGGCGACCGTGTCGCCGAGCACCGCCGACACGGAGGTCACGGTGGCTTCCGTGGGGAAGGAGACGCTGCGTGCGCCGAGCGCCTCGACGGTGCCGGCGGCGGTCAGCGTCTGGCTGATCTCGCCCGTGACCACCTCGCCGAGCACGAGCTGACCGGCCGCCGACGACCGGGTGGCGACCCAGACCCCGCCCGCGGCCAGGGCGACGGTCACCACGCCCGCGACGACCCTCCGGCTCAGGCGCCCGCGGCGGGTGCTCATCGGGAACCGCCTCCCATGCCGCCGAACCCGCCCATGCCGCCGAAGCCGCACTCACCGTCGACGGCCTCGCTGAGCCGGACGGAGCCGGCCGTCATCGCGCCGGTGGTGTCGGTCTCGCCCTGCGCGGCGGCGCACAGGCCCACCGCGACGTCCGCGGCGCTCGCCGCCACGGTGGCCGTGATGGTGGTCTCGGGGGTCACGGTCACCGTGGTGGTCGAGGCGTCCCCGCCGTCGACGGCGCCCTCGAGGGTGACGGTCTCACCGTCGACGATGGTCACCGTCCCGAAGAGGAACGTCCCCGGCATGGCCCCACCCCCGGGGCCGCCGGAGGGCATCCCCTCGGGCAGATCGCTCGGAAGGTCGGTGGGCGCGCCCGACGGCATGTCGCCGGGTCCTCCCTCGGGGCGCTCGCCGCGCTCCGGCATCCCCTGCGGCGGATCCCCGCCGTCCGTGCCCCCGGGGCGCCCCCCACCGAAGGACGGGCATTCGCCGTCGACGGGCTCCGTGACGGCGAGCTGGACGGCGGTGATGGTGCCGTCGTCGCCCTGCTCGCCCATGCCGCTGACGCAGGCTCCCACAGTCAGGTCGGAGACGGAACCGGCGGTCTGCCGGGTGAAGACGGTGTCGCCGGTCCAGGTGACGGCGGTCTGCCCGTCGCTGCCCTGCACCTGCATGGTGGAGTCGGTCACGTCGGCGATCAGCCCGGAGGTCCCGGGCGTCCGGCCGCCGCCTCCGCGACCACCGCTCTCCGGCGCCGCCGCAGACGGGGCGGCAGAGGCCGGAGCCGTGGGCTCCGCCGTGCTGCCCGCCTCCGTCGCATCCGACGAGCAGCCGCTGGCGGCGACCAGAGCCGCCAGGGCGGTGACCGTGAGGCTCAGTTTCATGAGGTTGATGTTCATGGGGGATCTCCTGGTTGGGTAGGGGCCCTTCGAGACGATTCGCTCGCCGGACTTCGTCCGGGTGGCGAATCCCTCAGGGACCGGTGGGTGGGTTCGGCGCGCTGGTCATTCCCGGCGGAGGGCGTCGATGGGGGCCAGTCTGGCGGCCCGGCCGGCAGGGTAGACGCCCGCCGCGAGGCCGACGCCCACCGCCACGGCGAGCGAGCCGACCACCGCCCACCAGGCCAGCGTCACGGGCTGGTCGATGAGCGCGGGGAGCAGCCAAGCGCCGAGGGCGGCGATGCCGAGCCCGACGAGGCCACCGGTCAGGCCGAGCACCGCCGCCTCGGCGAGGAACTGGTTGCGGATGGTGCGCGGCCGGGCGCCCAGGGCCTTGCGCAGGCCGATCTCCCGCACCCGCTCGGAGACGCTGACCAGCATGATGTTCATCACGCCGATGCCGCCGACGAGCAGCGAGATCGCGGCGATGCCGCCGAGCAGCACGGTCATGGTGCGATCCGTCGACGTGACGGCCGAGACGATCGACTCCTGCGTGGTGATCTGGAAGTCAGCGTCGTCGTCGGCGGTCAGGCCGTGCCGCGTGCTGAGCGCGGCGGAGGCCTCCTGGTAGGCCGCGGAGAGGTGGTCCTCGTCGCTCGCGGTGACGTAGATCGTGGAAACGGTGGAGGCCGAGGTGCCCACCGTCAGCGAAGCCGTCGACCATGGCATCAGCACCACGTCGTCCTCGCTGCTGGTCTCCGACGCGGTGCCGCTGGCAGCCAGCACCCCGACGACGGTGAAGTCGGTGTTCGCGATGGTCACCGTCTGCCCGACGGCCCGGCCGCCGAACAGCTCCTCGGCGGTCTCGGGGCCGAGCACCACCACCCGGGCGTTGCCGGCAACGTCGTCGTCGGTGAGGAAGCGCCCGAGCGAGACCTCCCGCGAGCGCACCTCCAGCCACGACGGGGTGGCCGCCACCACCTGAGAGGTCCAGGTGACCGAGCCCGCGGCCAGCGACTGGCTGGTGGAGGCCACCGGGGCGACCCCGGAGATGCTCGGCGCGACCTCCGGAGAGGAGAGCGCCTCCGCGTCGGCGCGGGTCAGCGTCGTGGCGCTGCCGAAGCCCCCGCGCACGCCGTCGGTGGTGGCGCTGCCGGGGGAGATGATCAGCAGGTTGCTGCCCAGCGCGCTGATCTGGTCCCTCACCTGCTGCTGCGCGCCCAGGCCGAAGCCGACGGTGAGCGTCACCGAGGCGATGCCGATCATGATGCCCAGCACGGTGAGCAGCGAGCGGGTCCGGTTGAGCCGCACCGCCTCCAGCGCGACGCGCAGGGTCTGGGTTCCCCTCATGCGGGCACCGCCTCGGAGATCAGGCCGTCGCTGACGTGCAGCACCCGGTCGGCGCGCTCGGCCACGTCGGGCTCGTGGGTGATCAGCACGATGGTGCGGCCGGAGGCGTGCAGCTCGTCGAGCAGGGCCAGGATGTCGCGCGTCGATGAGGAGTCGAGGTTGCCGGTGGGCTCGTCGGCCAGCAGCAGGGCCGGATCGGTGGCCAGCGCGCGGGCGATGGCGACGCGCTGCTGCTGACCTCCGGACAGCTCGCCCGGCCGGTGATGGATGCGCTCCGCCAGGCCGACGCGCTCCAGTGCCTCGACGGCCCGCCGCTTCCGCTCGGCGCCGCCCATCCCGGCGTACACCAGGGGCAGCTCGACGTTGCGCCACGCCGACAGCGCGGGCAGCAGGTTGAACTGCTGGAACACGAACCCGATGTAGCGGTTGCGGATGTCGGCCAGCTCGTCCTCGCCGAGCTGCGCCACGTCGGTGCCCGCCAGGAGATAGCTGCCGGTGGTGAGGACGTCGAGGCAGCCGAGGATGTTGATCAGCGTCGACTTGCCGGAGCCCGACGGGCCCATGATCGCGACGTAGTCGCCCTCCGTGACGCTCATCGTGATCCCGCGCAGCGCCTGCACGGCGACGGCGCCGGTGGCGTAGGTCTTGGTGACGCCGGTCAGCGCGAGGACGGCGTTCACCGGTTCGGCCCTCCGTCCGAGACCTGGCCGCCGCCGGGGAAGCCCCCACCGGGGAACTGGCCGCCGCCCGGGACGCCCCCTCCGGAGAACTGGCCGCCGCCGGGGAACTCGCCCCCGCCGGGGAAGCCGTCGGTGGATCGCTGCTCGCCCGCGTCGCCGCTGGCCCGCGGCATGGCCACGGCGATGACGATCTGATCGCCCTCGGCGAGGCCGTCGGCGATCACCACCGAGCCGTCGACGGTGTCGCCGAGCGTCACGGCGGCGGGCGTCTCCACGCCGTCGACGAGCGTCGTCACGGTGGCGTTCCCGTCCTGGTCGGTGGTGACGGCGTTCGCCGGAACCGCGATCACGTCGGTCAGCTGGGAGACGATGATCGAGGCTTCGACGCTCGAGCCCGCGAACAGGCCCTCCTGGGCGCCGGTGACGGCGATCGTCACCGGGAACGTCGCGGTGCCGGAGGTCGATGACGACGCCATCACGGCCACCGAGGAGACGGTGCCGTAGATCACCTCGTCCGAACCGGCCACGGTGAGTTCCGCCTGCAGGCCTCTGGCGACGGTGGCGACGTCGGCGCTGGAGATCGAGGTGCTGACCGTGTAGCGGTCGGGGCTGATCAGCACGACGTCCGTGCCGGATGCCGAGCTCGCCGTGGCGGACGCCCCCGTCTGCTGGCCGCCCTGAGTGCCGGCCGGGCTGGAGGACCCCGACCCGCCCGAGGTGGCGTCGCCCACGGCGATGTTCACCTCCGCGACCAGCGCGTCGAAGGGGGCGGTCATCGTGGCGGCCTCCAGCGCCTCGTTCGCGACGTCGAGGGCGTTGCGCCGCACCACGACGGTCGCCTGTGCCGCCGCGATGGCGGCATCGCCGGAGTCGTCGTCCTCCTCCAGCTCATCGAGGGCGTCCTGCGCGGCGTCGAGATCGGCCTCCGCCGAGTTCACCGCGGCTTTCAGCGAGGTGGCGTCGATGGTGGCGATGCTCTGTCCCGCCGCGATGGTGTCCCCGACGGCCACCTCCACCGCGGTGATGGTGCTGGCGGCGTCGAAGCTGAGGTCGGCACGCTGGGCGGGCTCCAGTGTGCCCGTCGCCGAGACGGTGGTCTTGAGGGTGGTGGGCGAGACGGTGAGCGTCTGCGTCATCGCGGTGGCCACCTCGTCCCCGGAGCGGCCGAGGAGATACCAGGCGCCGCCGCCCGCGCCGCCCAGAACCAGGACCAATGCGGCGCTGACAAGGGCCTTTCCCCTGCGGGTTCGGGGGAGGAGGCGCGGCCGACGGCGGCCGCCGGGGGATCGGTGCTCGCCGAGGGGATCGTCGCTCTGGCTCATCTGCGGCCGGGCCTTCCTGTTCTCCGGGTGGGTACGCGACCATCCTCGGGAGGTCCCCTGTGCTGGCCGTGGGAGAAGCCTGTGCGCGAGCTATGCAAGACCCGGACCGCCTGATCCGCCGCCCCTTCGTCGCGGACGCCTGTCTTCCGGCGCGGCGCCTGTCTTATGGCGCGGCGCCTGTCTTATGGCGCGACGCCAGCCGTATACGGCTGGCGGATCGCCAAACCGCTGGCGTCGCGCAAAACCGCTGGCGTCGAGGGGGGTGTAGAGAGGTGGGGGATGCAGAGAGGTGAGGGGCACAGGAACAGGGGTGGGCAGGGCGTCGGTTGAGCGGGCGCGGTGTCCCGAGTTATAGTGGCCAAGACCTGTACCCGGCGTTGGGAAAGTTCCTTGTACTGATTCGTCGTCTTCCGCGTAACTGCCTCCAGTTCCACGCGCTGATCCGACGAATTCTCCTGCCCTTTTCGGCACCCTCGACCATGCCCTGGTCGGGTCGTCCGGCATCAGCGCACTCTCATACCTTTTTTCGGGAGTCGCCATGTCATCATTTCCCGCGGTCGTGCTCGACCGCCTCACCTTCGCCTGGCCCGACGGCAGCGTCGCGCTCGACGCTGTCTCCGGGGCCTTCAGCGCCGGCCGGACGGGCCTCGTCGGGCGCAACGGGTCGGGCAAATCCACCCTGCTGCGGCTGATCGCCGGCGAGCTGACGCCCACCTCGGGACAGCTCACGGTCACCGGCGAGGTGGCCTCCTTGCCGCAGCAGCTCACCCTGTCCACCGACCGCCGCGTGGCCGACCTGCTCGGCATCGCCGGCCCCCTCGACGCCGTGCGCGCCATCGAGGGGGGCGATCCGGACCCCGCCCATTTCGACGCGGTCGGCGACGACTGGGACATCGAGGCCCGGGCCGAGATCGCCTTGGCCGAGGCCGGGCTCGACCCCGGCTTCCTCGACCGCACCGTCGGCGAGCTGTCCGGCGGGGAGGCGGTGCTCGTCGCGGTCTCGGGCATCAGGCTGCGGAGGGCCCCCATCACCCTGCTCGACGAGCCCACCAACAACCTCGATCGCGACGCCCGTGCGCGCCTGGCCGACATGGTGCGCACCTGGAAGGGCACGCTGATCGTGGTCAGCCACGACGTCGCGCTGCTGGAGCTGATGGACGACACCGCCGAGTTGTACGGCAGCCGGCTGAGCGTCTTCGGCGGGCCGTATTCCGAATGGCGTGCCTGGCTGGAGACCGAGCAGGAGGCCGCGCGCCAGGCCGAACGCGACGCCGCCCAGGTGCTGCGCAAGGAGAAACGCCAACGGATCGAGGCCGAGACCAAGCTCGCCCGGCGCGCCCGCGTCGCGAAGAAGGCCTACGAGGAGAAGCGGGTGCCGAAGATCGTGGCCAAGGGCAGGGCGCAGGCAGCGCAAGTGTCGGCGGGCAAGCTGCGCGGCGAGGTGCAGGCGAAGGAGGGCGAGGCCCGCCAGGCGCTCGACGAGGCCGGCCGCGCGGTGCGTAGCGACGACCGCATGTCGATCGAGCTGCCCGACCCGCAGGTCTCGGCCTCGCGCCGGATCGCCACCTTCGGCGACGGGCAGCGCCAGTGGATCGTGCAGGGTCCGGAGCGCGTCGCCCTGATCGGCAGCAACGGCGCCGGCAAGACGTCACTGCTGCGCCGGCTGCTGGGCGACGATAACCCCTGGCTCCCGCCGGAGCTGACCGCCGAGGCCCACACCGACCGCATCCGCTACCTGGCGCAGCGCGTCGACGGCCTGGAGGACGAGGCCTCGGTGATCCGGAACCTGGCCGCGGTCGCCCCGCAGCTCCCCGAGAAGCAGCTGCGCAACCAGCTGGCGCGGTTCCTGATCCGCGGGTCGGCGATGGATCGGCCGGTGGCATCGCTGTCCGGCGGCGAGCGCTTCCGGCTGGCGCTCGCGACGCTGCTGCTCGCCGACCCGCCGCCGCAGTTGATCGTGCTGGACGAGCCGACGAACAACCTCGACCTGGACACCGTCGATCAGCTCGTCGACGCCCTGCAGGCCTACCGCGGCGCCGTGTTGGTGGTCAGCCACGACGACGCCTTCTTGGAACGCGTCGGGATGGACCTGGTCCTCGAGTTGCAGCCCGAAGGCGCCCTCCGGGAGGTCGACGTGTGACGCTCCTCGACGAAGCCCTCCGCGCGTTCGCTCGTCCCGGCCAGCCATCTGACGGATAAGTGCGGTCAGAAGAGGATTTTGTGAAATCTGGCCCTGCGAAAGGTTGATCGGCGCACTTATCCGTCGGATCGACCTGGCTTGAGACTGCTTTTCGGCTGCCGGTGGCTTTCGAGACGCGGACTCCCCGGGGCTCGTACCTCGCCCGGTGTATCCGCTCCTCACGTAGCGTCGGGAGGGGCGTCATGGGGGAGGGGCGTCGTAGACCTCTTGTGCCGATGGCGGTCTGTGTGTTAACGTCGCCTCAGCTCGTCGATACGTATCGAAGAATTCTCGACGAGCTCCCTCGTGCCACCGATGGCCATGCACACCACGAAGAAGTGAAGGACGGACACATGAAAACCCCGACACGATGGCGACACCTGGGCGCGGCACTCACCGCGCTCACCCTCGCCGTCACGAGCCTGAGTGCCGCACCGACGGCCTCCGCCGCCGAACCCGAGGAGCAGCGAGTCATCTCCCGGGTCGTGCAGACCGCCGGAGGGGGCTCCTACCTGGAGGTGGACGGCAAGCCCTGGAGTTACTCGTTCGTCCAGAACATGGGCGCCTGGGAGCGAATGGGTCACCAGGAGGAGTTCAAGGAGAATGCCGGCAACCCGGATCCCGACTACCCGACGGCGCATCTGCCGCTGAGCTTCACCGAGAACATGTACGAGAAGACCGCGCATCTGAACTACAAGACCATCTCCCAGGCCCTGCTGTGGCGCGAGATCGAGGTGGAGCCCGGCGTCTACGACTTCACCGTTCTCGATGCCTATGTCGGATGGGCGAAGAAGTACGGGATGAAGATCGACCTGGCGTGGTTCGGATCGGCCTGCCAGGGCGGTTCCCGCATCCCCACCTACAGCCGCGCGAACAACGGAGCCGGAAGGACGGTGGATATCGGCTACCAGTACACCGCTCCGAGCTGGTACGTGCAGGATTCCTCCGGAAATCCTCTCGGCACCTATTACGACATCTCCAGCGGCCCGGGACGTGTCGACTACCCGTTGATCACCACGGGTGCGAACGCCGACGACATGAAGGAGCAGGAGTACAAGGTCGTCGAGGCGATCTTCGCCCATCTCGCGCAGACCGATCCCGACGGCACGGTGATCTCCATTCAGATCCAGAACGAGGCGAATGCCGTCCCCAACTTCAGCACGCGCTACATCGAGTGGATCGACTACCTGGGCAAGGCGGTGAAGACGTCGGATTACGTCGTCGCGACGCGCGTGAACTACATGGGAACGAGCTACCCGGTCAACACCAACAACTACCAATACATCGACTTCGCGGGCACCGATCCCTACTCCACGAGCGTCTCCCGGATGAAGGAGATTCTCGCGGATGGAAAGCAGAAGTCGAGTATGGGTCATATCGCGGAGAACTCCGGGAGCTACGCGAACACCACCTCGCTGACCACGGCGACCCTGCTCGCCGGCGGATACTACGGGATCTGGCAGTTGAGCAACTGGTTCTGCGACGGGGGCGGCGGCCATTTCAACGGCCCGCACGCGCTGTACAGCAATCGCGACCTCGTCGGGGTCGCGGATCAGGAGATGTACTACGAATGGGCCCTGGGTCAGATCCCGACGATGACGCCGCAGGCTCAGGATCTGCAGCGCTACAACGAAGGATTGAACAAGCTGACCGACGTGCTTGCCGAGGCGATGGCCTCGAACAAGGCGGGGTTCAACGTCGACACCAACAATCCCGTCGCGAACTACCAGGGCACGAAGCGGCTCGGGCGCTACACCCTCGGCTTCCAGACGGCCGAAGCCGCGGTGGCGATCGCGGTCGCGGACGGACGAGAACTGTATGCGACATCGGACACGTCGAGCCCGGCCACCGTCTTCGCGACGCAGGAGCCGGAGTCGGCATCCGTGGGCCGCTTCGATGAGGACGGCGAGTGGATCGTCGACGAGTCGCGATCGGTCACGTCCCGGGGTGACGGCACCTATGCCGTCGTGATCGAGGCGGGGGAGGCCCTGCGCCTGCAGATGCCGATCGGGGAGGAGCTGACCAATCTCGCCCTGACCGCGACGGCCACCTCCACGAGCGTGAACGCGTCCTTCCCCGCGGCGAACGCGAACGATGGCGACGAGTGGACGGGGCTGAAGAGCGCCAACAATCCCTCCTTCCCGCAATACGTCACGCTGACCTGGAGCGACGCCCAGACGTTCAACGTCGTCGATCTCGTGGGGATCTATGCCGGAGGCCAGAATCCCACGAGCTGGGACATCGAGGTGTCCCAGGACGGGCTCGGCGGCTGGACCAAGGTGGGCGAGTCGGGCACCGTTCAGTGGCAGACGAACGACGGCACCGCCGAACGCAAGAGCGTCACGGTCCCCGTGCAGCGCGACGTCAAGGCGGTCCGCCTGAAGATCACGAGCGCGAACACCACGTGGGGGGCGTACTACCTCACCGAGATCACGGTGACCGACTTCCGCGAACCCTTGCTGGACCTCGTCGAGGTCGCGGAGGCGGCCGGACCGCCCGAGGAGTACACCACGGCCTCCTGGGCGGCGCTGCATACCGCCATCGGCGACGCGAGGGGCGTGCTCGACGCTGCCAACCCCACCCGGGCTGAGGTGGACGCCCAGAGGACCGCGCTGAGCACGGCGCTCGCCCAACTGGAGCCCGCGTCGAGTCTCGACGTGACGGTGGTGGCGCAGACGCGCTGCGTCGCAGGGAAGGTCGCGCTCGTCGGAACGGTGACGAACAATACGGCGACGAACAATACGGCCACCGGCAATGAGGAGGTCTCGGTTTCGGTGATTCTCGCCTCGGCGTTCGGCAGCAAGACGATGACGAGCCTGGCGCCCGGAAAGAGTATTTCCCACGCCTTCTCGACCCGGCAATCCGCGATCGGGGCGGGGGAGGTTTCGGTGATCGCCAGCGCGACGATCGACGGCCGGCCCGTCTCGGTGGAGGTGTCCGGCGACTACGACGGTCGCAGCTGCTGAACAGCAAGAAGGAAGCGGGTTCGCGGAGTATTTCGCGAGCCCGCCCCTTCCGGCTGTCCCCTTTCCGCGGATTTTCTCCCTCTGTCCCGGAAAGAGGCCTGAGAAGGCCGGCTATGCGGCCGACGGTGTCTCTTGTATACCGTCGTCCACGCAGCCGCTTTTCTGCGTTTTTCTCGACGGAGCCTCTTGCATTTCGCCGCCATTCATGACAAGCTACGATTCGTATCGACGAATCGATACGAATCGACACTCGGTCGCACGCCGCGGCCAACGGAAAGGAAGACCCCGATGACTCATCGTCGAGCAGGGATGCGTGGGGCGGCCGTTGCCGCTGCGATGACCGCTTCGATCGCCCTGGCCGCCTGCTCCGCAGGAACGCCGGGGGAGAGCCCCTCCGGGGGGCAGAACACCGGCGGGGGAGACGCCGTCACCACGGTGACGGTCTCGGCCTGGTACGAGGACAGCGTGATCGGCACCACGATCGAGGCGGCGAACAAGCTCCTCGAGGCCGACAACATCGCCCTCGAATACACCCAGATCCCGCTGGATCAGTACAACACCTGGCTGAGCACGCAACTCGCCTCCGGCGAGGGGCCCGACCTCATCATGGACGGCGCCAGCTTCCCGGCTCGCGTCCGCGCCGGCTACCTCGTCGACATCAGCGACGATCCGGTGGTCGCGAACTTCACGCAGGAGGGCCTCGCGCTGGCCTCGGATCGTGACGGAAAGGTCTTCGGCGTCCCCTCCTACGGCTGGTTCTCCGGCATCTTCTACAACACCGATCTCTTCGCCCAGGCCGGCGTCGAGGTGCCGACCACCTTCGACGAGCTCCTCGCCGCCGCCGACACGCTGAGCGCGGCCGGGATCATGCCGTTGACCACGGGCCTGGCCGACAGCGACAAGGGCCTCCACTCGCTCATGGGCTACCTCGAGAACGCCTTCTATCACAATGGCGCGGGTAGCCCCGAGCTGGACACCCAGTTCGCCTTCGGTGAGGCGACGCTCACCGGCAACTGGAACGACGCGGTCAAGGAATGGAGCAAGGTCATCGACCACGGCCTGCTCACCAAGGAGCAGCTCGGCGTCCCGCTGAGCCAGGCCACCGCCGAGTTCACCTCCGGCCAGGCCGCGATGTACATCAGCGGACCCTGGGACTTTCAGACCATCAAGGACTCCGGCATCAGCTTCGCGATGTTCCCGCACGTCGGCAACGACGCGAGCAACCAGTGGTTGCTCGGCGGCCCGGCCGCCAGCATCGGAGTCAACGTCGACAGCAAGAATCCCGATCAGGCGCTGACGGCCCTGCACGCCTTGGCCTCGAAGGAGGCCATGCAGGCGGTCGTCGACGCCAACCCGGGCGCGTTCAGCTACTTCAACGGCGTCGAGGGTTCCTTCCCGTCGGAGTACGACGGCGTCGCCGATGTGCTGGCCGCCGGTCAGGTCGCCGTGGCGTGGGACCGCTGGGGCGTGAACATGCCGGCGGAGACGATGCTCGACACCGTCAAGAAGGGCATCCAGGGGGTCGTCGCCGGCCAGATCACCACCGACGAGTTCATCGCCCAGATCGACGCCCAGGCCGACTCGGTCCGGTACTGAGCAACCGGGTGGTGCGCGCGGCGTCGTCTGCGCGCACCACCCTCCACCCAGAGGGGGTTCCCATGACGCGCGCCGCCACCCGGATGCGAGCCAACGTTCCGTACGTCCTGATGGTCGTGCCGGCTTTGGTCATCTTCTTCATCTTCTTCATCATCCCCGTGATCCGCACCGCCATGCTGAGCGTCACGGATCGCAGCAACCACAGCCGAGACGTCAACTTCGTCGGCCTCGACAACTACGCCGAGGTCCTCACCAACCCGCAGATCCTCGCGGCCATCCAGCATTCGCTGACCTATGCGGTGGTCGTCGTGATCCTGCAGAACCTGATCGCGATCCCGGTCGCCCTGCTCGTCCATTCGAAGATCCCGTTCCGAGGCGGCTTCCGCACCATCTTCTTCGGCCCCGCCGTGCTGAGCGTGCTCGTCGTCGGCTACCTGTGGAGCTTCATCTTCTCCTCCAATGACTTCGGGCTCCTCAACACGCTGCTGCGCGGCTTGGGCTTCTCCAACGTCAACTGGCTGGGCGACCCGGACCTCGCGCTCGGGGCGATCATCGCCACCCAGGTCTGGCAGTGGTTCGGCTACCAGATGGTCATCTACCTCGCCGCGTTGCAGACCATCAACGAGGATCTCTACGAGGCCGCGGCGCTCGACGGTGCCGGCCGCTGGCGCTCCTTCCTCACCGTCACGCTGCCCGGGCTCCTTCCCGCGTTCCAGATCACCATCGTCACCGGCCTGATCGCCGGCCTGAAGGTGTTCGACATCGTCATCGCGATGACCAACGGCGGCCCCGGCTATGCCACCGAGACCGTGCTCACCCTCATGTACCGGAAGTTCTCCGAGGGCAACTACGGCCTGGGCGCGGCCTTCGGCATCCTCTTCCTCATCGTCAGCCTGCTCATCGGCGGCTTGCTGTTGCGCCTGTTCCGCCGACTGGAGGCGAAGTACTCATGAGTTCTACCCGGCATCCCTCGATGACGCGCTCGCGCCGTCGCCGCACCGTCCTCGCATTGATCGGGCTGATCGGGCTGAGCATCGTCGTGCTGACCCCCGTGTACTACCTGGTGGTCACGACGTTCAAGACGAGCGCCGAGGCCGCGGCCAACCCCATGGGGCTCCCGTCCTCGCTCGACTTCTCCGGCTACATCAACGCCTTCGTCAAGATGGAGTACCCGCGGGCCTTCTGGAACACGTTCCTGATCACGCTCGGCTCGGTTCTCGGAGTCATCGCCTTCGGCACGATGGCCGGTTATGCCCTGAACCGGAAGTCGAAGAGCAAGGTCGCCACGGTCGTCTTTCTCGTGCTGCTGTCCGGCTTGATGTTCCCCTACCAGATGTCGATTCTCGGACTCTACGAGGTGGTCAAGGCGCTCGGCTTGATGAACAGCCTCCTGGCGGTGATCCTGATCAACATCGCCGTGAACCTGCCGTTCGCGACGCTGCTCTTCTACGCCTTCACCAGCACCATTCCGAAGGAACTCGAGGAGGCCGCGAGCATGGACGGGGCCGGCGTGTTCCGGACCTTCCTGACCATCGTGTTCCCGCTACTGCGCCCCGCCGTGGTCACCGTCGCCATCCTCAACGCGCTCGGCGCCTGGAACGATTTCATGGGACCGCTGTACTTCCTGCAATCCCGGGAGAAGCAGGTGATCCTGCAGGAGGTGTACCGCAACATCGGTCAGTTCTCGATCGACTGGACGTCTCTCTTCCCGATGATGGTCCTCGGCATCCTGCCTCTCGTCGTCTTCTATCTCATCCTCCAGCGCCAGGTGATCGGCGGCGTCGCCGGCTCGATCAAGGGCTGAAGCAACCCCTCTCTCAGGAATACAGGAAATGACTGTGCTCGATACCGATATTCATGCGAACCATCACAGCGGTGAGACCTCGATCGCGACGGGGGTTCGTATCGAGGCCGACGACGTGGCCACGACGACGCTGCGCCTGGGCACGGGACGGGTCGTCGTCGATGCGACGCGGGGGGTCCCACTGCAGTTCGTCGACGATGCCGACCCGGGGCGGAGGTACCTCCTCACGTCGGAGATCCCGTGGCATTCGGTGGAGCACTCGTGGGGGACGGGGTACGTGATCGGCGACGGGGTCAGCGGGCGGTGGAACGCGCCGGAGGTCGTCGAGATCGACGACGACCGCGTCGTCACGCGGCATGTGGTGGGCGGGGGGCTGACCCTCGATGTGGTGCGTCGTGGCGGCGATGTGCTGCATGAGATCTATCGTTTCCGGAACATCACCGACCGGGTGCTGAGGATCGCCAGTCTCGGCGTTCAGACGCCGTTCGCCGATCTGTATGCGGGCTCTGTCGACGCGTTGACCCGGCGCGTGCATGCGCATGTGTTCACGGGCGGGTCCTGGGCCTGGGCCGCCGCGCAGCCGATGAACGGCGTCGGCCGGGTGCTGGGACTGCGGCTCGTAGAGGGGCAGCTCTGGGGCTACTCGGTGGAGACCCGCAACGCGAACACCATCTCCAACGCGCGCGGCCACATCGTGCTGAACGTCACCGACCATGCCCGGAACCCCGACGCCTTCGGCGGACAGCCCGTTCTCGACCTCGCACCCGGCGAGGAGTACGTGCTGGCCTGGGAGGTCGCCTGGTACGACGACATCGCCGCGTTGGCCGCCGCGGCCCGGCCGCCGGCGGAGTTCTCCGACTTCAGCGCGACGGTGGGCGCTCCGATCAGGATCGTGACGGCGTTGCCGGTGCGCGTCGCGGAGGGGGTTCGGGTCACCGCTACGAGCGACGGCGTGGCGGTCACGGCGGAGACGCCCGGTGTGTACGGGGTGCGGATCGGCGACGATGCGCGCACCGAGGTGCTTTTCCACGACACGGTGCGGGAGGCGGTGCGCAAGCGTGGGGCCTATGTGCTTGCGCACCAGCGCAGCATCGAGCGGCCGGGCCTGCTGGCCTACGCCCTGGTGCCGGTGGACACGGTCACCGGGTTGACGCAGACCACGAATGGGTGGTCGGACTGGACCGATGGGTCGGAGCGGATCGGGGTCGCGGTGATGCTGCAGCACGGGCTCCGGCGCGGCTGGGTCGATCCGGTTGTCGATGAGGTGTTGGAGGGGTGGGCCGCGTTCGCTCGGCGGCACCTGCTCGATGACAGCGCGGCGCCCCGGCGGGGGTCGCAGGATCAGCACACCGGTATCCGGCTCTACGATTCGCCGTGGTTGGCGCAGTTCTTCCTCGAGCGTTTCGCGTACCACCGTTACTACGAGGATCTGGATCTTGCGGTGCGGGTGCTGGAACGTGCGATCGAGCTGGGGATCGGGCGGTTCCTCACGATCGGGTTCAGTGATGTGATGCGCGATGCCGCTGCTGCGCTGGAGGGGATCGGCGATCATGAGCGGGCTGCGGCGCTGCGGGAGGCTGTGGTGGCGAGCGCACGGTACTTCGCGGGGGCCGGTCAGGCGCTGCCGGCGCACGAGGTGTCCTATGAGCAGTCGATGGTGGCTCCGCTGGTGAGTCTGCTCAGCGAGGCCTACCGGCTGACCGGGGAGGTGTTCTTCCTGGATGCGGTGCGGGAACGGTTGCCGTGGCTGATGGCGTTCGGTGCCCCGTTGCCGCATGCCCGGTTGTATGGGATCGCGATCCGTCATTGGGACGGTTTCTGGTTCGGTCAGCGTCGGCAGTGGGGCGATGTGTTCCCGCACTATTGGAGCGCCATGAGCGCGGCGGTGCTGTTGAGGCTGCCGGATGTGCTGCGCACGCCCGCCAGCGATGCGCTGGCGGAGGCGATCCTGCGCGCGAACATGGCCAACTACTTCGCCGACGGGTCCGCGACGTGCGCGTTCGTGATGCCGACCTCGGTCGACGGGGTCGCGGCTCATGCCGCGGACCCGCTGGCCAACGATCAGGACTTCCATCTGGCGATCTGGATGCAGCTCGCGCTGGATGGGCTCGCTGTGCTCGCGTGAGGGGCCGGATGCCGGCTCCGGGCGTGGAGGTGCTCGCGTACACTCTTGGCTCGGAGGTGGGTCGAGTGGCGACAAGCAAGGACGTCGCGGCGCTGGCCGGGGTGGCGCAGAGCACGGTGTCGTACGTGATGAGCGGGAAACGCTCGATCTCGCCGGAGACCCGGGCGAAGGTGGAGGCCGCGATCGCCGAGCTGGGTTTCGAGCCCAACGCCGGCGCCCAGGCTTTACGGGGGCGTCGTACCAACATCATCGCGCTGGTGGTCGACCTCTCGCGGATCACGGACATGGCGAGCCTGTTGCCGTTCATCGAGACGATCACCGCTGAGGCCCGGGCCCGTGATTTCGACGTCGTCCTGGTCACCGACGACAGCGGCACCGACAGCATCGTGCGGCTCACCCGCCGCTCGCTCATCGACGCGGTGGTGCTGATGGACATCCGGTTCCACGACGACCGGTTGGAGACGGCCGCGGGGCTGGGGATTCCCGTCGTGCTGATCGGGATCGCGGAGGACAACCACGGCCTGGACGCGGTCGATTACGAGATCGAACGAGCCTCGACGCTGGCCGTGGAGGAGCTGGCCGCGACGGGACATGCGCGTGTCGTCGTGCTCAGCGAACCCCCGGACGTGATGCGGCGCGACTACGGCTTCGTCACCGCTTACGAGGAGGGCGCGCTGGCCGCGGGCCGCGAGCGGGGCCTCGACATCCGCGTCCTTCGGCCCGTCACGATGGGCTGGGCCGGCATCCGCGACCTGAAGGACGAGCTCCTGGCGCACCGGGAAGACGGCCTGGGCATCGTCGTGCGCGCGCCGTTGGCGATCGGCTGGGTGCTGCAGCTCCTCCTGACCGAGAGGCTAGTTCCGGGCCGGGATGTGGCCGTGGTGGGTATCTGCACCGATGAGGTCGCCGAGTCCTACAGCGTGTCCGTGACCAACGTGTCCCCGGAACCCCAACAGGTCTGCCGGGTCGCCATGGGGCGCGTGTTCGACCTCCTCACCGACACCCCCGTCGAAGCCCCCGCGGTGCGGCGGGGCGCCCCCCCACCGACCCCCCCCGAAACCACCCCCCCGCGCGACATGACGCCCCCGGCGTGGCGCTCCCCCCCCCACCCCCCCCAAGGAAAAAGAAGATCCATCGCTTGTGCGGTTGGGAGCCCCCCCGCCACTGCGACAAACTGGGACGCGTACTATAGGAGATTCGACTATAACGGG
>DAOLFC010000177.1:0-5518 GCA_035326505.1 Arachnia sp.
CCTCCTGGTCGTGGGTGACCAGCACGGTGGTGACATGGACCTCGTCGTGCAGCCGACGCAGCCAGCGGCGCAGATCGTCGCGAACCTTGGCGTCGAGGGCGCCGAAGGGTTCGTCGAGGAGCAGCACCTGCGGGTCGACGGCGAGCGCCCGGGCCAGCGCCATGCGCTGCCGCTGGCCTCCCGACAGCTGCGCCGGGTAGCGGTGCTGGAACCCGGCCAGCCCCACCACCTCCAGCAGCTCGTCGACGCGCCGGCTGATCTCGGCCTTGGGCCGCTTGCGGATGGTGAGCCCGAAGGCCACGTTGTCGCGCACGGTCATGTGCTTGAAGGCGGCGTAGTGCTGGAACACGAAGCCGATCCCGCGCTTCTGCGGGGGCTGGCTGGTGACGTCGGCGCCCGCGATCAGCACGGAGCCGGAGTCGAGGTCTTCCAGGCCCGCGATCGCGCGCAGCAGCGTCGACTTGCCGGAGCCACTGGGGCCCAGCAGCGCGGTGAGGCTGCCGGCGGGGATATCGAGGGAGACGTCGTCGAGGGCGGCGAAGCTCCCGTAGGACTTGATGGCATGTTCGACGCGGATCATGTGGTGCTCCTGGAGGCGGCGGGGGCGGAGTGGTGGTCGGGGCGCAGCCGTTCGATGACGGTCATCGCCAGCAGGATGACCAGGGCGATCATCATCAGCAGGGTGGCCGCGGCGTAGGCGCCGTAGGTGTTGTGGTCGTCGATGTAGCGGGAGTGGACCAGCAGGGTGAGGGTCTGGGAGACCCCGGGGAAGCCGGAGCTCACCATGATCACCGCGCCGAACTCGCCCAGGGCCCGGGCCGCCGTGAGCACGACGCCATAGGTGAGGCCCCAGCGGATGGCCGGCAGGGTGATGCGGAGGAAGGTCTGCCAGGGCGAGGCGCCGAGGGTGGCGGCGGCCTGCTCCTGCTCGGTGCCGATCTCCCGCAGCACCGGCTCGACCTCGCGCACGACGAACGGCAGGGTCACGAAGAGCGTCGCGATGATCATGCCGGGCAGGCCGAAGATGACCCGCAGGCCTAGCGTTTCGAGTCCCCCGAACCAGCCGTCGACGCCCCACAGCATGATCAGGGCGACGCCGACCACGATCGGCGACACCGCGAACGGGAGGTCGACGATGCCGGACAGCAGGCGCCGGCCGGGGAACCGCCCGCGCACCAGCACGAGCGCGGTGACGACGCCGAAGATCACGTTCAGCGGCACGACGACGGCCACGATCAGCAGCGACAGGTTGAGCGCGGAGATCGCCGCGGGGGTCTGAATAGACGCCCAGAACTCGCCGAGGCCGGGCTGGAAGGTGCGCCACAGGATCGTGACGATCGGGAAGGCCAGGAGGACGGCCACGTAGATCAGAGCGAGGAGCCGCAGGGTGATGCGGCTGGTCGTCGAGATTCTCATCGGGTCTCCTCCTGACGGTCGTGGCCGCGGCCCGCGACGATCCGCAGCACGAGGAGCGTCGTGAAGGACACGGCGAGCAGCACGACGGACACCGCCGCCGCGCTCACCGGCCGGTCGATCTCGATCTGCTGCTGGATGTACTGCGACGCCACCTGGGTCTGACGCGGGATGTTGCCGCCGATCAGGACCACCGAGCCGTATTCGCCGATGGCCCGGGCGAACGCCAGGCCGCCCCCGGAGACGATGGCCGGGGTGAGCGCGGGCAGCACGACACGACGAAACGTCGTCCAGTTCCCCGCGCCCAGGGAGGTGGCGGCCTGCTCGACGTCGGTCTCCAGCTCGATCAGCACCGGCTGCACCGACCGCACGACGAAGGGCAGCGTGACGAACGCGAGAGCCATCCCGACGCCCCATCGGGTGGCGTTCAGCTCGATGCCGATGGGGCTGGAGGGCCCGTACAGCGAGAGCAGCACGATGCTCGCGACGATGGTGGGCAGCGCGAAGGGGAGGTCGATCAGGGCGTCGACGATGCGCTTGCCCGGGAATTCGTCGCGCACCAGCACCCAGGCGATCAACGTGCCGGTGACGACGTTCAGCAGCGCGACCCCCGCCGAGATCAGGATGGTCGTGCCGAGCGCGGCCAGCGCGGCCGGGGTCGTGACGGCCGCCCAGAAGCCGGCCACCCCTTCCCCGAACGACGCGACGGTGAGGGCCGCCAGCGGCAGCAGCACGATCAGGCTGAGCCACAGGGTGACGACCCCGAGGGTGAGGCCGTTCACCCGTCCGGCCCGGGCGCGCGGGCGCGCGGGCGCGACGGGGGGCCGGGCCGCCGGCGGGGCCGCCTCCTCGGCGGCCCCTGGGGCGAGCACGGGCGCGGTCACGATGTGGCCCCGTCGTAGATCACCGCGATGGCCCCCGTCTCCTTCTCGAACAGCTCCTCGTTGACGACGCCCCAGCCGCCGAGGTCGTCGATGGTCCACAGCGTGTCAGGCTGCGGGAACTTCTCGGCGAACTCGGCCGCGATGTCGGCGTCGAACGGCCGGAAGCCGGCCTCCGCCCACAGGCGCTGGGCCTCGGGGGTGAAGAGGTAGTCGCGGAAGGCGGTGGCGACCTCGAGGTTCGGGCTGCCGGAGAGCACGGCGACGGGGTTGTCGATCCGGAAGGTCACCGGCGGGGTGACGTGCTCCACCGGATCGCCCTGCTCCTCGATGAAGAGCGCCTCGTTCTCGTAGCTGAGCAGGACGTCGCCGGTGCCCTGGAGGAAGGCCTCCGTCGCCTCGCGACCCGACTTCGGCTGCACCTTGATGTGGTTGGTCACCAGCTCCGATACGTAGGCCAAGCCCGCATCCGGGTTCTTCCCGCCCTCGCTCTTGGCCGAGTAGGGGGCCAGCAGGTTCCACTTCGCGGAGCCCGAGGAGAAGGGGTTAGGGGTCACCACCTCCAGGCCGGGCGCGAGCAGGTCGTCCCAGTCCTGGATGTTCTTGGGGTTGCCCTCGCGCACCACGATGGTCACGACCGAGCCGAACGGCACGCCGCCGTTGTCGATGGTGTTCCAGTCCTCATCGACGAGACCGGCCTTCACCAGCCGGGTGATGTCGGGCTCCACCGAGAAGTTGACGACGTCCGCCTCCGCGCCGGCCTCCACCTTGCGGGACTGATCGCCGGAGGCGCCGTAGGACTGCCGGAACTCGACGCCCTCCCCCTCCGGGGTGGCGTTGAAGGCGGGGATCACCTTGTCGAAGCCCACTTTGGGCACGGCGTAGGCGTAGAGGTTGATCACCGACGAGGCGGCTTGGCCCTCGGGGGCCGCGGCCGCGGAGGGCGCGCCCACCTCGTCGCTGGAACCGCCGCCGGAGCAGGCCATGAGGCCCAGCGCCACGGTGGCCGCGGTGGCGGCGAGTACTGCTCTGCGGGGGTAGGTCATGAGACTGCTCCTTGTACGGATCGGTGGGATCGGGCCGGCCGGGGCCGGCGTGGGTGCCCGACGGGCCGGGTACCTCGGGGAAGAAACTATCCCTATATCCCATGGACTTAGTAGGGATTCTGCTGACGGAGGACGGGATCAGCCCACAGCAGAACTCGCGACCCGCACCTTTTTACAACTTTGTTAATTCCATGCGACCCCTAAAGGTCTTACCATTTGCAGGAATACACTGATCAAACTCCGGAGCGACTCCGAAGAGTGAGGAGCAGACATGACAGAGCAGTCAGACACCGCACGCAGCCTGGTGGCCGTCAAAGAACAGGCGCGGTTCGAGATCGAAGGGATCAGGGACCAGCTCCTGGAGCTGAGCCGCACCATCCACGCCAACCCGGAACTCTCCTGGGAGGAGCACAAGGCCGCCGCCCTCGTCGCCGAGACCATGCGCGCGGCGGGCTTCGAGGTCACGGAAGGGGCCTACGGCGTCGAGACGGCCGTCGAGGCGGTCTACGGCGACGGCGACTTCACCGTCATCGTGTGCGCCGAGTACGACGCCCTCCCCGGCATCGGACACGCCTGCGGCCACAACCTGATCTGCGCGGCCGGGGTCGGGGCGGCGCTCGGCCTGGCGAAGGTGGCCGGCGACGCGGGCCTGCGCGTCGTGCTGCTGGGCACCCCCGCCGAGGAGCACGGCGGCGGCAAGGTGTCGCTGCTCGAGGCCGGCGCCTTCGAGAGCGCCGACATCTCCTTGATGGTGCATGGCATGACCCCGTCGCCGGACATGACGGGCGACAGCCACAGCGCCAGGGGCATGCACTCCACCGCCGTCGACCGGTTCCAGGTGATCTACACCGGGCTCACCGCGCACGCCGCGGCCGTGCCGGAGCTGGGCGTCAACGCCTCCAACGCCGCGGTGCTCGCGCTCAACGCCTTCGCGATGCTGCGCCAGCACCTGCCGAAGGAGACCAACATGAACGCCTTCATCTCGCAGGGCGGCGAGGCGACCAACATCATCCCCGACCGCACCGTCGTGCAGGTGGAGTTGCGCGCCTACGACCTCGACATCTGGCGCGACATGAAGAAGAAGGTGCTGCGCTGCTTCAAGGCCGGCGCCGTCGCGACGGGATGCACCTGGGAGTGGGAGCCCACCGAGCATCCCTACCTGCCCGTCCTCAGCGACGACACCCTGGCCGAGCTGTGGGACGCCAACTTCGCGGCCCGCGGCCGCACCATCGACACCTCCGTGCGGCTGGGCGGAGGCTCGACGGACATGGGCAACGTCTCCCAGGTCGTGCCGTCGATCCACCCCCTGGTGACCATCCGCGGGCACCAGGCGCCGCCGCACAACCCGGCATTCACCGCGGTGGCGATCACCCCCGAGGCCGACGAAACCCTCATCGACGGGGCGGTCAGCATGGCCGCCACGGTCATCGACGCGGCCCTCACGCCCGAGTTCCGGGCCGACTTCCAGCGCCGCAAGGCCGAGCGCCCCGCAGGGGCCACCCAGGCGCGGTTCTCCGCCTGATCCCCACTGGCGCCGGCGCCGGGAGCACGCTCCCCGTCCCCGAGGACCCGGCCAGAAGAGAAGAGTCACCATGACCAACGCCCCAGACCCCGTATCAGACACAGGCCCCATCAAGACCGCTCTGCCGCCCCGCGAGTTCGACATCTCGCTCAAGGACAAGGGGCTGTGGGTGCTGATCGCCCTCATGGTCGTCATCGCGTCCATCGCCCAGTTCATCGGCCCGCTGGCCGTGCCCCTCGGCTCGGTCTCCATCATGCTGCTGCCGATGATCTGGGCGCTGCTCCTGGGCGTGCTCGTATCCGGCCAGCGGCTCAAGCCCCTCCCAGTCGATCTGCAGCACACCGCCAACGCCATCATGGCCGTCGCCGTGCTCGTCCTCTGCGGCCGCCTCGCGCTCACCCTCGGCCAGCAGATCCCCGAACTGCTCCGGGCCGGTCCCGCGCTGCTGCTGCAGGAACTGGGCAACGTGTTCGGCTCGCTGCTGCTCGCGCTGCCGCTGGCCGTGCTGCTGCGCATGGGCCCGGCCACCATCGGCGCGACGTTCTCGATCGATCGCGAGCCGTCCTTCGCCATGGTCACCTCCCGCTTCGGGGCGGACTCCCCGCAGTACCGGGGCGTGCTGTCGATGTACGTCTTCGGCTCGATCTTCGGCGCGA
>DAOLFC010000178.1:0-5410 GCA_035326505.1 Arachnia sp.
TGGCGTGCCAGGGCGTCGCGGAGTAGGCCATTTCCACTTTCGCAACACGCCCTAGGGCCCGGACGCAGCAGGGTCTGGATGCAAAAGGGCCCGGATCCGTGATGGATCCGGGCTTCTCGCTCCCCCGGCTGGACTCGAACCAGCAACCCTTCGATTAACAGTCGAATGCTCTGCCAATTGAGCTACAGGGGATCGGTGGCGTTGACCACGCGAGAAGGAACGCTACCGCATCTTCTCGAGACGAGGCAAATCGGGCGCGGTCAGGGGAGTTCCGCCCGTAGCCGGTCGGTCTGCTCGACGACGAACCGGCGGATGGGCTCGTCGTCGAGGGACACCCTGCCGCGCGGGACGGCATAGAAGCTCACCTCGCCGTCCCCGCCGGGGGCGCGTCGCCCGACGAGCTGGATGGTGCCGCCCGGGACGTCGAAGGACTCCTCGGCGACGGTGCTGGCCTGCACGCGTTCGCGGAACAGCTCCGGAAGGCGGTGGACCGTGGTCAGGCGCACCTCGAAATCCTCACCCGTCAGGGTCGACCAGCGGAACTCTTGCTCCTCCGAGCGCCAGGCGCCGCCCTTGATCCGCTCCCACGGCCACGCCTGCCAGGCCCCGTCGCGCCGCAGCGCGAGATGGCTGCGGGCGCCGGCGAGCACGACGCCGTCGTCCCCCTCTCCGTGGGCGAGCACGTCGACGGGATGCCCCAGCACGGCGGCCAGCTCGGAGGCGATGGTGCGGTCAGCACGGGTGAAGAGTCTCATGCCATACATCCTTACCACGCCCAGCGGAAGCCCCTGTGTACAAACAGGTGTTGTCCGTCGAAGTTACCCACAGCCGCCGCCGGCACCGCCCCGCGCCCGGCCCCGAAATGACACCGTAGGCCCCATGACGGACCTCACCTTTCCCCGCGTGTTCCTCTCCCCCGCCGAGACCCTGCAGCTCATCGGCATCGTCAGGCAGGGCGACGACGAGGCCTCGCTCGACGCCCGGCACCGCGTCTTCCTCGGCCACCTTCGCATGATCCAGCTCCACGCCCAGCGCGTGGCGGAACTGAGCGGCGTCAGCCGCGACGACCTCTTCCAGGAGGGCTGCCTCGCCCTGGGCGAGGCCATCGACAAGTTCGACCCGAGCCACGGGCACCGGTTCTCGACCTACGCCTACGTCGTGATCGCGCGCCGGATCTCCTTCTTCGCCCGGACGTGGCGGCGCGGGCAGGAGGTGGAACTGGCGCACCACGACGCTGTGCCCGACGAATCGGCGTCGCACGCCTTCGAGCGGGTCGAGGCGACGCTCGGCGATGTACTGGAGCTTCTGCCCGCGCGCTGGTCGCGGATACTTTCCTTGCGCTACGGGCTCGACGGTGCGCCGCGGACGCTGACCGACTGCGCGACGGAGCTGGGCTGCTCGGTCTCCACCGCCGGCCGCTGGGAGACCGAGGCGCTCGCCGCCGCCCGCCGGCTCATGGAACGCGGACCGGAACTGGGCGCCACCCGGCTCCATCTCGCCTTCGACGAGCGGCTCCGCGAGCCTGTCTAGCTAGGACAGGCCGAGCTGCTGGAGGCGCTTGCGCTCCATCTCCAACTCGGTGAGCTGCGCGAACCGGCGCCGGTGACCGCTCAGGTCCTTGAGCGGATCGGTGCGCTGCAGCTTCGACTTGCAGTCGGCGATCAGCCGGACGACGTGCGCGAGCTGCAGCCGGGACGAATGGGCCAAGGTGTAGGCCTCGTCGGGCTCCCGGAGCAGCGGCTCGACGGCCAGGGCGACGATGAGCTGCGCGAGATCCTCCGTGGTCGCCGCGTGGCGCACCGCGTCGATCCATCCCTCCCCGAACTCCGTGGCCGCGATCACCGCGAACACCGCGCGGTATGCGGGATGGGCGAAGTCATCGACGACCACCCCGTTCCACTCCGCGTCGAAGGTCACCGGGAACTGCAGCATCAGCTTGAGGGTGTCGCGCTCCAGCCGCAGTGCGGGGTCGTGAGGGCTGGGCCACTGCACGGTGGTCGCCGCCAGCGCGGAACCCTGGCTCGTCTCCTCTGCCGGCGCGGAATGCCGGCGCGAGGCGCGCGCGGCCTCGCGCCGCACGTCCTCGATGTCCATACCGAGCAGCCCGGCCAGCTCCCGCAGGTACTGGCCGACCAGCGACTGATCGCGGATCGCGCCGATCAGCTCCGTGGCCTCGCGGGCCGCGCCCAGCCGGCCGTCGGCGCGATCGAGATCGTAGCCCTTGGCGATGTTCTCCATCACGAAGCGGTAGAGGGGCACCCTGCGGGCGACGAGTTCGCGCACCGCCGCGTCGTCGGCCTGCAATCGCAGGTCGCACGGATCCAGACCGCTCGGCTCCACCGCCACATAGGTCTGGCTGATGAAGTTCTGGTCGCCCTTGAACACCTTCAGGGCGGCCGCCTGACCGGCCTGGTCGCCGTCGAAGGTGAAGATCACCTCGCCGTGCAGGCCGTCGTGGGTGCCCATGAGACGCTGCAACAGCCTGGCGTGATCGGGCCCGAAGGCGGTGCCGCAGGACGCGACCGCCGTGTCGACGCCCGCGAGATGGGCGGCCATCACGTCGGTGTAGCCCTCCACGACCACCGCCTGGGAGCGCGTGCCGATGGGCTTGCGGGCCAGGTCGAGTCCGTAGAGCACCTGGGACTTCTTATAGACGGCGGTCTCGGGCGTGTTCAGGTACTTGGCGGGCATCCGGTCGTCGTCGTAGATCCGGCGCGCGCCGAAGCCCAGCACGCTCTGGGCGGAGTCGCGGATGGGCCACAGCACCCGGCCGACGAAGAAGTCGCGCCCGTTGTCGCGCACCAGTCCGGCCGCCTTGAGCACCTCCAGGGGGAACCCCTGCGCCCGCAGCGCCTGCCCCACGGCGAACCCGCTGCGCGGCGCGTAGCCCACATGGAAGTGCAGGGCCGCCGCGCGATCGAATCCCCGGCCGTCGAGGAACTGGCGTGCCGGCAAGGCCTCGGGCGTGCCCAGTTGCGCGGCGAAGAACTCCTGCGCCGCCTGGTTGGCCTCGAGGATCCGCTTGCGCATGCCCGGCACCTGCCCCGGGCCCGAACCGTCGTCCTCGATCCGCAGCGCGACACCGAACCGGTCGGCGAGAGTCTGCACCGCCTCGACGAAGGACAGGTTCTGCTGGCGCTGGAGGAAGGTGAGCACATCGCCGCCGGCACCGCAGCCGAAGCAGTAGAAGAACCCGCGCGACGGGGTCACCGTGAAGCTGGGGGTCTTCTCGTCGTGAAAAGGGCACAGGCCCTTCAGCGAACCGCCGCCGGCATTGCGCAGCGCCACATATTCGCCGATCACCTCGTCGATGCGCGCCCGCTCCCTGACGGAGGCGATGTCCTCATCGTTGATCCGCCCAGCCACGCGGCAACTCTACTCGATAGGCTTCCCCGGTGACCGTGACCTTGGGGTGGCCGTTGGCCCTTGCTCTGGCGGCCCTCATCGCCGTCGGGCTGGGCGCCGCGCGCCTCGGGCGGCTGCCGATCGCCGGCGCGATCCCCTGGGCCGCGGTGCGCGCCGGGCTGCAGCTGCTCGCCGTCTCCTTCGTGGTGGGGATCGCGCTGCGCGACCCCTGGCTGGCCCTGGGCTTCACCTCGCTGATGTTCCTGATCGGCACGCTCACCACCGCCCAGCGCACGGGGCTGACCGACGCCAAGGGGCGCCTCGCCGCCGGCCTGGCCATGCTGGCGGGGGTGGTTCCCGTGCTGGCGATCGTCTTCGCCAGCGGGGCCGCCCCGCTCAACGGCGCGGCGATCGTGCCCATCGGGGGCATCGTCGTGGGGGCGATGATGTCCGCGCACACCCTGGTGGGCCGGCGCGCGTTCGCCGACCTGCGCACCGACCGGGGCGAGTACGAGGCCTACCTCTCGCTGGGCTTCGCTCCGGGATACGCCGTCTCCGCGGTGGTCTCGCCCAACCTGCACGAGTCGCTGATCCCGGGCCTGGATCAGACCCGCACCGTGGGCCTGGTCACCCTGCCCGGGGCCTACGTCGGGGTCCTCCTCGGCGGCGGATCGCCCTGGGACGCGGGCGCGGCCCAGGTGCTGGTGCTCGTCGGCATCACGACGGGACAGACGCTGACCGTTCTGACGGCCCGGAGGCTGATGGCGGCGGGCTGGCTACTCCCGCCCGAACTGCGCGACGGCCTGCGCCCCCGCTGACCCGGCGTCACGCCCCGCGGCCGATGCCCTTGGGCAGCTTCTTCGGATTCCAGCCCAGCAGGCGCTTGGCCTGATCGAAGGCGAACCGGTCGGTCATGCCGCCCACGTAGGTGACCGCGGCCCGTACCGGATCGTCGGCGCGATACTCCTGTGGCAGGAGGTCGGATCGCTCGATGTAGAGATTCACCAGGTCCCTCAGCACGGCCACGACAGTCACCGACTGGGCCACCGACTCCGGCCGGGTGTAGATCCGCTCGTAGTTGAACCGGCGCAGCTCCGCGAGCGCTTCAGCGGTGACGGCGTCCATGCCGACGGCGCCGCTGCGCGACGTGGTCTCGATCACCGCGGTGATGAAAGTCGCGAGCTGGCGGCTGCGACGCGTGCCCGCCACCTCGCGCACGATCGGGGGCACATCGTCGAGAGTCACGATGCCCGCGTGGATGGCGTCCTCCAGGTCGTGGGCGCAGTAGGCGATCCGGTCGGCCCAGGACACGATTTCGCCCTCCACCGTCGACGGGACCGGCCGCGACCATGAGTGGTTGCGGATGCCGTCGAGGGTCTCCGTACACAGGTTCAGCCCCGTCAGGACGACGTCGGCCCCCCACGGCCCATGGTCATAGCCGCCGACGATGAACTCGTCGAAGGCGTCCTCAGAGGCATGCCCTCCGGGACCGTGTCCGCAGTCGTGCCCCAGCGCGATGGCGTCGGCCAGCGTGACGTTGACGCCCAGCCCGCGAGCCATCGCCACCGCCACCTGAGCCACCTCGATCGCGTGCGTCAGGCGGGTGCGCTGGTGGTCCGTGGGATAGACGACCACCTGGGTCTTGCCCGCCAGCCGCCGGAAGGCCGCCGAATGCACGATCCGGTCGCGGTCGCGTTCGAAGCAGGTGCGGTACTCGTCGGGCTCCTCCGGGCGGGCCCGGTGGCCGGCCCCCACGGCGAAGGCGGCCTGCGGCACCAGGACGGCCCGCTCCAGTTCCTCGCGCTGAGCCCGGCGACGGGGCTTGCGTGGAGAATAGGCGGGCCCGGAGGCGGCGTGGGCACGGATCACCTGTTCCCCGTGCCCACGCATCGTCTCCGCCCACAGCCGGGCGCGAGGCAGGATCTCGTTCACGCCCCCACCCTACGACCGGCGATGGGCTAGGGCGCGTTGCGAAAGCGGAAATGGCCTACTCCGCGATGCCCTGGCACACCACCTGCTTCGTTGCACTCGTCGTCGGGAGGACAAACTAGCGACTTCCTCCTGC
>DAOLFC010000179.1:0-5347 GCA_035326505.1 Arachnia sp.
GTCGTTTCAGAGGGCCGATTTCCCCAGAATCGCGATCCAGCCGCACTTATCCGTCAGGTGGTTCGGCCGGAGGTGTCGGTGGAGCGTGACATGCTTGAGGCATGGGTATCAGCAAGGATCTTCTGGGCGCCGACGAACATGTCATCCTGCACCTGCGCACGCACGCCAAGGCGCTGCTGGGGCCGGCGACGATCTTGATCCTGCTGGGCGCGGCCGCGGGGGTTGTCGCCGCGCTGTTTCCGCCGGAGTGGACGCCGCTGGCCTACTACATCGAGGCGGGAGTGCTGGCGATCCTGCTGATTTGGCTGGTCATCGCGCCGTTCGTCGCGTGGTTCTCCACCACGTACACGATCACCGACCGGCGGGTGATCACCCGCACGGGCATCCTCACCAAGCGCGGCCACGACGTGCCGCTGCGGCGGATCAACAACGTCAACTACGAGCACAGTCTGAGCGACCGGATGTTCGGCTGCGGCACCCTCATCTTCGAGACGGCGGCAGGCAAGCCTCTGGTGCTCAGTGACGTGCCGCGTGTCGAACGGGTCCATGTCATGGTCACCGAGCTGCTGTTCGAGGAGGGTCCTGAACCCGATCACCGCGAGTTGGGGGAGTAGTCCCGCGCCCAACGCGTCCCGCACACGCCTGCCTTCTTGCCAGACGCCAGCGCTGTGGCGATCCGCCAGCCGTCTACGGCTGGCGTCTGGCAAGAAGGCAGGCGTGTGCGGCGGAAATCAGGCGTCGACGGGGACCGATAGGCTTGTCCCCGTGACGAGGCGCTACCGGGTAGGCATAGCAGGAGGCGGGCAACTGGCCCGCATGATGCATCAGGCGGCGATTCCGCTGGGGATCGACGTGCGGCTGCTGGCCGAGGGGCCGGACGTCTCCGCGGCCCAGGTGATCGCCGACACCATCGTCGGCGACTACCGCGAACTCGACGTACTGCGCCGTTTCGCCGACGGCTGCGACGCCGTCACCTTCGACCACGAGCATGTGCCCACCAAGTACCTGGAGGAACTCGGTGAGTTCGCCGCGGTCCGGCCGGGTCCGAAGGCGCTGGTCTACGCGCAGGACAAGGCCGAGATGCGCGAGTACCTCAGCGACTTCGGCATCCCCTGCCCCGTCTTCGCCGTCTGCGACGACGCCGCCCAGGCCATCGCGTTCGGCGAGGCCCAAGGCTGGCCGATCATCCTCAAGACCTCTCGCGGCGGCTACGACGGCAAGGGCGTGTGGAAGGTGGACGCGCCCGACGAGGTCTTCGAGATCTTCGCCAACAAGCCCCACACCTCCGCCGGCGAGCGGGTGCGCATCGTCGCCGAGGAGTACATCCCCTTCGTCCGGGAGCTCTCGGCGCTCGTGGTGCGCGCGCCCTCCGGCCAGGTGGTGGCCTACCCCGTCAGCCAGACCACCCAAACGGGGGGCATCTGCGTCGAGACCGTCACCCCCGCGCCCGGCCTGGATGAGGAGCGCGCCGCCGAGCTGCAGGTGATGGCGATCAACATCGCCACCGAGCTGGGGGTCGTGGGGGTGCTCGCGGTGGAGCTGATGGAGGCGCCCGACGGCCGGATCGTCGTCAACGAGCTGGCCATGCGCCCCCACAACACCGGCCACTGGACCATCGACGGGGCCCTCACCAGCCAGTTCGAGAACCACATCCGCGCGGTGCTGGACCTGCCGCTCGGCTCCCCGGAGCCGCGCGCCGAGCACGTCGTGATGACCAACGTCCTGGGTGGCGGCGAGCCGGACCTGACGGGCGCCCTGCAGCACGTCTTCGCCCGCGACCGCGCCATCCGCGTCCACCTCTACGGCAAGGAGGTGACGCCGGGCCGCAAGGTGGGCCACGTCACCGCCTTCGGTTCCGACCTCGACGACGTGCTGCGTCGCACCCGGCACGCCGCCGGCTACCTGATGGGAGACCCCAATGCCTGACGCCGCCCCGCTCGTGTCCATCGTGATGGGCTCCGATTCCGACTGGCCGACGATGAAGGCCGCCGCCGACGCCCTGAGCGAGTTCGGCGTCCCCTTCGAGGCCGACGTCGTCTCCGCGCACCGGATGCCGGAGGACATGGTGGCCTTCGGCCGTGAGGCCCATGGCCGGGGGGTCAAGGTGATCATCGCCGGCGCCGGCGGGGCCGCGCACCTGCCCGGGATGCTGGCCGCGCTCACGCCCCTGCCGGTGATCGGGGTGCCGGTGGCGTTGAAGCACCTCGACGGCATGGACTCGCTGCTGTCCATCGTGCAGATGCCGGCCGGCGTGCCGGTGGCCACGGTGTCCATCGGCAACGCCCGCAACGCGGGCCTGCTGGCCGTGCGGATGCTGGGCATCCACGACGAGGCGCTGCGAGACCGGATGGTCGACTTCCAGCTCGCGCTGCGCGACATGGCCAGGGCCAAAGGCGAGAAGGTACGAAAGGGCTGATTCGCGGTGACCGCTCCGCTCAGCGTCAGAGAACAGGATCCGTCCCTCGTCGCCGCTGAGCAGGTGGCGCTCGCCGGCGAGGTCGACGTCGGGCGGGGGCTCACCTCGGCGGAGGCCTCCGCTCGCCTCGAACGCTACGGCCCCAATGAGCTGCGCTCCGTCGACGGCGAGCCCGCCTGGCGTCGTTTCCTGCGCCAGTTCGCCGATCCGCTGGTCTACCTGCTGCTGGCGGCCATCGTCATCTCGATCGCTGCCTGGGCTCTGGACGGCGCCTCGGGCCTCCCGATCGACGCGGTGGTGATCGTCGCCATCGTGCTGGCCAACGCCGTGATCGGGTTCGTCCAGGAGAACAAGGCCGCCGACGCGGTGGCCGCCCTCGCCGACATGACCGCCTCCCACGCCACCGTGCTGCGCGACGGCGTGCTCACCGACGTCGCGTCGGCCGAGATCGTGCCGGGCGACGTGCTGGTCCTCGCCGAGGGCGATGCCGTCGGGGCCGACGCCCGGCTGTTCGCCGCGTCGGCGCTGCGGGTGCAGGAGGCCTCCCTCACCGGGGAGTCCGAGGCCGTGGCCAAGGATCCCGGGGCGCTGTCCGGCCCCGCCCAGCTGGGCGACCGCCGCAATATGGTCTTCAAGGGCACCGCGGTGACGCGGGGCGTCGGCCGGGCGGTGGTCACCGGCACCGGCATGGCCACGGAGGTGGGCAAGATCGCCACCCTGCTCGACGAGACCAGGGATGATCCGTCCCCGTTGCAGGTGGAGATCGCCAAGATCTCGAAGGCGCTCGGCCTGCTGGTGATCCTGATCGCGATCGGCGTGATGGCGGTGGTGGCACTGGTCAACGGCGTCGACTCCGCGGAGGAGGGCGTCGAGATCCTGCTGATGGGCGTGTCGCTGGCGGTGGCCGCGGTGCCGGAGGGCCTGCCCGCGATCTTGTCCCTCGTGCTGGCGATCGGCGTGCAGGCGATGGCCCGCCGCAACGCCGTGATGAAGGACCTGGAGTCGGTGGAGACGCTCGGCTCGGTCTCGGTGATCTGTTCCGACAAGACGGGCACCCTCACGCGCAACGAGATGACGCTGCGCGAGATCGTCACCGCCTCCGGGCGTACCGAGCTGTCCGGCACCGGATATGAGCCCGTCGGCGAGGCCGAGGTGGTCGACGGTGATCCCGGGGCGGTGCTGGGCGAGGCGCGCCTCGTCCTGGCCGTCGGCGCCGTGGCCGGCAACGCCCAACTCTCGGAGACCGAGGGCCAGTGGCAGATTCAAGGAGATCCCACCGAGGCCGCCTTCCTGGTGGCCGTGCCCAAGGTCGACGGGGCCGGCGACATCGTGGCGAATGCCGCGCGCCTGGCCGAGGCGCCCTTCGATTCCGAGCGCAAGCTGATGTCGGTGCTGGTCCGCGACGGTCAGGGCGGGGCCGGCGTGATGGCCAAGGGCGCACCCGATGTGCTGCTCGGCCGATGCACCGAGGAGTTCGTGACGGGCAGCACGCGTCCCCTCACGGACCCGCGCCGCGCGGAGTGGGAGCGCGTCGTCGTCGCGCTCAGCGCGCAGGGCTACCGGACCCTGGGCGTCGCCTTCCGGGAGGCGCGGGCCGAGGACGAGGACGCCTTCGACGAGCAGGCCGAGCGAGACCTGATCTTCGCCGGAGTCGTCGGCATCATCGACCCGCCCCGCCAGGAGGCCGCGGAAGCCATCGCCGACGCGCACCGCGCCGGCATCGAGACCGTGATGATCACCGGCGACCACCCCGTCACCGCCGCCCGGATCGCCTCTGATCTGGGCATCGTCGAGGACGGTCAGGAGGTCGTCGCGGTGACCGGCCGCGAGCTGGAGGCGATGGATGAGTCCCGTCTCTCCGAGGCGGTGAAGGAGACCCGGGTGTACGCCCGCGTCTCGCCGGAGCACAAGCTGCGCATCGTCGACGCGCTGCAGGCCAACCGGCAGATCGTCGCCATGACCGGCGACGGCGTCAACGACGCCCCCGCACTGAAGTCCGCCGACATCGGCATCGCGATGGGCATCACCGGCACCGAGGTGACCAAGGAGGCCGGGGAGATGATCCTCGGCGACGACAACTACGCGACGATCGTGGCCGCCGTGCGGCGCGGCCGGGTGATCTTCGACAACATCAAGAAGTTCATCCGCTACCTGCTCAGCTCGAACATGGGCGAGGTGGCCACCGTCTTCTTCGGCGTCGTGCTCGCGGGCGTGATCGGGCTGGCCGATCCCGCGAATCCCGGTGCCGCCGTCGTGCCGCTGCTGGCCACCCAGATCCTGTGGATCAACCTGGTCACCGACTCCGGCCCGGCCCTGGCGATGGGCGTCGATCCGGAGATCGACGACGTCATGCTGCGGAAGCCGCGCGGCGTGAACGACCGGATCATCGACGCCCACATGTGGAGCCGGATCATCGGCATCGGCCTGGTGATGGGCCTGCTCAGCCTGATCGTGCTCGATCTCACGCTGCCCGGCGGGCTGCTCACCGGGATGGAGCACCTTGCCCCGGTGGAGAGCCAGCTCGACGTCGCCAGGACCACGATGTTCACCGCTCTGGTGTTCATGCAGCTGTTCAACGCGCTGAACAGCCGCTCCGATCTGGCCAGCGCCTTCGACCACCTGTTCACCAACCGATGGCTGTGGATCTCGCTGGCCGGTGCGACGGCGGCGCAGGTGCTCGTCGTGGAGGTGCCGGCGCTGCAGCACGCCTTCGACACCACGTCGATCACGCTCGCGCACTGGGCGCTCGCCGTCGGTGCGGGCGTCGCCGTGCTGGCTTTCGAGGAGACCGTCAAGCTCCTCCGCCGTCGAGCCGCTCGACGCCTGCCGTAGACCGCCGACGCCTGCGGTCCTGCTCGACGCCTGCCATAGACCGCCGACGCCAGCGATCCTGCAATCCGCCAGCCGTATACGGCTGGCGGATTGCAGGAT
>DAOLFC010000032.1:0-28967 GCA_035326505.1 Arachnia sp.
CGACGCCGAGGCCGTTGACCATGGTGGTGTGCGAGTCGGTGCCGACGCAGGTGTCGGGGTAGGCCTGGAGGACGCCGTCGACCTCACGGGGGAAGATCACGCGCGCCAGGTGCTCGATGTTGACCTGATGCACGATGCCGGTGCCCGGGGGGACGACTTTGAAGTTGTCGAAGGCGGTCTGGCCCCAGCGCAGGAACTGGTAGCGCTCCCGGTTGCGCTGGTATTCGATGTCGGTGTTCTGCTCGAAGGCCGACGCGATGCCGAAGACCTCGGCGATGACCGAGTGGTCGATCACCATCTCCGCCGGAGACAGCGGGTTGACCTTGGCGGGGTCTCCGCCCAGTGCGACGACGGCCTCGCGCATGGTCGCCAGGTCGACGACGCAGGGCACGCCCGTGAAGTCCTGCATGATCACGCGCGCGGGCGTGAACTGGATCTCGTGGCTGGGCTCGGCCGCGGCGTCCCAGTTGCCCAGGGTGGCGATGTCGTCGCGGGTGATGTTGGCCCCATCCTCCGTGCGCAGCAGATTCTCCAGCAGCACCTTCAGGCTGAAGGGCAGCTTCTCGTGCCCCTCCACCTGATCGATGCGGAAGATCTCGTACGAGGTTCCGTTGACCTCGAGGGCCGACTTGGACCCGAAGCTGTTGAGGCTCATCTGACTCCTTCTGGTGGCTACCATCCCGAATATCTCTTGACGTCAAGAGATTACACGTCATCCGCCGACATACGGGTATTTACCTACCCGTTCACCCTAATGGGTTACCGTCTGAGATGGAGCAAAATGGCTGGCCCGGGTGCTCCGCAGAGCCTGCCGCTGATCTGGGACCGTACGGTCAACGGTGTAACTCGGATCAAGGAGTTACATGATGAGTACCCCTGTAGACACGGCCCTGGTGGCCTTGAGTGAGATGCCCGAGGAGCAGCCTGTGAGCACCCTGTCCCCGTCGCCTGTGGTTGACCGATCGTTAGTTGCGCAGCTGGTTGCTGATGCCCGCGGGAAGGGCTTGTCGATCGATGGCGAGAACTGTCTGCTGGCCGAGCTCACCAAGCTGGTGGTCGAGTCCGCGCTTGAGGGCGAGATCACCGACCACCTCGGCTACGACAAGCACGAACGCGGCGCCTCGACGGATGGGAACGCCCGCAACGGGACCCGGTCGAAGACCGTGACCAGCAAGGCCGGCCCGATCATGATCGACGTGCCGCGGGACCGGGCCGGCACGTTCGAGCCTCAGATCGTGGCGAAGCGGCAGCGTCGGCTTGGCGCGATCGAGGACATCGTGCTGTCCCTGTCGGCCCGTGGGATGACCCACGGTGACATCGCCGCCCACTTGGCGGACGTGTACGGGTCGGAGGTGTCGAAGACCACGATCTCGACGATCACAGACAAGGTCCTCGACGGGATGGCCGCGTGGCAGAACCGGCCGTTGGACCCGGTGGTGTTCATCGACGCGATCCATGTGAAGGTCCGTGACGGGCAGGTCGCGAACCGGCCGATCTACGTCGCGTTGGCTGTGACCAGCGAGGGGAACCGGGACATCCTCGGTCTGTGTGGTGCGATGACGGTGGGGAGGGCGCGAAGTACTGGCTCCAGGTCCTGACCGAGATCAAGGACCGCGGCGTCCAGGACGTCTTGATGCTGGTGTGTGACGACCTGACTGGCCTGCCCGACGCCGTGAACACGGTGTGGTCGCAGACGATCGTGCAAACCTATGTTGTTCATCTGATGCGCAACAACTTCCGCTACGCGGCCCGGCAGGACTGGGACAAGACCAGCCGAGCCCTGAAGCCGGTCTATCAGGGCGCCGCCGTAAAGGAGGCCGGTGATCATGCTCCAGGCGGGACGGGACTACCCACGATCTGTGGGTGAGTTCCTCGCATGGTTCGGCACTGACGCGGACTGCCGGGACTACCTGGCCTGGCTGCGCTGGCCCGACGGATTCGTCTGCGACGAGCGCGGCCATGTCGGTGGCCGGCAGCTGGGCGACGGACGCTGGGAGTGCAGGGCCTGCGGGCACCGTACATCGGTGACCGCTGGCACCGTCTTTGACCGGACGCGCAACCCGCTGACGGTGTGGTTCCACGCGTGCTGGTCGTTCGCGACCGCCAAGGACGGGATCTCCGCACTGGGCCTGCAGCGCACGTTGCAGATTGGTTCGTACCAGACCGCGTGGGCGATGCTGCACCGCCTGCGCTCGGTGCTGATCCGGCCCGGGCGAGAGCTGCTGGCTGGACAGGTGGAGGTCGATGAGACCTACATCGGCGGAGAGGAAGCCGGCCTGTCCGGTGGGCGGGCCAAGGGCAAGAAGGTGCTGGTCGTCGTCGCGGTAGAGGTCAAGTCACCCATGGGCTTTGGACGCTGCCGGATGCGCATCATCCCGGACGGCACCGCCAAGACGTTGCACGCGTTCATCACCGACACGATCGCCCCTGGATCGGTGGTGATCACTGACGGCTGGAACGGGTACCTGGGTATCGACCGGCTCGGCTACACCCATGACCGGCGCAGTCAGCGCGCCGCCAAGGCTCTGGGTGAGGACATCGACAAGCTATTGCCCGGCGTGCATCGTGTCGCCTCGCTGGCCAAGCGGTGGCTCCTGTCCACCCACCAGGGCGCGGTCGAGGTCGATCACCTGCCCGGGTACCTGGACGAGTTCTGCTTCCGGTTCAACCGGCGCCGCTCACGCAGCCGCGGCCTGCTGTTCTACCGCGTGCTTGAACTGGCCGTCGGTCACGATCCGGTGCGTTACCGCCAGCTGGTCAAGCAGTCCCGCCCGCGTGCCGTTCCTCCTCGACCGCCCGGAGCGACCGGTCACCCGCCCAGCGTCAACCGACCCCGTGCCGCCCGCCCCTGGCGACGCCACTGACCAGCATCACTCCGGTTAAGTGGAGAGCCCTGATCGTCGTTATGCCGATGTCGGCATAACGACGAGGACCGGTCCCGACTGCGCACCGGTACCGGCCCGGCGATGATGGCCGCGCTACGCAACCTCGCGATCAGCCTCCACCGGCTTGCCGGTGCCACGAACATCGCCAAAGCCCTCAGACACACCGCCAGACACGTGGACAGGGCCATCAAACTACTCCTGACAAGCTAAAACACAACAATGACGGAACCCTGTCTTGGGACCCTGCCCAGCGGCACTTCATGGGACTGTTGGACCAGTCCAACAGCACAAAGCGCTCCTTTCCGCAATTATCCCGACTATGCCAACCCCGACTACACACTTGACCCCAGAAATCGCTGCTAGGCGGGCACAGCGACGGCTCCGGTTCGGAACCCGATTGAGGTTCTTGCGGCGCCGAGCCGGGATGACGCAGGAGCAGCTGGCCCTCGCAGCTGGCATGGACCGCCCATTTCTTGTTCAAGTCGAAAACGGCAGGCGCAGCCTGATGACCGACCGACTAGAGGACTTGGCCGACGCCCTGGGCGTTCACCCACACGACTTACTTCTGCCTTCTACCACATCGCCTTGCGACCATCAACATCAGCACGGCCAAGTAGATGGATAGGCTCCCGGTATTTATCGCCGAATTCGACGACGACTACCAAAACGCCGCCTCCTTGACCCTTGACTCAGTACGAGCCCGCACGCGCTGTTACTACCTGCTGGCACCATCTCTATTAGTCCATCCCGCCTATATTTGGCAATCAGATATGACACATTCTCTCTTCGTTCGCGAGGCGAGTCAAATCCTACGTCCGCCTTACACTCAAGCCGCCTTAGGCGACTCCTCTTCTCTCGTTGACTATATGAACCAGCGCATAGACTCCCTAACCCCTTCGAGACGTTCCAGCCATACCCCAACAGGAGAACTTGGGCAGTACCAACGTTGGGCTGGACGCCTGCAAAAAGAAGCGGTCTCTCTAGATCACTCTTTCGGGTCTTTTAGGGCCGCTACTTTCACGGCAAGCAGAGACAAGATGTTTAGGGACCTGTTACGCAGAGACCTTGGCCCAACAATCGTCGGCGGCAATTCTCTTCGCGAGCAGATACATGCAGCTATTGGCGACGAATCCAACAATACACAAGCAAAGAAAGCAGTCAACTCACTAGTTGGTTTCGTAAGTGGGGCACCACTCGTGTCCCTCGATTCGATAAGACAGTTTCTCATTCGTCGCGGGCTAGGCAAACTCGCAGCAAGCCCATATTTTCACACAAGACTACTTACTCTCTACTACCGTGCAAACGTAGACGAGAACTACGTGGTTGCCGGTCTAGGAACACTAGACCCCGACGATCCAATTATACACCCATACGACCCTACCCTCTTCTGGAAGGTGGTTGAGTACGTTTTCGGGGAGCGAGCATCACGAACATTAAGATTAGATCCCTCACCCGAGGTTGAAGATTTCATAGTTAGACTCCGCACCGATCCAGATTGGACTAAATTTGTCAACGAGTACACGAATTTGCGATCCGACATGAACATCGCCATTATCCAGGAGGCAGATTCATTTGCGCGAGAACTCGAAATCGCGGCCGATCATGTCCGCCTAAAGGTACTCCCGAGGGTGTGGCGCGAATATAAGGCCGAGTTGATAACATCTTCCATAAGTCTCGCCTTCTCCTCCATTGCATTGCAGCCCGCAACATTTCTAGCATATGCAGGGTTTGCACTGTCCGCCGTTTCAAGCGCTCTCGCCTTAAGGCCTATTCGTCGCTTCGCGACAGAGCATAGGCAGAATTTCTTGACATCCCTAAAAGGCCGTGTTCGAAGAGAACTCTATCTTCGCCGCCAGGCGCAAATAGGATCGAACTAACGAGGCTTATTCAAATTCCTTGAATTGAACCCTAAAAACATTCCCTGACCACCGGCCTGTCCAAACACAAAAAAGAATCCGCCCTTGAGATAATTGGGCCACTAGACTCAAATGCTCAAGAACAGGTTCTCCCGTGTATGGCCGGAATTAAACAAAACCGGCTGTCGTGTCAGATCGGGAGGTGTTCGAAGTCGTAGTCGAACTCCCGACTGTTGATATACGACAGGTACGCACCAAAGGTTTCCTCCGCGGTGACGCGTTGCAGGTTCGCGATATGCCCCTTCGCGGCGTTCCACACATGCTCGGTCGGGTTATGATCCGGCGCATACGGGGGAAGGTAGATCGGGGTGATCCGCTCCAACACCTGTCCCGGCTGGTACTACGCGGCCAGAGCTTTCGCGTGATGGAACCCAGCGTTGTCCAACACCACCGCGATCTTCGCCTGCACGGTGTCTCGTTGCAGGCGTTCCAACGCCAACTGGATCTGCTCGGCGGTCTGCTGGCCCTCGATCGGATAGATCTTCATCTTCTTGCTGGTCAGACTCAACGCCCCGAAGAACGAACACGCTGCCCGTTTCCGATCCACGAACAGCTTGGAGCGCTGCCCCCGCGGCAACCACATCCGACGGGTCTCGGCCTCATGCTCGACCCGGACCTCGTCGACGGTGTACACCTCGTACCCATCGGCCAACAGCCGGGCGACCTGGCGTCGGATCTGTTCCATCCGCGCCGTGATCTGGGTCTCGTCGCGTCGTTTGTCGAACGGGTCGGGCAGTTTGAAACTCATCCCGCACAGGTGCAGCAGCAGGTGGTAGGACGAGTCGGAGGCGTAGGTCACGTCGAACCAGATCTTCACCACATCCCGCAGCGCGGGCACGTCCCAGAACTCGGCCGTGACCCCTGCACCGGAGGGCTTCGCCCCCAGCAGGGCTTTCACCTCATCCTTCTGGCGGCGGGTGAGTTTCGCGGCGTTCTCGTTACCCGCGTGTCCGGTGACCACCGAACACAGCCGGGTCGCCTGCCAATCCACCAACCAGCCTCGTACAGTTTTCTCGGTGCGGTCCACCAACTCCGCGATGATGTTCACCGACACCCCGCGGGAGGCGTAAAGAACAGCTTCTGCTTTCATTCGTACCAGAATGAGCGTGTCGGAGCGTTTCTTCCACCGCATCAACACGGCCTTCTCTTCCGTGGTGACTTCAATGATCTTCATCTATGAATGATATTATCGGTATCCGAGTTTCGGGGCTAGACACGCTGATCTTGTTTAATTACGATCATATCGTACAACAGGCCTCACCCAGATCGCAACGATCCGTGCCGTCGTGGAACGAACCATCGCGAACCTGAAAACCTGGCGCATCCTGCACACCGACTACAGCAGACCCTTCCCCGCCTTCAGAGAAAACATCACCACCGCCATCGCCCTCGAATTCTTCAAACTCAGTTTTGAATAACCCTCAATGACGCTTACTCACGGAGTCGACCGACGCCCGGTAAAACCGTTCCCGACAAGCACCGTCGTCGCATGGAGACGGGATGTGAATAACCCTCAATGCTGGAACTATGTCCGACCGCGAGGAACCGACAACCTCAGCGGTGCAGACTAAGAAGAGGCGGGTAAATCCAAATGAGACGACATCCAGGCGATCAAGCTGCGATGATCGAGGATCTCCGTCGCTCCAATGTCACCGTCTCGTCCATCGAGGAATCCAGCAATCGTCATAACATGCTCCTCCCTCGCGAACCATCCCAAAGCCACATGTCCCCCAAGGACAGAATCCGCAACAGCGAGATTATCATAGCGGTTATCCACGTAGAGCACCGAGGCGCCAGAACCAAAACGATCCTTGTAGTCAATCCAGAAGGCGGAGTCTTTCTTGGGCGCTCCTGCCGACTCTGATGTAAGAACCAGATCTGGAACACTCAGATTCAATGCTTCCATCTTAAAGCGAACAACCCAACTCATCGCGTCAGAAACGATAGCTGTTTCTATGTTGTTGTCCCGAAGGAAACAAAGAGTCTCATCGGCACCCTCAACAAGACTCAACAGCGGCTTAAGTAGACGATGCGCCTCAAGGGCGATCGGCCGAACCCCTAACCTTTCACTGTGAAAATCATAGTCATACCATCGCGGATCCCCTTTTGTGGAAAGCAGTTCCTCTCGCCACAGCGCGGCCGCGCCCGAATGGGCAATCCGTCGACCTGCAGCAAGTTCGCCTACTATATACTCCGTTACCGCCAACTCAAATTCCACATTCTCGACAAGTACACCATCCATGTCGATCAGGACGCGGGCTTTCTTCAAAGGTCACCTCCTCCCAGCCGCCGGAACCGCCGGCGGTTCCGTTCGAAGCACATCGGATCCTGATCTTAGCATGCTAGATTCTCTCGCAGCATGAATCGACGTAAGCCAATCGGTCATCGGCTGATGCAACAGCGGTAGCTCGTGGTCATCCTTGCGCCGGCGTTTGCGCCTCCTCTGGAGGCACGGCATTCAAGGGCCATCCGACGAGGTTTTGGGACTTGGGCTTCGCTCATCTCGGTTCGGCGGCCGACTTCAACCGGTCCCTCGCCCGGGCGGAGGAGCGCAGCTGGTAGGGGACGCTGATGATCATCACGCCCTTCATGAAGTGCAGGCGGGTGCGGATCAGCAGCGAGGTCTGGTTGTGCAGCATGTTCTCCCACCAGTGCCCGACGACGAAGTCGGGGATGTAGACCGACACCACGTCGCGGGGGTTCTCGGAGCGCAGGTCCGCGACGTACTTGAGGAACGGGCCACTGGTCTCGCGGTAGGGGGAGGCGATCACTCGCAGCGGCACGCCGAAGTCCTGCTTGTTCCACTCCAGGAGCAGCTGCTCGGTCTCCTCGTCGTCGACCGACACCGCGACGGCCGTCAGCGACGTGGGTCGCACGGCCTTGGCGAAGGCGATCGCCTTGGCGACGGGCAGGTTCACCTGGAGCACCAGCACCACGGCGCGCACCCGGCTGGGCAGCGCCAGGTCGGAATCGGAGGTGATCGCCACCTCCGCGGCCACGTTGTCGTAGTGCTTCGAGATGCCGAGCATGAGGAGGTAGAGCCCGGCCATCGTCGCGAGGGCCAGCCAGGCGCCATGGGCGAACTTCGACACCAGCACCACGACGAGCACGAAGGCGGTGGACGTCGCCCCGATGGTGTTGATCACCCGGGCGCGCTGGTAGCGCCACCGCGTCGGCTTGCTCGTCGTCATCTTCAGCACGCGCGTCCAGTGGACGATCAGCCCGACCTGGCTGGCGGTGAAGGAGAGGAACACGCCGATGATGTACAGCTGGATCAGCGCCGTGACGGAGGCGTTGAACACCAGCACGAAGACTGCGGCGGCCAGGGCGAGGGTGAGGATGCCGTTGGAGTACGCCAGGCGGTCGCCCCGGGAGTGCAGCTGGCGCGGCAGGAAGCCGTCCTTGGCCAGAATCGATGCGAGCGACGGGAACCCGTTGAACGCCGTGTTCGCCGCCAGGAGCAGCACCAGGATGGTGGCCGAGACGACGATGTAGAAGCCGGGCTGGAACCAGTCCGAGAACACCGTGCGCGCGAGCTGCCCGGTCACCGTCGTGGCGCCCGAGTGGATGGTGTTGCCGTCCGCGTCGACGAAGTGGGTGCCGGTCAGCTCGTCGATCAGCCGCACCTGGGTGAGGTTCGCGAGCGCGATGATGCCGACGAGCATGGCGATCGCCAGCCCGCCGAGCCAGGCGAGCACGGAGGCGGCGTTGCGCGACTTCGGGGGACGGAAGTTCGGCACGTTGTTGGCGAGGGCCTCGACGCCGGTCAGCGCCGCGCAGCCGGAGGAGAAGGCCCGCGCCACGACGGCCACCAGCGCCAGGCCCGCCAGCGTCTCGGAGCCATCGGGGGCGACCACCTCCAGATCGGCGGTCTCCGCCCGGAGCGGCTCGCCCAGCGCCAGGATGCGGAACAGCCCGATGGCCACCATGAGCAGCATCGAGCCGATGAAGATGTAGGTGGGAAAGGCGAACGTGCGCCCGGAGGCGCGGATGCCGCGCAGGTTGACCAGGGCCATGACGGCGATCACCGCCACCGCGACCAGCGCCTCCCGCCCCTCGAGCCACGGCAGCATGGCCTCGGCGTTGTGGATACCGGCGGAGACCGACACCGCCACCGTGAGCGTGTAGTCGACCAGGAGCGCCGAGGCGACCGTGAGGCTGGCCTTCTTGCCCAGGTTCGCGTTGACCACCTCGTAGGCGCCCCCGCCCTTCGGGTAGGCCCAGACGGTCTGCCGGTAGCTGAGCACCACGATCGCGATCAGCGCCGAGACGGCCAGCCCGATCGGCCAGGAGAACATGAACGCCGCCATGCCCCCCAGGGACAGCGTGATCAGGATCTCGTCCGGAGCGTAGGCGACCGAGCTGAGCGCGTCGGAGGCGTAGACCGGCAGCGCGAGGCGCTTGGGCAGCAGAGTCTTCCCCTCCTGGGCATTGGCGATCCGACGACCGACCAGCATGCGTTTGACCGCATTGAGCACACTCACAGACGAACTCTATCCCCGACGCCGTTCCGGGTCGACGCAGGTGAGGGGTGGTGGTACCGCCCGGACGCCCAGGGTGCTAGCGTCGCGCTGAAGGAGGACGGATGCACATCGTGATCATGGGGTGCGGTCGTGTGGGCGCCATGCTGGCCAGAGGCCTCGACAAGCGCGGTCACCACGTCGCCATCATCGACATCGAGCCGGCCGCGTTCGACCGCTTGGGCGAGGGCTTCCGCGGGCAGACCGTCACCGGCGTGGGATACGACCGCGACGTTCTGGAGGAGGCCGGCATCCGCAACGCCGACGCCTTCGCGGCGGTGTCTTCCGGCGACAACTCGAACATCCTGGCCGCTCGCGTGGTCCGCGACATCTATCACGTCAAGAACGTGGTGGCCCGGATCTACGACCAGGGCCGCGCGGCGGTCTTCGAACGCCTGGGCATCCCGACGGTCGCCACCGTGAAGTGGACGGTGGGCCAAGTGTTGCGGCGGCTGCTCCCGGAGGGCTCTGAGCCCGTGTGGCGGGATCCGTCCGGGAACGCGCGCCTGCTCGAAGTGCATGTTCACCGCGGCTGGCGCGGCCGCCGGATCGGCGAGCTGCAGCAGGCGGCCCGGGTGCCGATCCCCTTCGTGCTGCGCGTCGGCCAGGGCTTCGTCCCCACCGCCGATACCGTCTGTCAGGACGGCGACCTGATCTACGTCGCCTGCGAGACGGCCCGCACCGACGAGGTGGAGACCATCTTCGCCCAGCCCCCGCGAAAGGACTGAAGCCATCATGCGCGTCGCTATTGCCGGGGCGGGCAACGTCGGAGTGTCGATCGCCCGGGAACTGCTGGCCAACGGCCACCATGTGCTGCTGATCGAACGCAACATCCGCTCGGTCACCCCCGATCTGGTGCCCGGGGCGCAGTGGCTGCGGGCCGACGCCTGCGAGCTGCAGACCCTGGAGGACGCCGAGTTCGACACCTACGACGTCGCGATCGCCGCCACCGGCGACGACAAGTCCAACCTCGTCCACGCGCTGCTGGCCAAGACAGAGTTCGGGGTGCCCCGCACGGTCGCGCGCGTGAACAGGCCCGACAACGAATGGCTCTTCGACGACATGTGGGGGGTGGACGTCGCGGTCTCGACGCCGCGCCTGATGTCGGCGCTGGTCGAGGAAGCGGTCTCCACGGGAGACCTCATCCGGCTATTCAGCTTCAACAAGTCCACGACGCACCTCTCCGAGGTGACGCTGCCCTACGACTCCCGGTTCGTCGGCACGCTGGTCAAGGACCTCGCCCTGCCGCGCGACGTCGTGCTCAGCGCCATCATCCGCGACGGTGCCCCGCTCACGCCCGACCGCGAGCGCGCGATCGAAGGCGGCGACGAACTGCTGTTCATCACGACCCAGGAGGCCGAAGAGGAGCTCTCCGCGATGTTCGAGCAGGACGACGACACAACCACTAGATGAGCATCTCGAACTCGGGGTTGTAGATCGCGAGGCGCCCGTCCAACTCCGTGGTGCAGCCGCTGGCCTTGATGCTGCGGCCCGGGAGCACGCACCGGATCTCGCTGTGGCCCATCCAGATCAGCTGCACGCTGCCGGTGCCGTCTCTCACTTCGGCGGTCAGCCAGCCGTGCCGGTCGCCGCTGGTCACGGAGGCGATGGTGCCGCGCACCGTCACCCGCTGCCGGGGGCGGCAAGCGGCCAGGGGTGTGGCGCCGCAGCTCTTCGAGGCCTCTTGCAGGTCCTCGGCCTCAAGCTGCTCCGGGCTCCAGAAGAACCGTTTCAGTCGGTCCCCCATCGTCTTGGTCATCGCGTCAGGCTCCGTGTGAAGAGGGCTCCTGGGTGGGCATGGTCATCGCGATCAGACCGCCCGGCGCGACGGGAGCGTGCCCCCGGCGCACGACGAGGTTGGCGAAGAACTCGTACAGCGTCAGCGACGCGTCGAGGTTGGCCGGTTCCATGGCCGCCTTCCCCATCAGGACGCCGCGCAGCATCCAGCTGGGGCCTTCCACCAGCCACGTCCGCGAGACATGCAACGCGGGATTGCCCTGGGGATCGGTGATGGGCAGCGCCCGGCGGATCTCCGTGCCGAACGGGCCGTTGGCGACGGCGATCCTGCCCTTGGCCTTCGCCGTCGCGTCGATCATCCCGCCCCGGGTCTCGGGAATGATCGACGACTTCGCCGGAGCGCCGAACAGCGTCACCTCGATCATCGACGCGCCGTCGCCCACCAGGATCGCCTGCACGCGGGTGCGCTCCTTGTCGACCTGCAGCTGCAGGTTCATCTGCGGGAACGGCGTGACGATGAGAGCGCCCAGATCGAGACGCTTCACGTCGTCGGCCTCCAGGTCGACCTCGGTGATGTCGAAGGGGCCTTCGTCGCGGGAGACCTTGGCATCCCACTCGCGCCAAGTGGCCTGCACGTCGGCCGGTATTCCGGGCAGGTCCGCGACCGCCTCGGCCGCCGGCTCCTGCTCCACCGGGACCTGCGCCTCGGGCTTCGGCTTCGCCGCCTCGCCCGCCTTCTTTCGTCCGAAAATCACTTCGTCTCTCCGCTCAACACTTGGCTTCCGCCTGTAGAACCATAGCCACCCGCACCCCGCTCGGTCTCATCGAGCCCGTCTACGGGCAGGAAGACGGCCGTGGAGAACGGCAGCACCACGAGCTGGGCGATCCGGTCGCCCTCCTCGAGCCGAATGCTCCGGCTGGGGTCGAGGTTGATCAGGCACACCTTGATCTCTCCGCGATACCCCGAATCGATCACGCCAGGTGAGTTGACGATGCTGAGCCCGGCCCTCGCCGCGAGGCCCGACCGCGGGGTCACCAGGCCGACCTGGTTCTCCGGCAGCGCGATCCGCACGCCGGTGCCCACCAGGCGGCGCTCCCCGGGGGCGAGCTCCACCGGCTCGGTGCAGCGCAGGTCTGCCCCGGCGTCTCCCGTCCGCGCGTAGACGGGAAGGTGCCGCTGATCGGCCACCGTCTCGATCGTGATCCGGTTCATGACATCATCCTCCTCACGACACCGTCCTCCTCACACATGGTCCTCACTGCCTCTGCCAGCTCCTTCGGGTGCCGAGTGCTGATCAGCCAGCACCCGTGGGGGTCCGCGGGATCGTCCAGCGTGACGCGCACGATCCCGCCGGCATATGGGCGGGTCTGCAGGAAGGCCGTCCTGTCGGCCTCGGGACCGGTCACCCGGCGCGCGGCCTCGCCGTCGAAGGCCTCCGCGTCCGCGATGTAGCGGCCCTCCAGCCGGTTGCGCCCGACGGTCAGCGCCTCGTCGTCGACCTGGACCTTCAGCGTGTAGCCGACGAGCAGCGCCGCGCCGCCGAGGACCACCGCCACCGAGAACGCGAGCGCGGTCCAGGCGTCCACATAGGCCAGAACCGCCCCGATGAGGGTGGCCGCCAACAACGCTCCCAGGGCCCACCACCACCAGGGCGCGCCCACTCGTTCGCTAAACCTCACCCGGACAATCTACCCGGGCGTTGCCGTCGCAGGCATAATGGGCACCCAGGAGGCAGACGACATGCAGCTGACCCAGAAGATGATCTGGAAGATCTACGCCGGAGTACTCGGCGCCGTCACGACCATCGCCGCGCAAAAGCTGGTGACCAAGATATGGGAGGCCAGCACCGGCGAGACTCCCCCAGACCCGAACGACCCCGACACGCCGCTGTCCCAGGCCCTGATCTGGGCGCTGGCCAGCGGGCTGGGCGTCGGCGTCGCACAGTTGACGATGAACCGCTATATGTCGCGGCACTGGGTGAAGGCGACGGGGGCGAAGGCGCCCGGCCGCCTGTTCAACAAGCTCGACTGAGTTCACCCGCCGCGCAAGAACAGCCGCGCATGAGCGAGAGGGCGTGCCCCAGGGATTCGTCCCCGGGGCACGCCCTCTCGCTCTCGTGCGCGTGTTACACGCAGTCCACGCAGTAGTCCTGGCCGTCGCGGCTCTCGGCGAGCTGGCTGCGGGCCTTCACCAGGAAACACGAGAAACAGGTGAACTCGTCGGCCTGGCGGGGCAGGACGCGAACCGTCAGTTCCTCGTGCGAGAGGTCCGCCCCCGGCAACTCGAAGGATTCGGCCGCCTCGACCTCGTCCTCGTCGACCTTGCCGGAGTTCTTGTCCGCGCGGCGCGACTTGAGTTCTTCCAGCGAATCCTCGCTCATCTCCTCGTCGGTCTTGCGAGGGGCATCGTAATCAGTAGCCATGCCAGTCCTTTCGTCACGCTCGCGGATATGTGTACCACATCCGCCACAGCAATCAAGCCACCGAGGACGTGTTCTCCGCGCCGCACCGCCGACGCGCACCGTAGCGGGGCGGTCGCTGGTAGGTTTGGCGGGAGGTTGGGACCCCATGGCCGCCGGAGAAGGAGCACTCTTTCATGGACAGTTCGCTTTCGCCCCGCGAGATCCAGGCGCGGATTCGCGCCGGCGCCACGCTCGAAGAGGTGGCGGCGGAAGCGGGAGTGGACCAGGCGCGGCTGGCGGCCTTCGCCGGCCCCGTCATCGCCGAGCGCGAGCACATGGCCAGGCAGGCGCTCTCCTGCACGATTCGCCGGCGGGGCGAGGCGGGTTCGCACCGTCGCCTGGGACAACTCGTCGCCGAGCGGCTCCAGACGCGGGGCATCGACGCCGACGAGATCGTCTGGGACGCCAGCCGCCAGCAGGATCTGCGTTGGCGGGTCCTCGGCATCCTGTCCTCCGGCGCGGAGACCCGCTCCGCGGAGTTCGTCTTCGATCCCCGCGGGCGCTTCAGCATCGCCGGAAACGCGGACGCGCGCTGGATGATCGGCGAGGAGGTGGCGGGCTCGCCGACCCCCGACGACGAGAACACCGTCGACCTGAGGGACGATCTCGCCATCGTCCGCGCGGTCACCACCGCGACCCGTGAGGTGGCCGAGCCGGACACCGCTCCCGCGGACCTTCCCGGCGACGACATCCCCACCCCCGGCGTGATGTACGAGGCCAACGAGGACACCTCGCAGCTCGACGAGCTCTACGACATGCTGAGCGGCATCTCCGAGGACTCGGTGCGCATCTACACGGGGATCGACCAGGATCTCGCGGCGCAGGTCGAGCCGCAGGACGTCGTTCCCGAGCGGCGGACGCCGGAGGGCCAGGGCGATGCACCGGAGGAGCGCCCCGTTGCGGCAGAGCCGCCTGTGAGCGAGCCGGCTCCTGCCGTCACGGAGAGGCCCCGTAGCCAGACCCCCGACAACCAGACCCCCAGTTCCCAGGACGAGCCTTCCATCCAGGAGCCGCTGGTCGCCGGGGAGGCCGCGGCCAAGCCCAAGCAGAAGCGCGGCCGCGCGCATGTGCCCAGCTGGGACGAGATCATGTTCGGAGCCCCCAGGGCACCCAAGAGCCGCTGAGCCGCCCCGGCGTCTGAGCTCCAGGCGTCAGGCGAGCCCGCCGAACATCAGCAGCGGGATCTCCATCTCCTCCGGGGTGAGGGAGCCGTGCATTCCGACGAGGCTGAGCTCGCGCGGGAAGGCGGTGGACATCACGGCCCAGTCCTCGCGCATGGCCACCAGCACGTCGCCGATCCGCGCCGCCGACCGCGGCGTGACCACCGGACCGAACCAGCCGGCGTCGATGGCCTCCTGGCGGCGCAGCACGAGGGCCCGCTCGCCCAGGACACGCGACCAGCGGGCCGCGATGGCGGCCGGATCGTCGCCGTAGACCTGCCGCATCCGGCCCTCGCCGCCCAGCAGCACCCCGTCGGCGAGGCCATGCTCCTCCGCGACGACGCGCCGGTCGTGCGGCACGTTGATCATGCCGTGGTCTCCCGTCACCAGCAGGCAGACCTCGGGGGAGGACAGCCCCGCCAGCGCGGCGACGAGATCGTCGGCGGCCGCCAGCTGCTCCAGCCACTGCCACGACCCCACGCCATGACCGTGGCCGGCATAGTCGAGCAGCCGCTTGTAGCAGTAGACGACGTCGTGGTCCTGGAGGGCCCGGGCGGTGAGCCCCACGACTTCCTCGACGTCGCCCTCGGCCGTGATCGGGAAGAAGGTGGTGCCCCCGAAGGCGATGCGGGTGGCGGCGGAGTTCTCGAACCGCGCCAAGGTGACCGCCGCGCAGGCGCAACCCCCGACGGTCAACTCTTCGAACACCGTCGGAACCTGCCGGAAACCCGCCACGTCCTCCGGGCCGCGCTCCCAGGTGAGCGCGTTGACGACGGCACCGACGCCGGGCTCGAAGAAGCTGTAGCCCGGAACGCCGTGCTGTCCCGGAGGCACGCCGCAGCCCAGGCAGCTGAGGGCGGTGGCCGTCGTGGACGGCACGGAGGTGGACAACAGCTTCCCGCCGCCGAGATGGTGGGCGACGAACTCGCAGTGCTCGCGGTACTGCCTCACCTGATGCCAACCGAAGCCGTCGACGAGAAGGACCACGTACTTACGGGCCTTCGGCACGCCGAGCGCCGGCGACCGGCCGGCCAGGCGGTCGGCCACCGACGGCAGCACGTTGGTGATGCAGGCGCCCTCGTAGTCGGGCAGCCGGAACCCGGTCATCAACCGACCGCGCTCTGGAGCAGAGAGCCGAACTCCACCAGCCGGGAGGCGTTGGTGGCCCCGTCGCCCTCGCGGCTGATCCGGATGGAGATGTCGTCGGGCGTGATGTTGCCGGTGTAGCCGTGGTCGGCCTCGCAGGTGGGGTCCTCGCACATCGCCGGGCCGAGGTCGATGCGCCGGGCGGCACCCCACGCGATCGCGAGCCAGGCCTCGACGATGATGGGACCGTCGCTGTTCTCCGGGTCGCGGACGGACTGGGTGATCGCCACCGAGTTGATCGCACGCAGCGCCACGATCTCCGCCGTCGCCAGCGCGTCCCCGGAGGAGTCGGGATCGCCCTCGTCGGCGTGACAGATCACCAGATGCCGGTCGGTGAGCACCATCACGTTCATGTGGCGCAGGATGCTGGAGCCGACGAACGTGGCCTCGTGATGGACCAGGTAGCCCAGCACCTCGCGGTTGCCTATCGCCCCCTGCAGCGTGACGCAGACGAAGCGGGGATAGAAGCCGCACTCCCTGATCTCGTTCACCAGGGCTGAAGGCAAGGGGGTCTGGGGAGTGGGCACCCCCATATCCTAACGTCAGGCACAGACGAGGACCGGGTGACGACGCAACGACCGATAGGTTGGTCATCATGAGGACGAAACCCTTCTTCGCCGCTCGTATCGAAGACCGCATCAATCGCCTGCTCAATCGCCGCCTCCTGCGCCGGGGATGGGGCGAGTCGATCACGGCGTTCACCGGCTACGGCACCGGTGAGCAGATCCGCGTGCTCGCACGCCTGACGCTGGTCCCCCCGAACAACCTGGGCCTCGCGCACGCCGCCTCCGCGGCGCTCTACCGGCGCGGATGGCGCAACTTCATCGGCATCGCACGGGTCGGCGGCGAGATCACGATCGACGCCGCCGGCACCCGCGTGACCGCCCCGGCCGACCGCGGCGGCTACTTCGACGTGCGGATCAAGAACCCCGGCCTGCCTCCCGGCTGGCACACCCTCAGCCTGGAGACCGCCTCCGGTGCTCGCACCACCTGCGAGGTGCAGGTGATCGACGGCACGGTGGACTTCGGCATCGTCTCCGACATCGACGACACGATCCTGTCCACCTGGCTGCCGCGCCCGATGCTCGCCGCCTGGAACTCGCTGGTGCTGACGGAGCAGGCCAGGCAGGCGGTACCGGGCATGGCGCGTCTCTACCAGCGGCTGCTCGCCGGCCACCCGGGCGCACCCATCATCTACGTGTCCACCGGAGCCTGGAACACCTACCCCATGATCCGGCGGTTCATGACCCGCCACGGCTTCCCGGACGGCGCGATGCTGCTCACCGACTGGGGACCCACCAACACCGGATGGTTCCGCTCGGGTCCCGATCACAAGCGCCGGGCCCTGCGCGAGCTGGCCCGGGACCTGCCCGGCATCCGGTGGCTGCTGATCGGCGACGACGGCCAGCACGATCCCGAGCTGTACGCGGAGTTCTCCGCCCTCCAGCCCCAACACGCCCGGGGCATCGCCATCCGCGAACTCACCCCCGGGGAGGCGGCCCTCGCCCACGGCATCCGCGTCGCGGAGACGGGACACCGCTGGTACCCGAGCACCGCGGCCGAGGTGCGCGCCCAGGACGGCGACGGTCTAGGCGATAGACTCGCGCAGTTATCACTGGCCGAGGAGAAACGCGCAGATGGTCAAGAAGGCGGCTGAGGACTTCCCCACCGACGACGAGCACATCGTCGACGTCGACGTCACCGTCGAGATGGAGTCCAGCTTCCTGGAGTACGCCTACTCGGTGATCTACTCGCGGGCCCTGCCCGACGCGCGCGACGGCTTGAAGCCCGTGCAGCGCCGCATCCTGTTCTCGATGGACGAGATGGGCATCCGCCCCGACAAGTCCCACGTCAAGTCCGCCCGCGTGGTGGGCCAGGTGATGGGCGCGCTGCATCCGCACGGCGACGGGGCCATCTACGACGCGCTCGTGCGCATCGCGCAGCCGTGGGCGATGCGGCTGCCGCTGATCGACGGGCACGGCAACTTCGGCTCGCTCGACGCGGGCCCCGCCGCCATGCGCTACACCGAGTGCCGGATGGCGCCGCCCGCGCTGGCCATGACCGCGGGCCTCGACGAGGACACCGTCGACTTCAAGGCCAACTACGACGGCAAGGAGTCCGAGCCCGTCGTGCTGCCGTCGGCCATCCCGAACCTCTTGGTCAACGGCGCCACGGGCATCGCGGTGGGTATGGCCACCAACATCGCCCCGCACAACCTGATCGAGGTGGTCGCGGCGCTCACGCAGCTCCTGCGCAATCCCCGGATCGGGCTCGACGAGCTGATGCGCCACATTCCCGGCCCCGACTTCCCGGGCGGCGGCAAGATCGTCGGCCTGGACAGCATCCGGGACGCCTACGAGACGGGCCGGGGCAGCTTCAAGGTGCGGGCCACCGCGCGGATCGAGAAGGTGACCCCGCGCCGCCAGGGCATCGTGGTCACCGAGCTGCCGTACATGGTGGGGCCCGAGAAGATCATCGAGCAGATCAAGAAGGGCATCGGCGACAAGAGGCTCACCGGGATCGCCGACGTGAAGGACCTCACCGATCTCCACCACGGCCTGCGCCTGGTGATCGAGGTGAAGAACGGCATCAACCCCGAGGCGCTGCTGGAGCAGTTGTACAAGGCCACCAAGTTGGAGGACACCTTCTCCATCAATGCCGTCGCCTTGGTGGAGGGGCAGCCTCGCACCCTTTCCCTGAAGGAGCTCCTGGAGGTCTACCTGGAGCACCGGCTCTCCGTGGTGCTGCGCCGCTCCCAGTACCGCCTGCGCAAGGCCGAGGAGCGCCTGCACCTGGTGCGCGGCCTGCTGATCGCCATCGCCGACATCGACGACGTGATCGCCATCATCCGCTCGTCGGCGGACGCCGGCGAGGCCCGACAGCGCCTGATCCAGGCCTTCGACCTGGACGAGACCCAGGCCACCTACATCCTCGACATGCAGCTGCGCCGGCTCACCAAATTCTCCACCATCGAGCTGCAGAAGGAGTCCGACGAGTTGCTAGGACGCATCGCGGACCTGCGCGAGATCGTCGACGACGACGCCCGGCTGCGGCGCGTGGTGGGCGACGAGCTCGCGCAGATGGCGAAGCTGCACGGCACCCCGAGGCGCACCATCCTCCTGGCCGCGAGCGGCCGGCCCAGCGCCGTCGCCGCTCCCCTGGAGGTTCCCGACGAGCCCTGCTGGGTGCTGCTCACCGGGACCGGCCTGGTGGCGCGCACGGACACCGCGCATCCGCTGCCCACATCCGGACGCGCCGCGCACGACGTGATCGTCTCCGCCCTGCGCACGACGGCGCTCGCGGAGTTCGGCGTGATCACCGACCGGGGCCGGCTGATCCGCTGCCGCGCGATCGACCTGCATACCGTGCCGCTCACCGCCGGCGCGCTCAGCCTGCAGGGCGGCAGCCCGGTGGGCGAGCTCTGGCCGCTCGACGGGGAGCGTCCCCTGGGGCTCACCAGCCTCTCCCCCGACTCCCTCGGACTCGCTCTCGGCACGAGGCGAGGCATCGTCAAGCGGGTCGTGCCGGAGATGCTGACGAAGGACTCGTGGGACGTGATCCGGCTCGACGAGGACGACGAGCTGGTGGGCGCCGTCGAGCTGGCCTCGGAGGACCTCGACCTGGCTTTCGTCACGACCGACGCCCAGTTGCTGCGCTATCCCGCGTCGTCGGTGCGGCCCCAGGGACGCGCGGGGGGCGGAGTGGCGGGAATCAAGCTCGCGCCCGGCGCCCGGGTGATCTGGTTCGGCGCCGTCGACGCCGACGCCGACGAGGTGCTGACCATCTCGGGCTCGTCCGAGGCGCTGCCCGGCACCGAGACGGGCTCCGCGAAGCGCACCCCGCTGTCGGCCTATCCGGCGAAGGGCCGGGCGACCGGCGGCGTGCGCTGCCATCGCTTCCTGAAGGGCGAGGACGCGCTGCTGTTCGCCGCCATCGGGCCGGCCCCCCTGCTCGCGTCCGCCGCCTCCGGCTCGCCGGTGGAGCTTCCGGGCGTAGACTCCCGACGGGACGGGTCGGGAACGCCCGTCTCCCAGCCGATCACGATGGCCGCCGGCCGCGGATCGGATGCCGCCACCTCACCGGAGGAGACCCCATGAGCTTCGACGATCTGCTCGCCAGCAACGCGTCCTACGCCGCCACCTTCGACGAGGGCGGCTTCGACGGTATAGCCAAGGCAGGGGTCGCGATGGTGACCTGCATGGACTCGCGCATCGAGCCGCTGCGGATGCTGGGGCTGAATCTGGGCGACGCCAAGATCTTGCGCTGCCCGGGCGGCCGCGTGTCCAACGACATCCTCACCGGCTGCGTGCTGTCCGTGCAGCTGCTCCAGGTCGACCGGATCATGATCGTCCCCCACACCCGCTGCGCCATGGCGTCGGGCACCGACGCCGACATCCGGAACAAGATCCAGCAGCGCACCGGCATCGACACCAGCTGGATCACCTTCGGTGCCGACCAGGACGTCTTCGGCCGGCTGCGCCGCGACGTCGACATGGTGCGCTCCCACCCCCTGATCGCCGGCCAGGCGGAGGTGGGCGGCTTCATCTACGACGTCGACACGGGCCTGCTGACCCAGCACATCTGAAGCCGGTTGAATGCTCAGGACGTGCGCAGTGCGTCCACCGGCTCGATGCGCGCGGCCTTGATCGCGGGGTAGCCCCCGGCGATCAGGCCGACGAGGGCGCCGACAGCCACGCCGGACGGGGCCGCCCAAGCGGCCAGCACCGGCGTCCACTCCCGGACGATGCACACCGCCAGCAGCGCGAAGATGCCCATGGCCACGCCGATCAGCCCGCCCAGGACGCCCGTCGTGAGCGACTCCACGACGAACTGCCACAGGATGTCGCGCCGCCGCGCGCCGAGCGCCCGGCGCAGGCCGATCTCGCCCGTGCGTTCCGTCACGGACAGCAGGACCACGTTGGCGATGCCGAGCCCGCCGCCGACCAGCGCCACCAGGCCGATCGCGACGAACAGCATGTTGACGTCGGCCTCGATGCCCTCCCGGAGCGTGTTGTCGTTGGTGGGGGCCATCACCTTGAAGGCCTCGGGAGAGTTGGGATTCAACGCCATCGGTGCCTGCCGGGCGACGACCGGCCCCGCCCCGATCGCGATCCGGATGTCGAGGCTGGTGGGTGCGGTCAGTCCGAGCTGCGCCCGCGCGGTGCCCACCGGGACGATCACCGAGTCGAGCAGCGCCTCACGCGTTCCCACCTCGTCGAGGATCCCGATCACGGTGTAGGGCCGCTCGTCGATGAAGATCGCGGGCTGGCTGGTGATCCGGTTGACGCCGAGCTTGTCCGCGGCCTTCTCCCCCAGCACCACCACCCGATCGGCGCGGGCGTCGTGCCCGGCGTCGAAGAACCGGCCGGTCTTGATGTGCCCGCGCACGACGTCGAGCAGCTCCCCGCTTCCCGCCACCACGGGCGGGGTCGCGGTCTGCGCCAGCGTGGGATCGTAGACGGTCACCGCCGAGACCTGAGGGGTTCCGGGGGCGCGCGCGAACAACGCAGCCGCCTCGATTCCTGCGAGGCCCTCGACCCGCTCCACCGCGTCCCAGGGCACGCGCGCGGTCACCCGCTCCTTGTCGCCCGCGCCCTTCGCGCTGCCCGGCTCGACGGTCACCCGGGTGGCCGCGACCGCGTCGAACTGCGAGGCGATCTGGCCGGCGCCGGTTTGTGCCAGGCCGATCGTCAGCACCAGCGAGGCGATGCCCAGGACCGTTCCGACCAGGGTGATCACCAGCCGCGACGGGCGGGACCCGACGCCTTCCAGCGCCTCGTGGAACAGGTCACGGGCCGTGAATCCGGTGCGGATCTGGGGGCGCTTCTCCTTTTTCGCCTTCCGCGTCTTGTCCGCGCGGCGTCGGCGCAGCCTCCGGGGCTTCTTTCCGGTGCCCCGCTCGTCGGCGGCGATCTGCTCCACGCCCTCGATGTTGTCCTCGGCGCTCATGCCACCTCCGAGAGCCGGCCATCGCTGATCCGCACCCGGCGCCGAGCGGCGGCCGCCACGGCCATGTCGTGGGTGATCACGATGATCGTCAGCCCGTCCGCGCCCAACTCCGAGAACAGCCCCATCACTTCCGCGGAGTTGCGCTGGTCGAGGTTTCCGGTGGGCTCGTCGGCGAAGAGCAGCCGAGGCGAGGTGGACACCGCGCGGGCGATCGCCACGCGCTGCCTCTCGCCGCCGGACAGCGTCCCGGGCCGGAAGCCCAGCCGGTGCCCTAGACCCACCCGTTCCAGCGCCTGGCGCGCCTTGTCCTGCCGCTGCTCGCGAGGGATGCCCGCGTAAGCGGTGGCGAGCACGACGTTGTCCAGGACGGTGCGCGTGGGCAGCAGGTAGAAGGACTGGAACACGAACCCGATGGCCTGCGCACGCAGGGCGGTGCGTTCGTCATCGCTAAGACCGGAGACCTCGATGCCCTCGAAGTGGTAGGTGCCAGAACTGGGCCGGTCGAGCAGCCCCAAGGTGTTCAGCATCGTCGACTTGCCGGAGCCCGACGGGCCGACGATCGCGATGTAGTCGCCCTTGTCCACGACGAGGTCGACCCCGCGCAGCGCCGTCACCGGCGGCTGGCCGGGGAAGATCCGCGAGACGTCCGAGAGCTGGATGATCGGCCCCTCGAAGGCGGGGTCGCCCACCGGGGTGGGCAGGTGCCGGGTGGCCTTGCGCTCCGCCTTGGCCTCCCTGCGGGCCTGCTTCGCGCCGGCCTTCGCCTGACGGGCATCGGCCTTGGCGAGCGCTTTCGCGGCCTTGGCCTGCGCCCGCTCGTCCGGTGCGGGAGCCGTCATCGCCCGACCACGACCCTGGTGCCCACAGCGATGCGCTCGTCGTCGGAGGAGATCTCGACGTAGCCCTCGGCCGACAGGCCGGTGGTGACAGGGATCACGATGGGTTCGTCGGTGGGCTTCTCCGGGGTCAGCTCGACCCGGCTTTCGCCCCCGGTGCCGGCCGACAGCGCGGCGACCGGGACGGCGAGGACCTCTCCGTCGGTGGAGGCGACGGCCATCGACACCCGGACGTTGGTCATCCGGAGCATGTCGATCTGCTCAGAGGTGAGCTCCCCCGGCACCAGTTCGACGTCCCATCGGCCGCTGCCGCTTCCGCCGCCTTCTCCGCCGCCACCGCCACCGCCGTCTCCTCCATCACCGTCACCGTCGCCGGAGCCGCCGCGCGAGGGCGGGGAGACGCTGACCACGGTCGCCGTGAGCGGGGTGCCGTCGGGCGCCTGGAAGGTGGCCTCCGTGCCCTCCTTCAGCATCTGCGCATCCTGGGCCGCGGCGGTCCCCTTGATCTGCAAGGTGGCGCCGGAGACCGACATCGCGGAGCCGCTCAGCACGTCACCCCGGGCGACGTTGACGTAGTCGACGCGTCGCGGCAGGTTCGACAGGTACATGACCTCTTCGGCAGGCATCCGGGCCGTCATTCCGCGCTGGGCCTGCGTGAGCTGCTCCTTGGCGTCTTTCAGGCTCCGCTCGGCCTCGGTGACGGCCAGCTCGGCGCTCTTGACCGCCTCGCGCTCACCGGAGACGTCCGGCGGCTGCTTCGCCTCGTCGAGCTGCACCTTGGCGAGCCGCACCTCGTCCTCCAGCCGAGCGATCTCCAAGGGTGTCGAGTCGGGGTTGTTGCGCGCGGCCTTCAGCTGCCGCTCCGCCTCACGCACGCCGTTCTCGGCCGCGACGACGGTGGAGCGCTGCCCCTGGTTCTGCGCGCGCTTGAGCGCGTCCTTCGCCTGGGTGACCCCGGTCTTGGCCTGCGCCACCCCGGACTCGGCGCTGCGGAGGTTCTCCTGCGCCGCGCGCAGTTGCTCCTGAGCCTCTTCCCCGCCGACGGGGGCCGCGTAGCCCAGCTTGTCGTACAGGGAGGCGATGGCGTTGGCCGTGCTGGTGTCGAACTCGTTGTTCGTCTTGTCCGCGATCTCGTAGCCCATCGAGGCCAGGGCCTCCTTCAGCTGAAGGACGTCGGGACCCTTCATACCGATGCTCAGCGTGCGGAACACGGGAAGATCTCCCGGCAGGACGATGACGGGCCGCCCGGCGAGTTCCAGGGCGATATCGCCGGCGTTCAAGATCGCGCCCATCTCCGGCACCCGGCCGGTCACCACCGCGCGATCGGTCATGCCGCTGGTCTCGATCACCGCCTCCACCGAATCGGCGTAGGTCACCTCACCGCGGATAGTGACGGTGTTGCGGATCTCCCGCATCTCGATCGGCACCGAGACCGGACCGGCCTCCGGCGGCTCCGTCCGCGCGGCCAGCTCTGCCGGCGAGATGATGAAGCGCATGAGCAGCGCGCCGAGCAGCAGTGCCGCGACGGCCACGACGGCGACCAGAGCGACCAGCCGCGTGCCGGCCCACCCCTTCTTCGTCTTCTTGCCCTTCTCGGTCGAGTCGTCCCCGGCATCGGGGTCCGGCGCTACCGACGGCAGGGCTTGGGTGGGGGTGTCGTCGCCGAGGCCCAGGCCGTGGAGGCCCGCGTCTCGCGACCGGTCGCCGCTTTGCACTATCGAATACTCCTGCTCGGGATCTCTGTGGCTCGGACTGTCACTGCGTGTGCAGTCACTGCGTGTTCACAAGAGAGACGCCGATCCACCCCCTCGGGGTTGCATCGGCGCCCTCTTGAATTTCTCTTCGGGCTACTTCTTGCCGTGCTTGGCGACGAGCGCGTCCAGTTCGGCGCGGTTCTCGTCGACGAACTTCTGCTGCAGCGCGAAGTTGATCTCCTGCTGGCGATCGTTGTAGTTGATGTCCTCGGCGCACTGGAAATCGACGGTGGCCTGCTCGATCTCGATCTTCTGGAACGCGTCCAGATCAGCCTGGGCCGGGCCGTCGGGCTGCTTCTCCCAGTCGACGTTCTCCCAGAGCTTGTTGGACTGCTCGTACATGTCGTTCATGGCCTCGTCGCGGCTGGCGAAGGTGAAGCCCTTGCCGCTCATGCACGACGCCCATTCCTGCTCGAGCGCGGCCATGTCGCTGTTGTTCTCCCAGGTGGCGTACACCTCGTTCATGCGCTCGAAGAGCTCCGTGAACTCGGGATCCTCGTAGGGCTGCTCGCCCTGCTGGTCGGCGCGGGCCTTGCCGTCGCAGCCCATCTGGCTCCAGTCGATGTCGGGCTCGATGGGGTTGCCGTCCTCGTCCAGCTCCTCGCCCCAGCCGTCCCAGTTGCCGTATAAGTCGATCCAGTAGGCCTCTTGCTCCGATTCGCTCAGCGAGTCGACGTACTCCTGGTTGGGATCGACCCATTCGCCGCCGGTCGGCTCCTCCGTCGGTTCCTCGTCCTGCCCGGGCCAGGAGACGATGCCGTAGCCGTACTGCTTGGCGAACTCGAGGGTGCCCCACATCGGGCCTTCCTCTTCCTCGGAGTCGTAGGTGACGTAGCTGCCCTCCTGCCAGGGCACCGGAATGTATTCCCAACCCAGGTCGGTCATGCACTGGGCGATGAGTTCCTGGCGCGCGGCTTCCTCCTGCTTGGCGGTCTCCTCGTCCCATTCCTCGTCGCCCCAGAACACCTGGAAGTACTTGTCGAGGGGGCCCATGGCCTCCTCCTCGGGCGTCGGTTCGGTCTTGCCGGAGCAGCCGGTCAGTGCGATCGCGCTGGTGAGCGCCACCGCCGCGATGGTCCGAGGGATGGTGTTCACGCGCATGGAAACCTCTTTTCGCCTGTTCGTCCGGGAGTTCGCTCGCCCCGTCGTCGATGGCCGGCCCCTGCTATGGGACCGATTGGACCCCATCGTAGTCAGCGAAGACGAGCTCCCTCACATCCAACCCGCCGTTGCCGGACCAGGAGGGGGTGCGCCAGGGGGTAATCGGATCGCGGGTCAGACGAAGACCCGCGGATTCCTCGACCCAGGGGTCTTGACTTCGCGCTCGATTTCCGATCTGCTGGGGCTCTGCTCTCGCCGTTCGCCCCCGCGCGGTCACCGTCGACGGTAGAGGCGTTTGGTCTGGTAGACCGGCTCGCTGGTCACCTGGACCCCCAGGTTCCGGAAGATCGCCTCGTCGACGGGGCCCAGGATGACGCTGGTGTGTACGTCGCAGCCGCGCAGGTGACGCAGTTCCGCGAGGGCCCGGCGGGCGTCGTCGTTCTCGTTCGCACTCACCGACAACGCGATCAGCACCTCGTCGGTGTGCAGCCGGGGGTTGCGGCTGCCGAGATGCTCGGTCTTCAGCCGCTGGATCGGTTCGATCGACTCCGGGGCCAGCAGCCTCACCTTCGGGTCGATGCCGGCCAACGCTTTCAGGGAGTCGAGCAGCATCGCCGAGCAGGCGCCGAGCAGCGCGGAGGTCTTGCCGGTGACGATCCGGCCGTCGGGCAATTCCAGGGCCGCGGCGGGCTCCTTCGTGCGCCGCTCCACCTCGAGCGCCGGCTCCACGACGGGGCGGTCGTGCGGCGTGACGCCCAGCCCGCTCAGCAGCAGGCCGATGCGGTTGGAGGCGTCCGGCTCCAGTTCGTCCTTCTTCTCCTGCACCAGCGCCTGGTAGTAGCGCCGGATCACCTCCTGCTTCGAGGCGTGGCGGCAGGCCGCGTCGTCGCTGATGCACAGGCCCGCCATGTTCACCCCCATGTCGGTGGGCGACTTGTACGGCGACGACCCCAGCAGCCGCTCGAACAGCAGCGACAGCACGGGATACACCTCGACGTCGCGGTTGTAGTTGACCACGGACTCGCCGTAGGCGGCCAGGTGGAAGGGATCGATCATGTTGATGTCGTCGAGATCGGCCGTCGCCGACTCGTAGGCCACATTGACCGGGTGGTCGAGCGGCAGGTTCCACACCGGGAAGGTCTCGTACTTCGCGTAGCCGGAGCGGATGCCTCGCTGATGGTCGTGGAACAGCTGGGAGAGGCAGGTGGCCATCTTGCCGCTGCCGGGACCCGGTGCGGTGACGACGACGAGGTCGCGCGTGGTCTCGATGTATTCGTTGCGACCGTAGCCGTGCTCGCTGACCACCAGCTGCACGTCGTTGGGGTAGCCCTTGATGGGATAGTGCCGGTAGACCTTGATGCCCTGGCGCTCCAGCTTGCGCTTGAACGCGCGCGCCTGGCGGTTGTCGTCGGTGACGTGGGAGATCACGACCGATCCCACGTACAGCCCGTAGGACCGGAACACGTCGATGTGACGCAGCACGTCGGCGTCGTAGGCGATGCCAAGGTCGGAGCGCATCTTGTTGCTCTGCAGGTCCCGGGCGTTGATGACGATGACGATCTCAACCTCGTCGGCGAGCTGCTCGAGCATCCGGATCTTGAGGTCGGGGGTGAAGCCCGGCAGCACCCGCGACGCGTGGTTGTCGTCGAAGAGCTTGCCGCCGAACTCCAGATAGAGCTTGCCGCCGAATTGGCTGCGCCGCCGCTGGATGTGTTGCGACTGCATCGCCAGGTACTTGTCGCGATCAAAGCCCACGTCGGTCATGTCCCACCTCTCAACCGGAGACAGGGTACTACTCGAAGGGCGACGGGTCTCCCGCGCCGACGCGCGCGACCACCGGCTCGTCGCCGGTCAGGTCGATCACCGTGGTGGGCTCCACGCCGCACTCGCCGGAGTCGATCACCGCATCCACCTGGTGATCGAGCAGTTCCTTGATCTGCCACGCGTCGACGAGCGGGTCCTCCTGATCGGGCAGCAGCAGCGTCGACGACAGGAGCGGCGCGTCGAGGGCGGCCAGCAGCGCGAGGGTGGTGCGGTGGTCGGGGATCCGCACGCCGACGGTGCGCTTCTTCGGATGCTGCATCATCTTCGGCACCTCGCGCGTCGCCTTCAGGATGAAGGTGTACGGGCCGGGCGTTGCCGCCTTCACCATCCGGAACTTCCAGTTGTCCATCTCGACGAACTGGCCGAGCTTGGCGAACTCGTCCACGACCAGCGTGAAATGGTGCTTGTCGTTCAGCTGCCGGATGCGCTTGATCCGCTCGATGCCGTCCGCGTTGCCGAGCACGCACCCCAGCGCGAAGCAGGAGTCCGTGGGGTAGGCGACCAATCCTCCGTCGCCGAGGATGCGCACGGCCTGATTGAGTGCCCTGGCCTGCGGGTTTTCGGGGTGAATATCGATGAACTGAGCCATTGCCACACTCTAGTAGCTGGGCAGTAGCTGGGCCGTCAGGCGGTGGGAGTTGGTGGCGGGGTCACCGCTGGCGGAAGCGGTCGACGGACGATACGGCGGTGGCGGTCAGCTGATGGCTGCCGGGCATCCCGGGAATGCTGACCTCCGTGAACGGCACCGTACAGGAGACGGTCACCGTCACCTCTCCCTGCGCCCCGATGCTCGCGCTCAACGCGCCCGCCGCCACCTCGATCTGGGAGCTGAGGCACTCCAGCCCGTGCTCGGCGAGCCCTTCCTGGACCGCCGACCGGGCGGCGGCGTGGCCGGCCGCCGCGGTGCGCTCCAGCGTCGCGGCGCGGGCGGCATGGGAGGCGATGGCCCCGAGCGACTGCTGGGCGAGGGCGATCCGCGCGGTGGTGACGAGCAGCCCGATCAACAGGATCAAGACCGGCAACAGGATGGCGGCCTCCACCGATGCCGCCATGCCCCTGTCGCCCCGACTCACGCGTCTCATCCTGGCAAATCCGGCCGGCTCATTCCAGTGCTCGCTCCGGGACTGTGGACAATCAGACGCTGTGGACAATCCCGAGGTGCCTGTCCGGGGTGGCGGACGGGTCCATTAGGGTAGGCACCGTGCGTCGGTAGTCGTCGCGCGCGAGCCGTCTTCCCGGCTGGCGATCGCGAACTCCGGGCTCTTGGAACACACGAAAGGAACCTTATGGTCCAGAAGGTAGCCATCCTCACGGCCGGCGGCTTCGCGCCGTGCCTGTCCTCCGCGATCGGCGGACTCATCGAGCGCTACACCGAACTCGCCCCCGAGATCGAGATCATCGCCTACCGGCACGGCTATCAGGGGCTGCTGAAGGGCGACTACCTGACGGTCACCGACGAGGTGCGCAAGAACGCGGCGCTGCTGCACAAGTTCGGCGGCTCCCCCGTCGGCAACTCGCGCGTCAAGCTCACCAACGCCAAGGACCTGGTCAAGCGCGGCCTCGTCGAAGAGGGCGCCAACCCGCTCCAGGTGGCGGCCGATCGGCTGGTCGCCGATGGCGTCGACGTGCTGCACACCATCGGCGGCGACGACACCAACACCACCGCCGCCGACCTGG
>DAOLFC010000033.1:0-28617 GCA_035326505.1 Arachnia sp.
ACGAGGGCGAACCTCCGCCTTGTCATCCATCCCGCCCAGAAACCGACACACTCGCGCTCATTTCCTGTCAGACCCTAACGACGCCGGCGCGGGCGAAGAGGTTGCCCGGAGAAGCAGCCGGCTGCGCCTTCAGTCCCCGCTCGCGGCACGACGAGGGGTCGCGCCCGGTGCCGGGGCAGCGTCTTGAGGGGCCTGCGGCGCGGAGGTGTCCTGCCTGACCGGCGACGGCAGCCCCGCCTCGCCGCCGCGCACGTTCAGCCTGATGGCGAAGGCGGCCATCAGCGAGACGACGAGCATCTCGCCCCCGTCCTCCAGGGCGGACATGAAATCGGGCCCGGTGTAGAAGAGGCTCACCACTTCATGCACCATGTCCATCCCGACGCCGACGACGCCCAGCATGGCCGTCAGCGCCGCGAAGATGACATAGACCGGCTTGCTGACCCAGGTTCCCTTGAGGTAGCCGAGGATCAGCGGGACGAGCAGGACGACGCCTGCGGCGGCGACGAAGAGCAGCTCGCCCACGTCCTGCGCACGGAGCCCCAGGACGGACGGCAGGCCCACCGAATCGACCAGGATGCCGCCGAACCGCTCGTGCAGCTGCAGGGAGTCGTCGAGCAGGAGGAACCCGAAGACCGGAACCCAGAGCGCGATCTGCCAGCTGCGCTGCGCCAGGGCGCACGCCAGAACCAGCACGATGATGTAGACGAACTTGATGTACTGGAAGAACTCCGCGAAGCCGCGGTCGACATCGATGTACATCAACTCGTTGGCGGCGCCGGCCATCCAGGCCGAGAAATGCAGGCCGAAGTAGATCACGTCGCCGGTGAGGAGCAGGGCGAGGACGAGCCACACCGCACGCTGTTCGCGGAAGATCCATCCGACCGCATTCTTGAGGTGGGGAACCGATGACGCATCCGAGGGGCTGTTCATGGTTTCGTTACCCTACATTAACCGCGTTCCGGTCGCGAAACACCTCACGTCACATGAGATCGCCATGCGACACCGCCGCGGTGGCAGTGGTGGAAGACAAGAGGACCCGACTCCCCGACGAGAAACCGCCGGGGAGCCGGGTCTTCGCCGTGGCGCCGCTTCGCCGGGTCAGCGGCCCCGCATGGCGCTGCGGGCGCCCTTGGTGTTGATGTAGCCCTTCGGAATCGGCGCCTTGGGGCGCATCGCGTCCAGCGCGCGCAGCCGGTTGGCCGTCTCGTTGACCTTGCTCTGGTCGATGGCCTTCGGGAGCTTCTCGATGTGCTTGGTGAGCTCGTTGAGCGGCACCTGACCGGTGCCCTTGCCCATCTGGATGACGGTCACGGGGACGCCGAAAGCCACCTGCTCGTGCTTCTTCCGCTCGCTGGCGAGCAACGGCTTCAGCCGTCCGGCCTCCCCGTCGCCGACCAGGACGATGCCCGCGGGGCCGAGCGCCCGGTGGACGGCGTCGAAGCTCTTCGTGACCGCGATGGCAGGAGACCGGGTCCACTTCTTCTCGTTCAGCATGTTCAGCGCCACCTCGCCGGAGCCGGGCTCGCCGTCATAGCGGACGAAGGCGGCGGCGCGCACGCGACGGGTGAGCACCAGGAGCGCCAGCAGCATGCCCGCGGAGATCCCCAGGACCACCCAGAGCACCATGCTGATCCAGTTGATCCCCGACGCGGAGCGGGCCAGGAAGAACCCCAGCACGCTCAGCGCGACGATGGGGCCGGCGAAGCAGCCCGCCATGATCCAGGGGAGCGGCTTGTCGACCTTGGCGGTCGCCGTGTACGCCTCCCGGATCTGCCGGATCCTGCCCCAGTCCGCGGGGTCGGTGGAGTTCTTCTTGCGAAGCTTCTCCGCCTGCAACTCGGCCTTCTGCTTCGCTGCTAGGGCCTTGGCCTTCTCGCTTGCCATGGTGGTGGTATCTCCGTGTCGTGTTCGGTCTCAGGGGTGTCTGGAGGTCTTGCGGCGGGCGTCCATGGCCGTGCGATAGAGGCGTCCGGCGCGGTAGGAGGAACGCACGAGCGGTCCCGAGAGCACGCCCGAGTATCCAATCTCGCGGGCCTCCTCCGCAAGCTCGTCGAACTCCTCGGGGGTGACCCAGCGTTCGATGGGGTGGAGGGTGGCGTTGGGGCGCAGGTACTGGGTGATCGTGATCAGCTCCGTACCGGCGTCGTACAGATCGCGCAGCGCCCCCGAGATCTCCTCGCGGGTCTCACCCATGCCGAGGATCAGGTTCGACTTGGTGACCAGGCCCACGCCGCGGGACATGGTGAGCACCTCGAGGGAGCGCTCGTAGCGGAACCCCGGGCGGATCCGCTTGAAGATGCGCGGCACGGTCTCGACGTTGTGGGCGAAGACCTCCGGCTTCGCGTCGAAGAGCTGCCCGAGCAACTCCTCCTTGCCGGAGAAGTCGGGGGCCAGCATCTCGACGCCCACCCCGGGGTTCACGGAGTGGATCTGGCGGATGGTCTCCGCATACAGCCAGGCGCCCTCGTCGGGAAGGTCGTCGCGGCAGACGCCGGTGATGGTGGCGTAGCGCAGGCCCATCTTCTTCACGGAGGCCGCGACGCGCAGCGGCTCTGACGGGTCGTAGCCGTCGGGCTTGGCCGAGGCGATCTGGCAGAAGTCGCAGCGCCGGGTGCATTTGTCGCCGCCGATCAGGAACGTCGACTCGCGGTCTTCCCAGCACTCGAAGATGTTGGGGCAGCCGGCCTCCTGGCAGACCGTGTGCAGGTCGCCCTGTTTCACGATCTTCTGGAGATCGGTGTAGTTGGGACCCATCCGCGCGGTCGTCTTGATCCAGCCGGGCTTGCGTTCGATCGGCGTCTCGGCGTTCTTGGCTTCGATGCGCAGCAGCCTGCGCCCATCTGGTTTCACGGCGGTCACCGCCCCAGCCTACCCCGCCGAGCGCGCTCGCTCACCGCGTCGGTTCACGGCCAGTCGAGATGCGCGCGCAGGCTGGGCTCGAGGTCGCGGGCGACCCCCTCCACGCTCCATTCGCCCGGCAACTCCTCGACGATCGAGGTGACCCCGGCGTCGGAGATGCCGCAGGGCACGATGTTGCCGAACCGCTCGGCGGAGCTCAGGACGTTGAGGGCGAAACCGTGCATCGTCGTGCGCTGGGACACACGGACTCCGATGGCGCAGATCTTGCGCTCCGGGCGCCCGTCGGTGGCGGCGAGCCAGACGCCGGTGCGGCCCTCGACCCGCCCCGTGTCGAGCCCGTATCCGGCGAGCAACTCGATGATGGCGGCCTCGAGGCGGCGGACGTAGTCGACGACGCCCACCCCGTCGGGCAGGGAGACGATCGGGTAGCCGACGAGTTGGCCGGGGCCGTGGTAGGTGATCTCCCCGCCGCGGTCGACGGCGATGGTGGGGGTGCCGTCCTTGGGATAGTCGGTGGGCTTGGTGCGCCGGCCGGCGGTGTAGACGGGGGAGTGCTCGACGTAGATCACATGCCCCGGGCGCGCCCCCGACGACACCTGGGCATGCACCTCGCGCTGGTAGTCCCACGTCTCCTGGTAGTCGGACAGCGCCCCGGGGATGCCCCGGTACTCGAAGCTCAGCATTCCGCCGATGCTACCCCTCGTCTGCGGCCGGCCTTCCGCGATCCGCCATTCTCCTCGCCGCCGCGATTTCCCTGCCGGCGATCCGGGCCGGGCCTTGGATATGTGTATCACGGGTGAGACAATCGGGCATGACCAGTTCTGTGAGCGTTCGAGACCTCCGCAATCATGGGGGCGCGATCATCGATGCCGTGAGCCGAGGTGGGTCGGTCGTGGTCACGCGCGATGGTGTCGCGGTTGCCGAAGTGCATCCCTTGCCGCGGGTGCCGTTGTCGACGCGCGAGCTGATGCGTCGTCGGCGTGCGCTTCCCGACGTCGACCCGGAGCTTCTGCGCGCCGATATCGATGAACTCCTGGATCCCGCGCTGTGACCGCGATGGACCGCGGCGTCGTCGACACGAACGTCTTGATCCAGCTCACCAAGCTGGATCCCGACGAGCTGCCCGAGACCTCGCTGATCTCGGCGATCACGTTGGCCGAGTTGTCGGTGGGTCCGCTCGTCGCGGCTGACGACCTGGAGCGCGCCCGGCGTCAGGCGCATGTGCAACAAGCCGAGGCCGACTTCGACCCGATTCCCTTCGGACGAGAGGCCGCACGGGCCTTCGGCAGGGTGGCGGCCGGCCTGCGGGCTCAGGGGAGGAAGCCGGCCGCCAGGGCGTACGACGCGTTGATCGCCGCGACCGCGCTGGCCGAGGACCTCCCGCTGTACACCTGCAACCCCTCCGACTACCTCGGAATTGACGGGCTGGATGTCCGGGTGGTGTCCTTGCCGGCTCGGGGCGCGGCTACTCGACGAGATCTCGGCGATGGCTGAACTCCACGACCACCCACGGATCGTAGGGCAGGGTGGCCAGGCGCTCGCGCATCGCCACCCGGAGGCGGTCCTCGCAGAAGACGTCCCCCGCGCCGGGGGCGAGGACGTAGGCCAGCTCGACGGTGAGGGTGCGTCCCATCAGGCCGATGCGGGTGATGGGTGAGGGAAGGCCCTCCTCCGCGGTAACCGCGGCGATCGCGTCCTCCACCCGTCGCGTGACCTCAGGCCCCGGCATCGGGTTCTGCAGCTCCCGGATCGAGGCGCGCAGCAGCGCGACAGGAACGGCCATCAGCAGCACGCTGGCCACCAGCACGAGCACCGAGTCCGCGAAGGGGGAGAGGCGCTCGAACGCGGTGCCGCGCGCGACCAGGACGAAGAGGCCGCCCGCGGCGACGCACGCGCTGCTGACCACCCCCGACAGCCAGCCCGCGGCCTCGGCCTTGATCAGGGCCTGGCCTTTGTCCATCCGCCGCAGCACCCACCAGATGACGATCGAGGCGACGGTGGAGAACAGGCCGTAGCTCAGCAGCGCGACGCCCGCCACCTCCGAGCCGCCGTCGAGGATCACCCGCACGGCCTCGAGGGACGCGTAGCCCAGGAGCACGAACAAGACGATCGCCTGGGCGATCACGAACAGCGGGATAAGGGCGCTGCGGCCGTAGGGGAACAGTCGCGTCGGTCGCTCGCCGGCGATCCGCGAGACGACCATCGAACCGTAGGTCAGCAGAAGGCTGAGCGGGTACCAGACGGCGTCGAGGATGATCACCATCGAGCCCGCCAGCAGCCCCCAGACGGCGGCGACCACTCCCAGCGCCGCCGACGCGGCCAGCGACAACCGCAGCGCCTTCCGCTCGAGCTTCTGCGCCTCGGTCGCACCGTCGTCCCTCGTGGGAAGGTCGTCCTCCATGGGACGAATGCTAATGGTCGCCAGCGCCGGTGGGGAGCCGCATGCGAGAGGGGCGATGGGCACGAGAACCGTGCCCACCGCCCCTCGTCGGCCGGTCAGCCGCAGTTGCGCCCGTCGAAGGCGACCGAGCGGTCTTCCTGAACCTCACCCGAGGTCAGGGCGACCTGCACCTCGCCGGCGGCGATGCTCGTCGCCCGCGTGGAGAACGCGGCGCTCGCGCCTCGTCCTGCGGCCAGGTCCCACTGCTTCGAGCCATAGGCCGAGGTAACGGTCGCGGTGATCGCCTCCTCGCCCGTGTTGGTCACACTGACGGCGAGGACGACCTTCCCGGCCACGCACCGGGTGGTGGCCGCGAGCTCCGCCGAGATCGAGGCTCCGGGTTCGTCCTCGTTGCCCAGGAGCACGAGGTTGTCGACGCTCTGGGCGTTGGTGGTGGAGCCCCGGTAGGCGCTGGTGGCCACCATGCGAGCGAGGTTCGTCGCGGTCGTCGGCTGGTCGAGTCGCTGGACCAGCACGGTGGCGCCGTCCAGGATCCGGTAGCTGACGGTGCCTGCCTCGAAGTCCGCCTGGAACCGGACGTGGTAGGCCTTGCCCTTGGTGAGGGGCACGTTCTGCCACACCGGCTCCAGTCCGATGACCGCGCTGCTGGAATCGGAGACGACCCCCGTCGTGGAGAACCGCAGCTGATTGTCGCCCGAGTTCTTCAGCGACCCCTGGACGGCGAAGACCAGGTGTCCGTCCGCGTCGCGGAACTCGATGCCGCCCTTGGTTTCCGGATTGCCGTTGTAGACCCAGTCGAAGGAGGCGTCCACCAGCGACCGGCTCGCCACGTCCTCCTCGAACTGCTTGATCGCGGTCTGCTCGTTGCCGAGAGCGTTGGTGAGCTTCAGCACGCCATCGGCCACCACGGCGTCGCGGCTGAACCCGAAGGCCGGCGCGGCCTGAGGCGTGGCGAAGTCCTCGTCGATGATCACCTTCGTGGGGGCGTCCGGGAATGCCGGGGCGTAGACCAGGCGGAAGTAGTCGAGGCCGATGATGCCCGCCTCCGTGACCTCCAGCTGGATCTCGTTGGTGCCTGCCTGGAAGACCGCGGTCTCGGTCGGGGTGGTCTCGGCGAATCCCGCGGCGCCGCGCAGGCTGACCGGCGAGCCGTAGGCGGTGCCGTTGACCGACAGCTGCACGGTGGCTCGGTCGGTTCCTCGCCGGAACCCGGTGACCAGCTGCGTGTCGCTCTGGCCGTCGGGGAGATCGAAGCGCAGGGTCACCTTGGCCCCGACTGGCAGCGCCGTCATGCCGGAGGCGCCCAGCTTCACCCAGGCGCCGCCGGAGGCCCCGTCGTTCCAGGTCTCGCGCGCGGTGCCCGCAGGGAGGATGTAGTCGACGATGGACTCGGCCTCGATCTTGTGGTTGGTGGCCGGCGGGATGGGCGACGAGGTGAGGACCCGGGCGACGTCGCCGGCCGGGACGGTGACGATCAGGTCGGCCCCCTGGATGGTGGTCACGGCGTTGCCGAGCTTGGTCCAGGTGTTGTCCGTCACGCCGTTGTCGTTGCCGAGCACGACGTCGTTGGCATCGGCGTCGTAGGTACCGAGTTCGACGCTGGAGACCGTGCCGGCGAGCCCGGGCAGGCGGAAGGTCGTGGTCTCCGTCGTGCCGAGGGCCAGCTCGGAGGCCGAGCGTTCGATGGCGAAACCGCGCGACGGCGTGTTGAAGCCGGTCGGGTCGTTGACCACCGCGTAGCCGATGTCCAGGGAACGGATCGACTGGGTGACCGTGGCTCCGGCAGCCGTGGCGCCGGTGGGGTTGAAATACTTCAGGGTCCGTCCGCCGACCGCGTCGGTATTGCGGGTGGCCAGGTCGTAGCCGACCTTGTTGTACATCTTGTTCACCAGAGCGACCCGATCGATCTTCTGATTGAAGGACATCGACGAGGTGCCCGCCGTGGCGCGCGAGTCCGCCGGACGGTCGGTGCGACCACAGGCGTCGACGGTGGTGAAGGAGTCGTAGAGCGCGTCGCCGTCGAAGGAGCAGGCGTTGTACCCGTTGTGTACGGCGCCACCGGCAACCGTCGCGAACTTCTTCTCCGCGATGTTCGTGGTGTTCATCCCGTCTTCCATCACGACGGGGATGTTGTCGCCCTTGTCGATGTTGAACCAGTGCTGGCCGTTGCCGATCTTGTACATGTCGCCCACGCCGACGCCGTAGGTGTCGATGCCGACGAAGTCCAGGTAGGTGCCGACGGCAGGGTTGCTGCGCATGGCCTCGTTGACGTCGACGAGGTAGGTGGGGGCGCCCTGTTCGTGGTTCACGCGCGTCCACACCGGCAGCGTGCTCTGCTTGACCCGCTTGCCGAGGTAATCGTTGTAGTACCAGGTCTGGTACTTGCGGAACTCGCTGTCGCTGGTCACCATGTAGCCGCCATGGTCGGCATCGCCGACGGTGCGCCACAGGTCGCGCTGTGCGAGCGAGATCGGCGAGCGGGAGATGCTGGCGGTGGCCAGGCCGTCGCTGTTGTTCATGCCCTTGATCGGGGTGCCGTTGAGCGACCCGTTGTGCGGCTCGTTCTGGGTCTGGACGCCGATCACGGTGTGACCGATGTTCTCGCCGGCATCGTTGGTGATGGTGGCGGAGTGGTCCATGATCGCTTCGAGGATGTCGCCTTCCTTGTGCATCAGTGCCACGTCGGCGCGGTCGCCGAGGAAGGTGTACAGCGAGTTGGGCTCGCCGACCTTCTTCTGGAACAGCGGTGTCCCGATCCCGCCGTTGTACAGCACCATGGTGGGGTCCTGGTCGACGGTAGTCATCTGATAGTTGTGGAACACATAGAACGGCACGCGGTAGTCCGAGGCCCAGCCCGTCGAGTCGGAGCCGAACCAGACCACCTCGAACTTCAGCCCGTACTTCTCGGAGTACTTGACCAGCTTGTCGTAGTAGGCCCAGTCGATGTTCTCCATGCTGCCGTCCGAGAAGAACAGGCGAGGACGCAGGGGCTGCTTCAGGTAGGTCGTGTTGGTGTCCGAGTCGTCGAGGGTCGAATCGGCGGTCTCGAACGAGATGACCTCAGCCGCCACGGCCGCCTTGTCCGGGCGGCTGGCGGGGGTGGAGGAGGCCACCAGGAAGCCGACGCTGTCCTCATCGCCGTCCTTCGCGTCGGCGACGTAGTCGGTGACGTCCAGGTCGTAGAAGTAGGTGCGCTTGACCGGATCCCAGTTGGGCAGCACGCTCACCGGCTCCACCGGCTCTCCGCCGTCGAGGAGGAGGTCGGTGCCGTCATAGGTGATGTCGGCGAGTCCGGCGCCGTCCCAAGTGAGGCCGTCCGCATCCGGGGCCTCCGGCACGCCGTAGACCTTGAGGGAATGGCTGTAGTACATGCCCTTGGTCACGCCGAACTCGGTCTGGCGCTCGTCGAAGCTGTTGACGTAGAGCCGAATCCGGGAGCCGTCGACGTTGTCGACCTCCTCAGGGATGTCGAACTTCACGTAGCCCAGCTGCTGCGCGGAAGGATCGCCCGCCACCCAGCCGGTCTCGAAGCTCTCGGTGTCCGCCGCCGTGCCGTCGGCGCTGATCGTCGCCGACTGGGCCTGGCCGGGGGTGGTGACCTTGTCCTTCTGCAGGTCCGACCACAGCACCTGCACGTTGACCGTGTTGTAGCCGTCCTCCGCGACCTGCTTGAAGATCTGCTCCAGGCTGCGCTTGTCGGGGTTCGACGGGTCATGCTCCTCAATCGGGACATCCGCGCTGTAGCCGATCTGGGTCAGCAGCTTGTCCGCGCGCAACTGGATGCCGTTGTACCAGAACGGTTTGCCGTCGACCATCAGCACCTGGTCCTTGTCGTAACCACTGCCCTGGGAACGCAGCGCGACGTAGGAATGGTCGCTCGACGTGCCTCCCGGATCCGCGGACGCAGGCGTGGCGACAGCGACCATGCTGACGGCGAGGGCCGACGCGACCGTCGCCGCAGTCACCGTTCGCGCGGCCGTCGGGGATGTCCTTGTCATCGAAGGGCTCCTTCTCCCGGTGAAGGAGTGTGCGACTGCGGGGATGTCAACTGCGGGGATGTCATCAGGGCCTCCATTGCCTCGTGCGGATGCAGTTCTCGACCTCTCTCGCTCTCGGCGCGCCGTCGCTGGCGTCCTTCTGAGAGTCAAGGGAAACTGTCCGGTGGGGAGGTGCCGTCGTTTCCGGGGAGGTCGCGATCACGTTAGTGAACGATCACAGTTTGCGTCAAGGGTCGCTTTGCAACAACAAGACAACAAGAGAAGGCTGATCCCGTGACGAGGTCGTGTGCAGCCGGTGGGTGGTGAGTCCCTGGAGGGGTGGGGCCGCGCTACGCTGCGACCCCACCCCCGCTCGGTGTCAGCAGGCTCGGCTGGTGTAGCCGGCCTCGCCGTCGACCTCGACAGGAAGGCCGTCGATCGTCGCAGACGTTCGCACCGTCAACTGGCCATCTTCGATAGTGACGGCCCTCGTGGTGAAGGCGTGTGACGTCTTCGCTTGCGGTGCCACCGTGACCGTCTTGGCCCCGAAGCCGGACTCCAGCTGCGTCGTGATAGGCACGTCGTTGTTGTTCGCCACCGTGGCGGCGAGCACGACCTTGCCCACGACGCATCGAGAGACGACGCTCACGTCCACATCCAGTTCCGGCGCTGGGGCAGCAACCGGCGTGATCTCGATGTAGTCGAAACTGAGCACGGTGCTGCTGCCGGCCGTTGCCGTGTAGGTGAAGGTGTTCTTCGCGCCCGGGACCAGAGCGATGACCTCGTCGGGCGCCTCGACATACCAGCCGGTTGCCGGGCGGACCTGGTTGATCGGCGCGCCGTAGTTGACGCCGTTGACCGACAACTGGGCGCTGCCCCGTCCTGATGCGGCGCCGCGGAAGGCGGTCGCGATCTTCGCCTGCGTGACGCCCTCAGGAACAGGGATCGTGAAGGTGTAGGTGTCGCCGACGTCGACCGAGTTGACCCGCAGCCAGAACCCGCCGTGGGCGCCATCGCGGAAGAACTGGTCGTCCTTGGTCGACAGCTGATAGGGGCCAGTGCCCATACCGTTGAAGACGAGGCCTTCGCCTTCGAAGATGTAGCTGGATGCCGCGGGGATCTCCGAGGTGGTCTTCACGCGCACCGCGGTGTAGGCCGGCACTGTCACCCGCAGGTCGTTGCCCTGCGCGACATGCGAGACCCCGGCCTGCGAGCTGTCGGCGACCCACTCGTTCTCGGTGGCCGCCGTCGCGAAGCGGTCGTAGGACCCGCTCTCGACGGATGCCACCTGCCCGGCGAGCCCGGAGAGGGTGAAGGTTGTAGCCTGCGACCCGACGTTGACCAGAGCGATCTCGTCGGCCGCTCGCTCAATCGCAATGCCGGTGCCCTGCGATGCGTCCACGGTGTAGGTGACGTTGACGGACCGGATCGGCTTGGTGACCTGTGTGCCCACCGACAGCGGCTGATTTCCGGAGTCGCGCGTCTGGTTGAAGAACTTCAGCTTCGTTCCGCCGGCGCCGTCGGACTGCTTGGAGGCCAGGTCGTAGCCGACCTTCTGCAGCGTCTTGTTGGTGTTGGTGAGGCTCTCGATCTTGGTGGCGTAGGGGTAGGCGGCGTAGTTCTGGCCGGTGGTGTAGTCGCTCGGGTTGCCGCTCCCGTTGGCGGCCTTCTGACCGGCGGCGCTGCACACCCCGTCGTACGCCGAGTTGACGCTGTCGTTGAGCACGCTGTGTCCGTCAGCACCGCAGAGGTCGTAGGTCTTGTTGAACGCGCCTCCGGCGATCGTCGCGACGATGAGGTCGCCGACGTTCGGATAGTCGCCACCGTTCTCCATCGACATCACCAGATTCTCGCCCTGCGCGAAGTTCGGGACGGCCACCGCCGTGCGGCTCGTATCGTAGTACGGCGCGTGACCGAGGCGGTATACGTCGCCGGTGGCGATCCGATACGGGTCGACGCCGATGAAATCGAGATAGGTGCCGCCGTTTGCCCGCTTGTACTCGTTGTACGCGAGGGTCCCCTTCGCGTCGTTGTACAGGTGCTGATTGATGCGGGTCCAGACCGGATGCGCGGACTGCTTGACCGCCTTGCTGAGCTCGTTGTTGTACTCCCACATCAGCCGAGAACGGAACTCGTCGGCGAATGCGGTCTCAGTGGTGAACGTGCCGTCGGCGACCGCCTGGGCGCGCTCAGCCTGATAGCGCTCGATGCTGACCTCACTCTGACTGTGCGTGACGCCCTGCCCCGAGCCGTTGAGCTGAATGATTTGCGGCTCGTTGGTGGTCTGCACGCCGACGACGGTGTAGTCCGGGTCGGAGGTGGCCAGGTGATCGAACACCTCGGCCAGCACATGCGACTCCTGCGCCTGCAGGTTCTTGTCGGCCTTGTCCAGCAGGTAACGGTAGGGACCGTAGCGGGGGTCGGTGTTCTTCACGAAGTAAGGCAGCCCGCCTGCCTTGAGCGACTTCTGGTAGAGAGCCAGCGCGTAGTGGGGAGTGCGGTCGTCGGTCGTGATGCCGGTCGAGTCGGCACCGAACCAGACGATCTCGAACTTCACTCCCGCCTGACGTGCCGCGTCGACGACCGTGTCGAGGTGATCGAAGTTCCAAGAGTCCTTGCTGGACAGGTGCAGCTCCGAGGCCGTGGGGTCGACGGCCGGGGACTTGATCATGGTCGGCGCGGCACCGGCGGTCGCGTCCTGCAGCACGAAGCTCAGGGTGCGCTCGCCGCCGTTGACAGCCTCGGTGACATATTCGGTCACGTCGATGTCGTAGGTGTAGGCGCTGGTGATCCGGTCCCAGCTGGGCAGTGCGCCCACCGGCTCGAGCGCCTGGCCGTCCTTGCTGACGGTGGTTCCGTCGAAGGTGTAGCCGGCGGTGCCCCAGGTGATCTCGTCGGCGTCCCAGTCATTGTCGACGGCATACACCTTGAAGTCCTGGCTCGTGGTGTGAGCGGTGGCCGTCTTGATGCGGATCTTGGCGGCATCCACACGCAGGTCATAGGAGGCGGGAATCTCGTACTTGACGAGCGCGAGGGACTGGTTGGAGGGGTTCCCGGTCTCGAAGCTGGTCTGCAGCGACCCGCTGTAGTTGGTGCCGGCGTTCGCGCCTCCCGCGATGTAGGCGGCCTCGTCGGCAGGAACCGTCGTATCGGGCTGGATGTCGCTCCACAGGATCTGGGAGCTGACACCGGTGAAGCCCAGGTTCTTGGCTTCCTGCATGAGGCGCACGATCTCGGCGTCACCGTGACCGAACATGATGCGGTTCTTGTCGACGCGGTACTGCACGCCGTTGTAGAAGAACGGCTCGCCGTTGACCTCGAGCACTTGGTCACGGTCATAGCCCGTGGTCGCGACTCGCGCACGATCCTGTTCGTCGCCCGGGCTCGCCGTGGCGGGTGCCACTGCGAGTCCGCTGGCGATGAGAGCGCAGGTCGCCACCGCGACCACGCATGTCCGTCGTGACAGCACTGGTGCCGACCTCCCCTGTTGCTGGGTTGTTCTCATTTCTCTTTCTCTCTTTCTGGATAGGTTGCGTGTTGTCTTCTGTGTTCTTTGTCCCCGCGCGGTGGACGGGCGGGGACGAAGTCTCGTCAGCAGCTGTAGGCGTCCGTCGGGACGACCACCCGCGGCTGCTCCTGACCGCCGTTCTCGGCGGGAGCCGTGACCTCGACGGTGCCGGCCAGCACGCTGACGGCCCGCGTGGAGAACGCCATCGAGACGCGCGTGCCCGGCTGCAGGTTCTCGATCAGCTTGCTCCCGTACGCGCTGTTCGTGGTGACAGAAAGGGCCGTGCTGCCGGTGTTCGTGACCGACGTCACCATGACGACTCGCGAGGCGACGCAGCGGTGTGTGGTGGCCACCTCGAGCGGCACCGGAGCTGCGTCGACGCGGACGAGGCCGCGCACCGCCTCATGAACGGCCTCTTCGGACGCCGTCAGTTGTTGTTCGGTGGCGCGTGAGGATCCGGCCGTGAACCGCGCCTGGGAAAGCGTGTTCGTCAGGGCCAGCCATGAGTCCGCCGTGTAGTCGGCCTCGTCCAGCGGCGCGGAGACCGAAGTGACGAGCTGGGACAGAGCCAGTCGGGCCGGGCGGAGCTCCTGGACGGAACGAAGCACCCGTGACACCTCCGGAAGATAGAACTCCTCGATCGCCGGGAAGTTGGGGTGAGTGCCGGTCGGGCGTGTCGACGCTCCCGTTCCCCAGGACCCGGTGGTCTCGGCGGTGCCGGGGAGGCCGCTGGCTTGCAGGGAGTCGAACGAGTATTTGACGCGCATGTCGTCGTCGGCGGTGTCGAGGCCGCTGGTGTAGAGGTCCGCCACCGCGACGCCCCACTTCTCCGTGATCGCGAGCTCCAGCTCGCGCAGTGCCTCCTGCGCTGCGAGATCGCGGGCGCCCAGCTTGTGTACGGCGACGTAGACGAGGTCCGCCGCCGGGTACTTCGCTTGGAGGCCGGCCAGTAGATCCTCGAAGGAACCGGCAAAGGTGCTGACGTCGAACGGGCCGTCGAAGCCCTGCGAGACCTCGCCGAGGCGAGTCAGGTTCGCGGGATAGGCGTCATTGGTGCCGCCGTTGAAGAGGACGAAGTCCGGCGATGCGGTGGGCAACGCGGCGATCTGAGAGCCGATGTGGTTCGTCGACGGGAGGATCGTCGCGCCGTTGACTGCGGCCTTTACGACGGTCGCCCCCTCCTGCCATCCGAGGAAGTTCGGGAAACTGCCCTTCTGATACTGATGCCCGGCGACGATGCTGTCGCCGAGTGCGTAGATGGTGGCTCCTTCGAGCACGGGCTCCGGGGCGTCTCCTCGCCCCTTGATAACCAGGTTGTCGAGCGTCTGGGCGTTGGTGGTGGTCTTGTAGGCGCTGGTGGAGACCATGCGCGCCAGGCCGGTGCCGGTGATCGGCTGGTCGACCTCGTCGACGAGGGTTGCGCCGCCCTGGGTGACGCGGTAGCTGACGGTCTTCGTCGCGAAGTCGGCGAGCAGACTCACCCGGTAGGTGGTTCCGACCGTGAGCGGCACGAATCTCCACGTCGGCTCGAGCGCGAACCGCGCGTCGGACGAGTCTGAATCCACGCCGGTGGTGGAGTAGCGCAGTTCATGCACGCCCGTGGATCGGGTGGTGCCCTGCAGCGCGAACACCAGCCTTCCGTAGAGATCGCGGAACTCGATGCCGCCCTTGGCGTTCGAGGAGCCGAAGTACGTCCAGTCGAAAGACACCTCGACGGCGGACTGGCGTGCGATGTGGGGACCGAATCGCTTCGCGGCGACGGCTTCGTTGGCCAAGGCGTTGTTGAGCTGCAGGACGCCACCGCTGATCGAGGCGTCCCGGTCGAATCCGAATGCCGGGACGCTCTCGCCGATGGCAAAGTCTTCGTCAACCAGGACGACGTCGATCGGCCCGGCTGCTGCGGCCTCGTCCGTGGTCGCCGCCAGCGACAGCCCGCCGATCGCCATGCCGACTGCAGCAAGTGCGGCTACGCACCTTCTCGCAATGGGTCTCATGTCTCTACTTCCTTGTCCTCGTGCGCTGCTCTGCGCGACCGCTCAGGTCCGGATCGTCGCGGTGATGCCGCCCTGGTGTCGAGGCGGAAGTACCGAACAGTGATCGTTCACTTTATTATTCGGCAAAGCTACGAGCGGTAGCGCACGGCGTCAAGGTCTCCTTGGAAACCCGGCAGGAAGTTGCCACTTGACGCGGCCCGGGTCGCCCGGGGTCGCGGTCGACGCCGGCCCAGGAGTCGTCCTGGAAGACGAAAGTCGTCTTGCTATGACGATGCGCGGTGTCCGTCAGGTGCCTGGCCAGGTCGGGGACGAGTCGGTCGTACTGTGTGGCGGTGCCTGTTCCGGCTGCACTGCTCCAGGGATAGCGCTTTCCTGTCTGGTGTCCTAGGGTGAAGGCAGTACCCGCACTCGTCGTGGAGGCCCTATGCGCATCGACCCCGAAGCCCCCGACCGCCTGCTGCTGAGCCACGACGGCAGGACGCTCGCCGAGTACGTCTTTCGGCCTTCCGAGCCGCAGTTGGAGTCGCCCCGGCCGTATGCGCTGTTGCGCTCGCTGGCCGGGGTCGACGTCACGGCCTTTCGGCCCGACGACCATGTCTGGCACAAGGGACTCTCGCTCGCGCTGCCCATGGTGGGCGCGCACAACTTCTGGGGTGGACCCACCTATCTGCGTGACCGGGGTTACGTGCAACTGCCCAACAACGGCGCCCAGGTACACCGCGCGTTCGAGGCCTGCGCGGTGGATGCGGACGGCACCGCTCAGGTGGTGGAGCTGCTCGACTGGGTCGCCGAGGACGGCACCCTCGTGCTGACGGAGCGGCGGGCTCTCACCGCTCGTGTGATCGACGGCGACGCGTGGGCCCTCACCTGGCGCAGCGCGCTGCGCAACGTCTCCGGTGAGTCGCTCGGCTTCGGCTCGCCAACCTCGAAGGGCCGTGAGAACGCGGGCTACTGCGGCATCTTCTGGCGGGGGCCTGTCGCGTTCAGCGGGGGCGAGATCCTGACCCCCGAGGGTGTGGCCGGCGATGCTGCTCGCGGCGAGCCGGGGGAGTGGCTGGCGTTCGTCGCGCCCGACCGTTCGGCCGGCGTCCTCATGCTCGACGGTGCAGCGCCACCGTGGTTCGCCCGCAGCGAGGAGTACGCCGGACTGAACCCCGCGCCGTTCTTCTTCGCCGAGACCCTGCTGTCGCCGTCGGAGACGCTCGTGTTCTCCGCAGCTGTCGTCGTCGGCGACGATTCTGTCGCCGAGCTTGCCCCCACTGTCGGCTCGGCGCTCGCCGCCGAGCTCCGCGCTGCCGCTCTCTCCGAAACCGAGGCCCTCGCATGACCCCCACCCTCCGCTGCGCCATCGTCGGCACCGGCGCCATCGCTCACGCTCATGCTCGCGCCGTCGAGTCCCATCCGCGCGCCGAGCTGGTGGCGGTCACCAACCGCACTCGGAGCAAGGCCGACGAGTTCGCCGCACTGTGGGGCGGCGTCGCCGTCTACGACAGCGTCGATGAGTTGCTGGCCGCCGAGCATCCCGATGTGGTGCTGATCTGCAGCTCGCCCGGCGCGCACCGAGAGCAGACGGTGGCCGCCTTCGCGGCCGGCGCGCACGTCGTCGTGGAGAAGCCTCCGGCTCCGTCGCTCGACGAGCTCGACGAGATGCGCGCCGCCGCGGCCGCGGCGGGCAAGCAACTGGCGGTGGTGTTCCAGCAGCGCACCGGCACCGCCGCCGCGCACGTCCGCGGCCTGCTGGCGCGGGGAGCGCTCGGCCGTCCGTTGCTCGCCGTGTGCCAGACGCTCTGGTATCGCGACGCCGACTACTTCGCCGTCCCATGGCGCGGCAAGTGGGAGACCGAGGGCGGCGGGACGACGCTCGGCCACGGCATCCACCAACTGGATCTCCTCGGCTTCCTGCTGGGCGACTGGACCAGCGTGCAGGGCCGGCTGTGGCGGCTCGACCGCGAGACGCAGACCGAGGACACCTCGACGGCGACCATCACGTTCGCCAACGGGACCGTCGCACAGGTGGTCAGCAGTGCGGTCGCGCCGCGGCAGATCAGCTCGATCCGGATCGACACGCAGAGGGCGACGGTCACCGTCGATCACCTCTACGGCCATGGGCACGAGAACTGGCTGATCACCCCGGCCCCGGGATTCGAGGACGAGGCCGCGCGGTGGGACTTCCCCGCGCACGAGGAGCGCAGCGACCACGCCCCGCTCCTGCGCGACGTGTTCGATGCCCTGCTTGCGGGCACTCCGCTGCCCCCGACGGCCGACGAGCCGGCCCGCTCCTTCGAGATGGTGGCCGCGATCTACGCCTCGGCCGCCGCCGACGGTGCGGTCGTCACCCCGGCGGACCTCGCCGGGCATCCGACGCATCGCCGGGGCTTCGCTAGCCCGGTTGTCGACATGCGAACGTAGGAATCGCGGAGTTATCCACAGGTCTGTGGTCGGTCCTTGTCAGGGTTGCGTGGGTCGGGTTTGATCGGAGGCGTGGGTGAGGGGGAGAGGTACGATGACGGTCATGACCACCGAGGCGCCGAGCTTTCTGCCGTATGGGCGGGAGTTGACGCGTGCTGATTTGGATTCGATGCCCGATGATGGGCACCGTTACGAACTCATCGACGGGCTGCTCATCGTGAGCCCTGGGCCGCGATATGGGCACCAGGATGTCCTGGGAGAGCTTTACGTTCTGATCCGCGAGGCTGCGTCGGCTGGTCTCAAGGTGTTGTTCGCTCCGTTCGATGTGGTGCTGGCGGAGGACACGGTGATCCAGCCGGACCTGCTTGTCGCGCCGCGTGAGGCGTTCACGGAGAAGGATCTGCCGACGGCTCCGCTGTTGGCCGTGGAGGTGTTGTCGCCGTCGACGCGTGGCGTGGATCTGTTGTTGAAGAAGGATCGTCTCCAGCGTGCGGGGTGTGCGCATTATTGGGTCGTGGATCCGAACGAGCCGTCGATTGTCGCGTGGAGTCTCGTGGATGGGGTGTACCGCGAGGTTGCCTGCGCGTCTGGTGCGGGGGTGTTTGAGGTGGTCGAGCCGTTCCCGGTGTGCTTCAGCCCGGCGTCGCTTTCCGATTGATCCGTATTTTCTTAAGCGCGCGCGGGAACGCCCTTGTCGTCGCGGAAGGCGCGCCACACGTTCTCGAAGAAGTCGTCGTCGCTGGGGATCGGGCGGACATCGCGCCAGGTGAAGGCCGGGGCGCCGTCGCCGTCCCAATCCACCTCCTGGGTCACACCGTCGAGCGCGCCCGCGTCGAGGACGAAGCGGAACTCCTCCGGCAGCCCCAGGTCCTGGTCGGGCCAGGGGAGGTCGCCGTCGGCGTCGGTGTAGAGCACGGCCCCGCGGGAGCGGCCGCCGTGGTCCAGGTAGTCGACCATCGCGTGGAGGTAGACGTACTGGCTGGTCAGGATGTCGTGGATCAGGAACAGGCGGTTGACGCTGCGTCGCGAGGAGTCGTCGACGACGATCAGGCCCGCGTAGTCGTCAAGCCACCCTGTGACCTGGTCGAGCGCCTCCTGCACGGAGTCTCGAGAGCGCACGAGGCCGGCGTTGCGGCTCATCAGCGCGGTGACCTCGGTCAGCAGCGTGCCGGTGTTGTCGGCGGCGCCGGCATGGAATCGCGCGACGGCGTCGGCCAGCAGCGTCGCGGCCCGCGACAGCGCGGGGGCGGCGACGGCGTCGAACCCCTCGGACGCGGGCGCGCCGGCGCGGTGCGCGGCGATGTACTGCGCGGCGCGGGTGGCGCCGACCTGGCCGGAGTTGAGTGCGGCGCCACCCGGACGGTAGACGCCGTGCGCGCCCGCGGCCTCGCCGACGGGGAAGAGGCCGTCGATGACGGATGAGTGCCACCAGCCGTCGACGGCGATGCCGCCATTGTTGTGCTGCGCGCACACGGCGATCTCCAGCAGGTCCTTCTCCAGGTCGACGCCGGGGTTGCGGCCCAGGTAGAACTGGTAGGAGGGCTCGTTCATGTGCCGGAGCCGCTGGATGGGCGTGGTGCCCGCGAGGTCGGCGACACCGGCCCGTTCCAGGTAGACGCGCGCCTGCTCCTCGAGCTCGGAGGCGTCGAGGTCGCCGCCGGGGTTGCGGCGGAAGTCCAGGAAGACCCGGCGCCCGCGCATCACGGTCTCGCGGTAGACGAGCAGGTCGATCAGGCTCGAGCCGTCGCGGGCCTTGCGGATGTCGAACGGCCACTGGTAGCCCTTGAGGAAGACGAGGCCGGCCAGCTGGTTCGGGTCCGTCACGACGTCGGCGAGGAACTCGCGCTCGTCGCCGCCGTCGGCGTCGGTGGAGACGAAGCGGGGGACCACCTGCATGTAGGTGCCGGACACGTTCCAGCGCGGCTTGATCGATGCCATGCCGAACTGCCACTCGGTGAGGTTGCGACCGCGCGCGCCGTTCCGCAGCGCCGCGCCGGCGCCGCCCCACTGCCCGTGCGGGTAGACCGAGTCGGCATACATGCCGGCGGGCCCGCCGGTTGCGAGCACGACGTTGCTTGCCCGCACCAGCAGGAACCGGGAGGGCTCCTTCCTCAGCCGGTCGATCAGCGTGCCGCCGGGATCGGCGGCGGGGACCTCGCCGCGGTTGGTCTCGACCGTCTCCTCCTCCAGCGCGGGGCTGCGGCTGGCGCCGACGTCGGTGCGCAGGAACAGCGCTCCGCGGACGCCGTCGTCGTCGGCGAGGATGTCGACGAGGCGGCAGTTGCCGATGATCGGAATCTGCTGCTGACGGACGCGGCGCTCGAGGCACTCGACCATGGACTTGCTGGTGAACGGGCCGACGGAGGTGGCGCGCTGGCGCGGATCGTGGTCGGTCTTGTAGCCGACGAACTCGCCAGAGTGGTTCGCCGGGAACGGGACCCCTGACTCGATCAGGTGGTAGAAGCAGCGCGCGCTGAGCGCGGCCTCGGCCAGCGCGTTGTCGCCGTCCATCGAGCCGCCGCTGAACAGCGTCTCCGCCATGGAGCGCACCGAGTCCGGCTCGCCGCCGGACAGCGTCAGCTTGTAGTAGGTCTGCTTGTCGGAGCCCGCGTTGCGGGACGCGCCGGCGCGGATCTTGTCGGCGACCATCACGACGTCGGGGGCGCCGAAGCCGGCGAGCCGCTCGGCGGCGCAGTAGCCGGCCGAGCCGGTGCCGATCACGAGGCTGGTGGTGGTGACGACGGGCACCTGCTCGGCGCCGAGCATCACGTGGTCGAGGGTGTCGGTCATGGTTCCTTGGTTTCTCAGAGTCGGGGGAGGTGCATGCCGCCGTCGACGTGGATCACGTCGCCGGTGCTGTAGGGCATCGCGCCGGAGGCGAGCGCGGCGACGGCGCCGCCCACGTCCGACGGCTGCCCCCAGCGGGGCATGGGGGAGATGCCCTGCCCGAAGAGCGCGTCGTAGCGGTCCTTGACGCCGGCGGTCATGTCGGTGGCGATGACGCCGGGGCGCACCTCGTAGACGAGGATGCCCTCGGCGGCGAGGCGGGCGGCCCAGAGGCGGGTGGCCATGGAGACCCCGGCCTTCGACAGGCAGTACTCGCCGCGGTTGGTCGACACCGTCGTCGCGGAGATGGAGGAGACGTTGACGATGACGCCGCGCGGGGCGCCGCCGGCGGCGGCGTCCTGCCGCAGCATCTGCCGGGCGACGGCCTGGGTCAGGAAGTAGGGCCCGCGCAGGTTGATGCCCATGACGCGGTCGTAGCTCTCGGGGGTGGCCTCCAGCAGGTCGCGGCGCTCCTCGGGGGCGACGCCCGCGTTGTTGACGAGGACGTCGATGCTGCCGAACCTCTCGACGACCTCGGCGACGAGGCCGGCGTGGCTGTCCACGTCGTCGACGCGGCCCTGGAAGTAGGCCGCACGCTCGGGCCCGCCGAGCGCATCGATCACGCCCTCGGGGGCCTCGGGGCGGGTGGCGACGACGGCCACGCGGAAGCCCTGTTCGGCGAGCGTGCGGGAGATGCCGAGGCCGATGCCCCGGCTTCCTCCGGTGATGATGGCCACGCGATCGGTGACGGGGGATCCCTGGTTCATGCGGGCCATTCTGTCGGATTCCCCGGCGCCTAGCAAGCGCTTTCCCGCTGTTGTCGACGGGTTGCCTGGTCGCGGGTTGGCAATTGACACCTCGGTTGCTTGCGGATTCCCGAGTGTCGTGTCAAGATAACGGAAAGCGTTTACCCGCCTGGTGCAGATCCAGCGTGGTACAGACTCGAAGGAATCGACAGTGACGACGACCACCCCCGTCCAGCCCGTGCGCGAGGTCGGCATCATCATGAACGGCGTCTCCGGCCGCATGGGATACCGGCAGCACCTCGTGCGCTCCATCCTCGCCATCCGCGACGCCGGGGGCGTCGAGCTGGCCGACGGCACTCGGGTGACCGTGCGGCCGCTGCTCGTCGGCCGCAGCGCCGCGAAGCTGGCCGAGATCGCCGAGCGCCACGGCATCGAGGACTACACCACGGACCTGGAGGCCGCGCTGGCCGACCCCCAGTGGGAGATCTACGCGGACTTCCTCGTCACGAAGGCCCGCTCGGCGGCCCTCCGCAAGGCCATCGCCGCGGGCAAGACCATCTACACCGAGAAGCCCACCGCGGAGTCCGTGGAGGAGGCGCTTGAGCTCGCTCGCCTGGCCGCCGTCGCGGGCGTCAAGACCGGCGTGGTCCACGACAAGCTGTATCTTCCCGGCCTCCAGAAGCTGCGCCGCCTCATCGAGTCCGGCTTCTTCGGCCGCATTCTCTCGGTGCGCGGCGAGTTCGGCTACTGGGTCTTCGAGGGTGACTGGCAGCCCGCGCAGCGCCCCAGCTGGAACTACCGCGCCGAGGACGGCGGCGGCATCATCGTCGACATGTTCCCGCACTGGAACTACGTGCTGGAGAACCTGTTCGGGGGCGTCAAGAGCGTCTACGCGCAGGCGTCCATCCACGTCGCCGATCGCTGGGACGAGAAGGGTGAGCACTACACCGCCACCGCCGAGGACGCCGCCTACGGCGTGTTCGAACTCGACGGCGGCGTGATCGCGCAGATCAACTCCAGCTGGACGGTGCGCGTGAACCGCGACGAGCTGGTCGAGTTCCACGTCGACGGCACCCATGGCTCGGCGGTCGTCGGCCTGTTCGGCGCGAAGATCCAGCACCGCAACGCCACCCCGAAGCCGGTGTGGAACCCGGACCTGGCCGACGCGCACGACTACGCCGCGGACTGGGCGGAGGTGCCAACCAACGACGTGTTCGACAACGGCTTCAAGCAGCAGTGGGAGGAGTTCCTGGCGTCCTACGTCGCCGGGACCGACTACCCGTTCGACCTGCTGGCCGGCGCCCGCGGCGTCCTGCTCGCCGAGGCCGGCCTGCAGTCGTCCCGCGAGGGCCGCAAGGTCGAGCTGCCCGAGCTCTCCCTCGAAGGCTGAGCCGTGGCCGTCGACCCCCGCCTGTCCATCAACCAGGCCACCATCACGCACGCCGACCTGCCCACCGCGCTGCGCGTGACGGCGAAGGCCGGGGTGCGGGCCATCGGCCTGTGGCGGGAGCCCGTGGCCGCCGTCGGCCTGGCGGAGTCCGCCCGGATGCTGGCCGATTCGGGACTGCGCTTCTCGTCGTACTGTCGCGGAGGCTTCTTCACCGCGCACGAGGGGCCGGAGCGCCGTCGCTCGATCGACGACAACCGGGCCGCCATCGAGGAGACCGCGACGCTGGCCGCGGCCGGGGCGGAGGGCTCGCACGCCGTGCTGGTGCTGGTCTCGGGCGGGCTGCCCGGGGGATCGCGCGACCTGATCGGGGCGCGGGAGCGCGTCCGCGACGCCATCGGCGAGCTGGCCCCGGAGGCCGCGGCCGCCGGCGTGACGCTGGCCATCGAGCCGCTGCACCCCATGTACGCCTCGGACCGCTGCGTGGTCTCGACGCTGGGCCAGGCGCTGGATATCGCGGCGGACTTCGACGCCGCGGTCGTCGGCGTCGCCGTCGACACCTTCCACATCTGGTGGGATCCAGATGTGCTGGCGCAGATCGGGCGCGCGGGCCGCGAGGGCCGGATCGCCACCTACCAGGTGTGCGACTGGGCCACTCCGCTGCCCGCCGACGTCCTGCTCGCCCGGCACTACCCGGGCGACGGCGTGATCGACTTCGGCCCGATGACCCGGGCCGTGCTCGCCACCGGCTACGACCGCGACATCGAGGTCGAGATCTTCAACGAGGCCATCTGGGCCACGGACCCGCGGGTGGCCGTCCTTCGCACGGCCGAGGGGTTCGGAGAGGCTGTGTCGCCGCACCTGGCATAGACTCCGCTCGTATGAGCGCACATGCCTCCGACGACCGGGCCTCCGCTGATCGGGCCTCCGCCCCCGTCACCCTGCACGACATCGCCCGCGAGGCCGGCGTGTCGTTGGCCACGGCGTCCCGGGTGCTCAACGGGTCGACGAGGAAGGTGGCCGACTCCTACCGCGAGCGCGTCGAGGCCGCCGCCGACAGGCTGGGCTACACGGCGAACCTTTCCGCGCAGGCGACCGCGAAGGGCACCTCGGCGGTGATCGCGCTGCTCGTGGCCGACATCGCCGACCCCTACTTCGGTTTGCTGGCCTCTGGCGTGGTGCGCGGCGCCGACGAGGCCGGGCTGATCGTCACCATCGGCATCACCGGCCGCGACACCGACCGCGAGATCCGCACGGTGCGGGCGCTGCGCGGCCAACGCCCGCGCGGGCTGATCCTCGCGTCGTCGCGCACGTCGCGGGAGATCCCGGTCGAACTCCGGCAAGAACTCGACCTCGTGGCCGCCGCGGGCGGGCGCGCCGTCGTCCTGGGCAGGGGATCGGGGGCGGTGCGCGGGGTCACCATCGACAACTTCGGCGGCGCGGCGGAGCTTGGCGCGGCGCTTGCCGGTCGCGGCTACCGCGACGCCATCGTGCTGGCCTCGCACGAGGGCGTCGTCACCAGCGACGACCGTGCGGCGGGGTTCGCCGAGGGCTTCACGGGCGGGGGAGGGGCGGTGCCGCGGGTCTATCGCGGCGAGTTCACCCGCGAGGCCGGCATCGAGTTGATGCGCCAGGCCCTCGCCGACGGTGTTGAGCCGGGCACCGTGGTCTTCGGGATCAGCGACGTCGTCGCCATCGGCGCGCTCCTCGCCCTGCGTGAGGCGGGCCGTGAGGTCGGCGGCGATGTCGCGCTGGCCGGCTTCGACGACATCCCCACCGGTCAGGACGTCACCCCTGCCCTCACCACCGTCCGCGTCCCCCTCGGCGATGTCGGCCACCAGGCCTTCCTCGCCGCGACCGGCGAGGAGTGGGCGCAGGATGATGAGGCCCTCCGCCTCGAGGTCCGCCTGCGCGACAGCACACCTCCTCGCGGGTAGCTCCGTCGACGGCAACACCGTGGCAACCGCGTTGCCAGAGGAACCCGCCGCTGGCAGGGTCATTACACGCGGCGACGTGTCCGCGTTGCGACCCCAAGGAGGATGGTCAGTGTCCCCACTCGACCCGGACCGGGCGCTGCCCGCCGACCCGACGACAAGGGCGATCGCCCGCGAGATCTACGCCGTGACGGCCGGGCTGCCGATCGTCTCGATGCACGGGCACGTCGACGCGAACCTCTTCGTCCGCAACGACCCCTTCCCCGACCCCGCGGAGCTGTTCATCCGCCCGGACCACTACCTCACGCGCATGCTGGGCTCGCAGGGGATCGGCCGCGCGGAGTTGGGTCTTCCCGAGGACCCGACGGCGCTGCTGCCCGACCCGCGGCGCACCTGGCGGCTGTTCTGCGAGAACTGGCGCCTGTACCGCGCCACCCCCACCCGGTACTGGCTGGAGCACATCTTGGGCGAGGTCTTCGGCACCGAGACGCGCCCGTCGGCCGAGACCGCCGACGACCTGTACGACGAGCTGGCCGCCGCGCTCGCGCGCCCCGAGTTCCGGCCCATCGCGCTGCTGGAGCGCTTCCGGATCGAGACCCTCGCCACCACCGACGGCGCTGCTGACGACCTCGCCGCCCACGCGAAGCTGGCCGCCACCGACCTGCCCGCGCTGGTCATCCCGACGTTCCGCCCCGACGCCCTGTTCGCCGTCTCGGGTGCCGCGTGGCGGGCCGGGCTCGGCCGGCTGGAGGCCGCCGTCGGGCGCGAGATCGGCGACGTCGCCGGGCTCCTCGAAGCCCTCCGCGAGCGGCGCCAGTTCTTCGTCGACGCAGGCGCCCGCGCCACGGACCACGGCGCCCTGGCCGCAGACACCACCCCCCTCGACGAGCCGTCGGCGTCGGCGATCTTCGCCCGCGCGCTGGCCGGTGAGGCCACCGCCGCGGACGACGCCGCCTTCACCGCTCACATGCTGTTCGAGATGGCGCGCATGTCCACCGAAGACGGCCTGACCATGCAGTTCCACCCCGGGGCGCTGCGCGACTACTCCGCGGACGTCCGGGCCCGCTGGGGCGCGGACGTCGGCTACGACATCCCGGTGGCCACCGAGTACACCCGCGGGCTCCGGCCGCTGCTGGAGGCGTTCGGGCACCACCCCGGCTTCACGTTCGTCGTCTTCACGCTGGACGAGACCTCGTTCTCGCGCGAGCTCGCCCCGCTGGCCGGCGTCTTCCCCGCGATGCGGCTGGGCGCGCCCTGGTGGCTCCTCGACACACCCGGCGGCATGCGCCGATTCCGGGAGGCGGTCACCGACAACGGCGGCTTCTACAACACCTCCGGCTTCGTCGACGACACCCGCGCCTTCTGCTCCATCCCCGCCCGCCACGACCTGGCCCGCCGGGTCGACGCCGGCCACCTCGCGCAGCTCGTCGCCGAGGGGAGGCTTCCGCTCGACGAGGCGGCCGAGACCGCCGTCGACCTCGCCTACAACCTGCCTCGCGAGACCTACCCGGCGCTCACAGCGGACGCGTGATGACAGGGCGGGTGCTGCGGCTGCGCCCTGAGGACGACGTCGCCGTCGCGATCGACGGCCTTGCCCCGGGCGACGCGCTGGGCGAGGGCCTCCCCGACGCCCTCGGCGCGGTCCCTCCCGGCCACAAGGTGGCGCTGCACGACCTGGCCGAGGGGGCGGATATCCGCAAGTACGGCCAGGTCATCGGCCGCGCGACCCGGCCCATCGAGGCCGGTGAGCACGTCCACACCCACAACCTCGCGTTCGTCCACGGCGTCGGCCCGGCCTCCGCCGCCGGTCACGCCGCGTTGGAGTTCCCGCCCGGCCTGCCGACGACGTTCCTGGGCTACCGCCGCGCCGACGGCACGGCGGCCACCCGCAACGACATCGGCATCGTGACCAGCGTGAACTGCGCGGCCTCCACCGCTGAGTTGATCGCCAGCCGGTTCGAGAACCGGCTGGACGGCTTCCCGAACATCGACGCCGTTGTGCCCCTGACGCACGACTCGGGCTGCGGGCTGGTCACGGGCTCCGAGGGCGCCGAGCTGTTCGAGCGCACCCTGCTCGGCACCGCGCTGCACCCCAACTTCGCCGCGCTGGTCGTCGTCGGCCTCGGCTGCGAGATGCTGGTGCCGGGCGAGCTGTTCGCGTCGCTGGCCGGCCGCGCCACCGAGGTGCTGACCATCCAGGACCAGGGTGGCATCAGGGCGACGGTCGACGCGGGCGTCGCCGCCGTCGAGCGGCTGCTGCCGACCGTGAACGAGGCGCGTCGCGAGGCGATAGGGCTGGAGCACCTGGCGCTCGCCGTCAAGTGCGGCGGGTCTGACGGCTACTCGGGCATCTCGGCGAACCCCGCCCTCGGCCACGCGGCCGACCTCGTGGTGGCCGCCGGCGGGAAGGTGGTGATCGGGGAGACGCCCGAGATCCACGGCGCCGAGCACCTGCTGACCTCGCGCGCGGTCGCGCCCGATGTGGGCGAGGCGCTCATGGAGCGGATGGCGTGGTGGAAGGACTACACCGCGCGGAACCAGGGCTCGCTCGACAACAATCCCTCGCCCGGCAACAAGGCCGGCGGGATCACCACCATCCTCGAGAAGTCGCTCGGCGCGGCGGCCAAGGCCGGCACCTCGCCGCTGGTCGACGTCGTGCGCTACGCCGAGCCGCTCACCAAACCCGGGCTGACCTTCATGGACACGCCCGGCTACGACCCGGTCTCGGTCACCGGCATGATCGCGGGCGGGGCCAACGTCGTCGTGTTCACCACCGGCCGCGGCTCCGTGTTCGGCAGCCGCCCCGCGCCCTGCATCAAGGTCGCGACCAACACCGCCATGTACGAGCGGATGGCCGGCGACATGGACCTCAACGCCGGGGTCGTCATCGACGGCGAGGCCACCGTCGAGGAGATGGGCGAGCGGATCTTCCGCGCCGTGGTCGAGGTGGCCTCGGGTCGCAAGACCGTCTCCGAGGAGCTCGGCGTCGGCGGCCACGAGTTCATGCCCTGGCACCTGGGCGCCGTGGTCTAGCTCGCAGCCAAAGCCTCCAGCTCGATCGCGGCGGCGAGCACCTCGGCGGCCAGTGCCCGGTCGTCCTCCAGGCCCCAGAGGCCCAGCACGCCGTCGATGCCGTCGGCGAGCGGCCCGGAGATCCGGGCCAGCGCCTCGTCGGCCGAGGCGTCGTGGACCGGCGCGCCCAGGCCGCGCAGGTGCAGCACCCAGGCGGCGATCGTGCGCGCGCCGCCGGCCGCGCTGCGGCCCGCGGCGCGCTCAGCCCGGACGGTGGGGAGCGTGCGGATGGGCAGCTTCTGGCTGCCGTCGTAGGCGATCTGCGCCAGCAGGTGCCGGATGCGCGGGTTGCGGTAGCGGTCGAGCAGCGCGGCGCGATAAGCCGTCAGCTCCTCGACCGGGAGCGCGACGTGGGCGCCGGCCTCGTCCCACCACTGCTCGACCCAGGCGAGGCAGCGCGGGTCGGCGATGGCCTCGTCGACGGTCTCGTGGCCGAGGATCGAGCCGGCGTAGGCCAGCAGCGTGTGCGAGCCGTTCAGGAAGGCCAGCTTGCGGTGCTCGAAGGGGGCGACGTCGTCGACGATCCGGGCGCCCGCCGACTCCCAGTCGGGGCGGCCCGTGGGGAACGAGCCTTCGATGATCCACTCGCTGAACGGCTCCGTCGGCACCGGCGCGGCGTCGGCGCGCCCGGTGAGCTGGGCGGCGGCCGCGCGGTGCTCGTCGGTGGTGGCGGGCGTGATCCGGTCGACCATGGTCGAGACGAAGCGCACATTCTCGTCGATCCATCCGGGCAGCGCCGGGTCGACCTCCTCGGCCAGCCTGGTCACGACGCGGGCGAGGGCCTCGCCGTTGCCGGGCAGGTTGTCGCACGGTACGAGAGCGACGGGTCCGGCGCCCGCGGCGCGGCGGGCGAGCAGCCCGGCCACGAGCTTGGCCGGCGCCGTCGATACCGCGGCGGCGGGATTCTGACGAAGCGTCGCGACGTCGGCGGCGACGCGCGGGTGGGCGAGGTCGATGTCGCCGTTCGCGTCGCGAAGGTAGCCGGCCTCGGTGACCGTGAGGGTCACCAGGGCCAGGGCCGGGGAGGCCCAGTAGCCCAGCCACGCGTCGTGCTCGTTGGCCGAGTGGACCGCGGTCAGGCTGGAGATGACGTCGGCCCGGTCGCCGTCGGCCCCGCGCGTCAGCAGCGTGTAGAGACCGCCTTGAGGGCTGAGCGCGTCGGCGATCGCGGCGGAGCGTCCGGTGAAGGCGGCGATGCCCCACTGGTCGGCGTCCGAGGCGCGGTCGGTGTACCAGGCCTGGTGGGCGCGGAAGAAGTTGCCGACGCCGAGGTGGACGATGCGCACGGGGGCGGCGGGGCGTCCGTCGCCGGCCGCGCGGGAAAGGGCGATGCTCACATCGGTCAGCCTTCCGCGCGAGGCGGGCCACAGGCAAGGCGGTTGCCGCGGGTTGCCGCTTAGGGCGTGTTGCGAAAGTGGAAGTGGCCTACTCCGCGACGCCCTGGCACGTCATCTGCTTCGTTGCACTCGTCGTCGGGAGGACAAACTAGCGACTTCCTCCTGCG
>DAOLFC010000180.1:0-5260 GCA_035326505.1 Arachnia sp.
CGACAACATGCGCTACGTCGCGGTCACCGAGGGCGACAAGACCGAGGCCGAGCTGCGCTTCGGGGTGCAGGTCAACACCTGGGGCATCAACGAGCTGGCTGAGGCCGTCGCCGCCGCCCCCGAGTCGGAGATCGGCGCCCTGATCGACGAGTACCTCGCCTCCTACGACGTCGCCGAGGAGCTCCTCCCGGGCGGCGAACGCCACCAGTCGCTGCGCGACGCGGCCGCCATCGAGGCGGGTCTCCGTTTTTTCCTCGAGGGCGGGGGCTTCGGGGCCTTCACCGATTCCTTCGAGGATCTGGGCGCCCTGAAGCAGCTTCCCGGTCTGGCCGTGCAGCGTCTCATGGCCGAGGGCTACGGCTTCGGCGCGGAGGGCGACTGGAAGACCGCCATCCTGGTGCGCGTGGCCAACGTCATGGGTGCCGGCCTGCCGGGCGGCGCCAGCCTGATGGAGGACTACACCTACGACCTGGTTGCCGGTGACGAGAAGATCCTCGGCGCGCACATGCTGGAGGTGTCCCCGTCGCTCACGACGGCGAAGCCGCGGCTGGAGATCCACCCGCTGGGCATCGGCGGCAAGGACGATCCGGTGCGCCTGGTGTTCACCGCCGATCCCGGCCCCGCCCTGGTGGTGGCGCTCAGCGACATGCGCGACCGCTTCCGCCTGACCGCCAACGTCGTCACCAACATCGAGGCCCCCGACCTGCCGAAGCTTCCGGTGGGCCGCGCGGTGTGGAAGCCCGCCCCCGACTTCGCCACCAGCGCCGCCTGCTGGCTCGCGGCCGGAGCGGCCCACCACACCGTGATGACCACGGCCGTCGGCATCGAGGTCTTCCGCGACTTCGCGGAGATCGCCGACACCGAACTGGTGGTCATCGACGAGGACACCACGCTGCGCGGATTCCAGCGCGAGCTGCGCTGGAACCAGGCCTACTACCGCCTGGCCCGGGGCCTGTAGTGGGAACGGTCCAGGCCTCAGGCGCGCAGTACGTCCTGACGCACGGGGAGAGCGAGGCCGTCGTCGCCAGCGTCGGCGCCTCGCTGCGCTCCTACACGCACGCCAGGCGCCCCCTGGTCGTGGGCTTCGACGCCGACCAGGTGCGCCCGAACTACCGCGGCACGACGCTGGCCCCCTGGCCCAACCGGGTGGTCGACGGGCGCTACGCCTTCGAGGGCGCCGCCCATCAGCTGGCGCTCACCGAGCCCGCCCGCGGTCACGCGCTGCACGGCCTGCTGTCCTGGGCCGAGTTCCGGCTGGTGGCCCTCGGCCGCAGCCATGTCGTGCTGGAGGCGGTCGTCGAGCCGCAGGACGGGTACCCGTGGCGGGTGCGCGTCCTCACCACCTACGCGCTCGACGACGACGGCCTCACCCAGAGCGTGCGCGCCGAGAACCTCTCGGATGCGCCCGCGCCGTTCGGCACCGGCCCTCACCCGTACCTGGTCGCGGGGGAGGGCACCGTCGACGACTGGACGCTGGAGCTGCCGGCCTCGCGCGTGCTGGCCGTCACGCCGGATCGCCTCTCCCCGACGGAGCTGGTGCCGGTGGACGAGGCCTTCGACTTCCGCACGGCCCGTACCCTCGGCGCCACGGAGATCGATCACGCCTTCACCGGCCTCGACGCCGACGGCGACGGCATCACCACCGTGCGGGTCACCGACGCCTCCGGCGCCGGCGTCGCCATGAGCTGGGACGGACGGTGCCCGTGGGTGCAGATCCACACCGCCGACACGCCGGGCAGCCCCGGCACCCATCGCGTCGGTCTGGCCGTCGAGCCCATGACCTGCGCCCCCGACGCGTTCAACGCGTCGCGCTACCCCTTCGACACCGGCCTCATCGTGCTCCCGTCCGGAGGCACGGCCGAGGCATCGTGGTGCATCCGGACGATCCCTGCCCCCTGACCGCCCCCTGACCGCCCCATTCAAAGGAGAATCCCGATGAGAACCCGAGCCCCGAGCCCTGCGCGCCGCGGTGTCGTCTACGTCACCGCGGCCGCCGTCGCGGCGTCCATCTTCGGCGTCGCAGCACCGGCCGCCGCCGACGACGTGCCGCCGCCCACCGCCCACTACGACATGTCCCACACCGGGACCTCCCTGCTCGACGTCTCGGGCAACGGCCGCAACGCCACGCTCAGCGGGCTGACGGGCTCCTCCTTCGTCGACGCCGACGGCGACGACGTGCTGCGCTTCCGCAACAACGGCTACGCGATCCTGCCGCAGGGCCTGGTCACGGGCAGCGACAACAACTTCACCGTCGAGTACACCGTCACCACCAACACCGCGGCCAACCAGTTCGGATGGGTGATCGGCGACGGCATCGGGGCCTGGAACACCACGGCGCTGGGCAACCATGTCTTCGTCAACCCGATGACGGGGGAGAGCGCCTACAACCGAGGTGTGCTGTCCGGCATCCGGGTCAAGGACACCGGCAACGGCGAGACCCGGCTGCCCGCCGGCGGCGGCCTCAATCCCGGCTTCACCACCCTCACGCTGGTGGGCTCGGGCAACACGCTGACGCTGTATCGCGACGGCGCGCAGATCTCGACCGTGACCCACAGCAAGTCGATGTCCGCGATCGTGCCCAGCGGCTCCGTGCTGGGCTACCTGGGCCGCTCGCTGTACACCGGCGACGCCCTGCTGACGGGCGACGTCACCGACGTGAAGTTCTGGGACCAGTCGCTCTCCGTCGCCGAACTCCAGGCGAGCATGCCCACGGCCCAGGAGAAGAGCGACTCCACCTCCGCGGTCCTGCGCCTCGACCTGGAGTCCACGATGCTGGGCTCCAACCCGTCGCTCGACGCGGTCTCGAGCAACCTCGTCTTCCCCGCGACGCTGAACGGCGTCGCGCTGACCTGGCAGAGCTCCAACCCGGCGGTCGTCTCCGGCACCGGCGCCGTGTCGCGCACCATCACCGAGGACACCCCGGTGACGATCACGGTCAACACCGGGCTGGGCACCACGGCCACGTTCCACGTCACGGTGCTCGCGCCCGACGTGTCCACGGATCTCGACGCGATCGCTCTGAAGGACCGCACCACGGAGAACTTGCCGCTGGTCACCGTCGGCGCGATCGACGGCGCGCAGATCTCCTGGACCTCGTCCGATCCCGCGCTCGTGACGCCCACCGACGCCGGCTACGTCGCGCCCGCCGTGGGTGCGGCCGATCCGTTCGCCGGCGGCGGCATCGTCGAGCGTCCCGCCTACGGCGCGGGCGATCGCCAGGTGACGCTGACCGCCACCGCCACGCTGGGCAGCCAGACCGAGCAGCGCACCTTCGAGGTGACCGTCGCCGAGCACGGGCGCACCGCGCCGGACGTCGGCTACGCCGCGGCCTACTTCAAGTCGGACAGCGACGAGCGGATCTACCAGGCCGCCACGTCGGGCAACGACTTCTTCACCTTCTCCCCGGTCAACGGCGGGGCAGCGAGCATCGTGCTGACCACCGACACGAAGGGCCTGCGCGACCCGTACATCCTGCGCTCGGCCCAGGGCGACAAGTACTACATGGTGGCCACCGACCTCTGCATCGGCTGCGGCACGGGCTGGGGTCCGGCGCAGTCGCAGGGCAGCCTGAAGATCCACGTCTGGGAGTCCACCGACTTGGTGAACTGGGTGCGCACCAACGACGAGGATCACGGCATCGTGGTCAACCAGCCGCGCGCCGGCATGACGTGGGCGCCGGAGGTCTACTGGGACGACGACCTCCAGTCCTACGTCGTGTTCTTCGCGTCGCGCCTGTACTCCGACGAAACGCACAGCAACACCGACAACCTCCACGCCCGGATGTTCTACGTGCTGACCCGCGACTTCCGGACGTTCACCTACCCGCCCGTCGAGTGGCAGAACACCGGCTACGCGCGCATCGACTCGACCGTGATGAAGATCGACGACTACTACTACCGGTTCACCAAGAACGAGGACGGCGGCGCGGCCGGCGCCCTCGAGGTGAGCAAGGACATCTTCATGGAGCGCTCGAAGGTGCTGACCGCCCCGACGTCCGTCTCCAACTGGAACGCCGATCCGGAGACCACCTGGCAGCTGACGGACACCAACATGACCAGGCAGAAGACCAACCAGGTCGGCGAGGGGCCGGAGATCGTCAAGCTGAATCCGGGCGATCCGTCCAACACCGAGGACAACGACGGCTACGTCTTCCTGGTGGACAACTACGGTTCCGGCGGCTACCGGGCGTTCGTCACCACGGGCGCGGAGATCACCAGCTCCCAGCAGAGCGACCGGATCTCCCGGCGTCCCACCTGGACGCTGCGTCCGGCCGGCGGCCTGCCGGCCAGCCCGCGCCACGGCGCGTTCGTGAACGTGCCGCAGACCGTGCTCTCGGCGATGCACACCTGGTCGGAGATCGAGGCGGTCGACTCGACCACCACGCTCACCGCGCAGGGTCGTGACGTGACCGCGCAGGTCGTCGCCGACGATCAGGGCGAGGTCGTGGGCACCGTCACCTTCACGGGCGGCTCCTGGAGCGAGACGGTCGACCTCGTCGACGGCGAGGCCACGGTCTCCGTTCCCGAGGGCGTCTCGTCGGTGGTCGCACACTACGACGGCTACGCCGACGGCCTGGTGAACGCGTCGACCTCCGAGGCGCTGGTCCTCGACGCCGACCTGGACCTGGCTCTCACCGCCACGACGCGCTGCGTCGCCGGCAAGGTGCAGCAGATCCTCACCGTGCGCAACAACGACGACGTGCCCGTCACCGTCGCCCTGCAGGGCACCTACGGCTCCAAGACGGTCGCGGTTGCCGCGGGCTCCGGCGCCTCCGCGGCCTTCGCGTCGCGCCTCGCCACCACCCCGGCGGTCGAGGTCTCGGCGTCGGCGCAGGCCGGCGACGACCGCACCGCCGAGCTGACGGCCGAGGTCGCCGCCGCCAACTGCAGCTGATCGGTCTCTCCGAGACGGGGCCCCGCGAGCGATCGCTCGCGGGGCCCCGTCGTCTTCCTTCCCTGACGCTCGTTGAGGTGCGCTACCCCGGTCCCTGGGGGATGCCCGCCGTGGTCACCGTCGTGAGGGGAGCGCTCGGGTTGCGGGCATCGTCTCGAAGGGCGGTCCCCCCAATGACGCTCCCTGAGGAGCGAGCGCCAGCGAGCGTCTCGAAGGGACCTCGCGTAACCTCTGTGCAGGGATCTGTGGTCGGGTTCGGGAGGGCTGGGAGCCCAGGGCGGCGACCTGCCATCCAGACTCCGCCACGATGTCGCCACTCGGTACATGGTCGGGGTTTTCTTTACGGTCGCCGCCCTGGGCTCCCAGC
>DAOLFC010000034.1:0-28581 GCA_035326505.1 Arachnia sp.
GTTTCCACTCGGCCGCTTTCAAGGCGGCTGCACTAGTCCACTATGCGACCTCGCCAGTAGATCAATATCGTAGCCGCAAACGGAGAGGCGCGATCACCGGAGAGGGGTCGCCACCCGCCCCCGGATGCGCCGCCGCCCAGGAAAGGATGCCGATGCCACCACGGTCCCCGCTGCCGCCCCGGCACGGGCTCCAGGCCGCGTGGGTGCGCACGCCCGACCGGGATCCCGGCAACCCGGCGCCCTGGCCGACGATGCGGGACTTCCTGCACCACAAGCTCGCCCCGATCCGCGACGACGTGGACCGGCTGCTGGCCGAGGGCGTCTTCGTCGACCAGGACGGCCGCCCCTGGACCGGCCGCGAGCCCTACCGGCCGCACACCTTCGTCTGGTTCCACCGCGAACTCCGCGACGAACCCGAGGTGCCGGGCGACCTGACGGTGCTGCACCAGGACGAGCGCATCGTCGTGCTGGACAAGCCCCACTTCCTCTCCACCATTCCCAGGGGCCAGCATGTGCTGCAGAGCGCGGTGGTGAAGGCGCGTCGCGACCTCGGTCTCCCGGAGCTGTCGGCCGCGCACCGCCTCGACCGGGGCACGGCGGGCGTCCTGCTGATGACGACGCAGCGACGCTGGCGGGCGGCCTACCAGGACGTCTTCGCACGGCGCGACGCCACCAAGACCTATCAGGCCATCGCCCCCGTTCGTGCGGAGCTCGGGTTCCCGCGTCGCGTGGAGTCCCATCTCGCCAAGCGGGTCGGGGTGCTGCAGGCGGAGGAGGTTCCCGGTGCGCGCCCGAACGCCGTCACCGACATCGAGCTCGCCGAGGTGCGGGACGGCTGGGGCCGCTACGTGGTGCGTCCCCTCACCGGGCGGACCCACCAGATCCGGATGCACTTCCTGTCCCTCGGCATCCCGCTGGCGGGCGATCCCCTCTATCCGGAGGTCCTCGACACCGGCATCGACGACTTCTCCACTCCTCTTCGCCTGCTGGCATGGCGCCTGGAGTTCACCGACCCCGTCGACGGCAGCCCCCGCCGGTTCACCAGCCGACGTGAGCTGCTCTGGCCACCCACCGCCCTTCCCGCCTCCGGCGACCTCCTCCCCGGTCCTCCAGGATTGACGGGATCGGACTGAGAACAGAGTCGGCTTCCGGGAGGGGACGATCGCGAGGACGAGGGGGACGACAGGGGGCAAGGACGGTGGCGCGAGGCGGCCGGGCGGCAGGCACTAGCCTGGTGCCATGCGAGCTGTCATTGTCGAAACACCCGGTGACGTCGATGCCCTGGGCATCGGCGAGGTCCCGACGCCCTCCCCCGGCCCGGGCGAGGTGCGGGTGCGCACCGTCGCCTCCGGGGTGAACCGCGCCGACGTGCTGCAGCGGCAGGGGCACTACCCGCCTCCCCGGGGCACCACCGACATCATCGGGCTCGAGGACTCCGGCGTGGTCGACGCGGTCGGCGAGGGCGTCGAGCGCTGGAAGGAGGGCGACGAGGTGGTCGCGCTCCTGGCCGGCGGCGGCTACGCGGAATACTTCGTCGCGCCGGAGGGCCAGCTCATCGCTCCCCCGCCCGGCGTCGACCTGGTCAGCGCGGCGGGGCTGCTGGAGGTCGCCGCGACGGTGGTGTCCAACCTCGACCTGGCCGGCCTGACGCGCGGCGAGACGTTCCTGGTCCACGGCGGCGCCGGCGGGATCGGCACCTTCGCCACCCAGTACGCCAAGGCGCTGGGCGCCACGGTGATCACCACCGCCGGCAGCCCGGCCAAGCTGGAGCACTGCCGCGCCCACGGCGCCGACGTGGCGCTCGACTACCACGGCGACTGGGCCGACGGCGTGGCGCAGGCCACCGCCGGCCGGGGGGTCGACGTGATCCTGGACATCATCGGGGCGAAATACCTCGAGGCGAACGTGAAGGCGCTGGCCCGCCGCGGCCGCATCGTCGTGATCGGTCTTCAGGGGGGCGTGAAGGGCACCCTCAACCTGGGCCTGCTGCTCAGCAAGCAGGCGACGATCACCGCCACCTCGCTGCGCTTCCGGCCGGCCGCGGAGAAGGCGGCCATCTGCGCCGCCGTCGAGGAGCGCGTGTGGCCGCTGCTGGCCGACGGCACGATCAGCCCCGCCCCGGAGACCCGGATCCCCTTCGACGAGGTCCGCCGTGCGCATGAGCAGCTCACGGGCGGCGACAACGTCGGCAAGATCGTCCTGGTTCATGGCTGAGCGCGACGCCACGGCGCGGGTTTCTCCGGAGACACCGATCGCACCGTCGGAGGCACCGACCACGCGGCGCGCCGGCGAGGTGCTCCGGAACGAGATCAACTGGCCCGCGGTGGCCGCGCTCGGCGCTGCGGTCGTCTTCACCGTCGGTTTCCTCTTCCTCTATTCGACGCCGCCGCTGGTGGTGCTGTGGTATCTGCTGGTCTTCGTGTTCACGGTCACGGGTCCGGGCACGCTGGTCTGGCGGGCGATCGTTCCCCGACGCGAGGGCACCTTCCTGGATCTCGCCTTCGGCACCGGCGTCGGCACGCTCCTCCAGTTGGGATTCTGGTTCTGTTTCGTGGGTCTGGGCATCGGCCAGTGGATCCTCCTCGGGCCCGCCGCGCTCTATCTGGTGTTCCTGGCCGTGCCGCGGCTGCGACGCCATTGGCGCGCGACGCCGGGGATGGAGAGGCTGCCGGCGGGGATCGCCGCCGGCCTCGCGGGAGGCTACGCGCTGATGCTGGTGATCTTCTCCAGCGCCTTCGCCCTGGCGCTGCCGCCGAAGCCCAACGACTGGTACGTCGACCAGTACTGGCACCTGGGCAACGCCGCGGGCCTGCTGACCCGGACCCATTCCATCGACATGCGCGTCGCGAGCCAGGACCTGGTGTACCACTGGTTCTCCAGCGCCCACATCGCGGGCCAGACGCTCGCCTCCGGGCTCGACCTGTCGCTGGTGCTCGCCAGGCTCTGGATCGTGCCGATCTTCGCCGCGATCGCCCTGCTCGCCGTGGCGGTGGGCAAGCAGCTGACGGGCCGCTGGTGGCCCGGGCTCCTCCTCGGCCTGATGATGTCCCTCACCGCGGAGGTGGATCTGACGGGGGTCGTGCTGCCGGCAAACTCCCCCATCCACGCGTTCAGCGGCTCCCAGACCTATGCGATGGTCGTCTTCCTTCTCACTTTGGGGGTGCTCATCCGGCTCTGGCAGCGTCGAGGGCTGGCCCCCGGCGAGTGGGTCCTCCTGGCCCTCTGCCTGCTGGCCTCTCCCGGGGCGAAGTCCGCGATCCTGCCGGTGCTGATCTGCGGCCTGGCCCTGGGGCTCGTGGTCAGCCTCTGGCGGCGTCGCTCCTGGAAGCCCATGGGAATCCCCCTGCTCATGTCCTGTGCCGCGCTCGCGATCACCATGCCGTTCCTGGGCGGCGGCGAGGCGGGCGTCCGGGTCCAGCTGCTGGCCACGGTGCGGCAGACCGCCTTCTACAACGACGCCCTCGGCCTCACCAGCCTGGAGCGCCAGTTCTCCCGCGACTTCCTGCCGCCGTATCTCCTGACCGCCACGGGGTTGACGGCCGCGGCCGTCGTGCTGCTGGCCTACGTGGTGGCGAACTCCTGGCTGGTCCTGGGCGTGCCGGCGCTGCGTCGCGACGACGACGGCCACGAGGGAGGCTGGGTGCTGCTCGGCACCGGGGTGGCCGGGCTGTCCGCGATGATGCTCATCGATCACGACGGGATGTCCCAGCTCTACTTCTTCCGCACCGGGATCGTCGGCTGGTATCTGCTGGCGGCATGGGGCCTGCAACGGCTGTGGGAGGCCTCCGCACCCGCCGTCCGGCACAAGGTGCTGGCCGCGGGCATCGTCGCCGGCGTCCTGGCGACGAGCATCGGGCGCGCCGCGCTCTACCGGCTGATCGCGGCGGAGCACCCGCTGCGGTCGCTGCTGCTGTGCCTGCTCCTGCTCCTCGTGCCCGCGGCGGCGGCCTGGGGAGCATGGGCGTTCGCGCGCGGTCAGGAAGCCCGCTCCGCCGTCCTCGCATTCCTCGGCGTGGCGCTGGCCGCCGCGTCGGTGTCGGCGGCGGCGAGCCTGCCGAACCGCTCGTCGTTCCCCGAGCTCAGCGCGTGGGCCGTGACGACGGACGAGTACACCGCCGCCCGCTGGGTCCGCGACCATACCGATCCCGACGACGTCGTGGCCACCAACGTGCATTGCCGCGGCAATCTCACCACTCAGCCCTGCGACAACCGGTCCTTCTGGGTGAGCGGGTTCACCCAGCGCCCGGTGCTCATCGAGGGCTGGGCCTACACCCATCAGGCGCACACGGCCCACGGTGTGAACGACACCCCCTACGTGGCGCAGCCGTTCCACGACCAGGCGCTGTTCGCGCTCAACGAGGCCGCCTTCTCCGCGCCGACCGCCGAGGGACTCGCCGAGCTGTCGACGCACGGCGTGCGCTACCTCTTCGCCGCCCACAGCCGAGGCCCGATCTCCCCGGACCTTGCTGGCCTGGCCACCGAGGTCTACAGCAACGACGACGTCACCGTCTACGCCCTGGACTAGTAGCCTGCCCCCGACTCAGGGCCGATCGATCTCCCGCGGCACCGCATAGTGGGCACGCAGCGCCCGGGCGATCTCGTCGGGGGTGACGGTGGAGCCGACCTCGGGCAGCGCGGTGCCGGGCAGCCCGGCGGACGGGCCGGAGTCCTTCCCGTCGACGCGCACCAGGAAGGTCGGCCGCTGCATCGACCGGAAGTGCAGGCGCCCCAGGTACTCCCCGAGGATGCCGAGCGACAGCATCATCACGCCGCTGAACAGCGCGGTCATCGACGCCAGGGTGGCGAAGCCGGCCACCTCGATGTTGCCCATCAGGTAGCGCACCAGCACGACGGCGAGCATGATGAAGCCCAGCAGCGACACGCCAAGACCCAGCCAGGTCACCATCTTCAGCGGGACGGTGCCATATCCCGTGATCATGTTCATGGCGTGCCGGACCAGCTTGGCGAACGTGTAGTTCGAGGTGCCGCTCTCCCGCTGGGCCATCTCCACGTCGGCTTTCGCGATGGCGCTGGTGGTCCAGCTGAGCAGCACGTCGAGGTTGCCGAGCTGGTCGGCGACGTGGGCGAAGCCGTCGCGCAGGTCGGTGCGGAAGGCGCGGAACGCGCTGACGTCGTTGGCGCTCGGCACCTCGGCGGCAGCCAGGCCGGCCTTCACGGTGCGCGAGGCCAGCGAGCGGAAGAAGCCGTGCTCCTCCTCCTGCGGTACGCCGTAGACGAGGTCGACGAGGGGGTCGCTGAGCGGGGCGAGCAGCTTGGGCAGCTCTTCGGGACGATGCTGGAGGTCGTCGTCGATCGTGACGGTCACCTCGTAGCGCGCCCGGTGCAGGCCCGCGATCAGCGCGTTGTGCTGGCCGTAGTTGCGGCGCAGCAGCACGGAGCGCACCACGTCGGGGTGGGCGTTCTCCAGCTCGCGCGCCACCGCGTAGGTGTGGTCGGGGGAACCGTCGACCACGAGGATCACCTCATAGGCGGTGGCGACTTTCGGCAGCTCGGCCAGCAGCCGGCCGACCAGTTCGGGCAGGGTGGCCGCTGAGCGATAGCAGGGCACGACGACGGAGATCTGCACGAGACGTCCTTCACTGAGGGGTGGACGGGCGGGGGCGCCGGAAGGAGAAGAACCGGTGGCCGAGGTAGCTGGCCACGGCGATCACGACGATGGAGACGACCTGGGCCACCAGCGGGTCCCAGCCGAACACCTCCACGAGGAAGGGGGTCGCGACGACGCCCGCCACGGCGCCCGAGACCCACACCGACAGGAATCGGAGGAAGTCGGACCCGACGGTGCCCTTCGACTGGAACACCAGCGTCCGGTAGGCGGGGAAGGCGCACGCGATGGTGATCGCCTGCGCGGCGAGGATCGCCAGCATGTAATGCAGCCCCAGCGCCAGCCCCAATGCCACCAGGCCGACGTAGCACAGCGAGGTGGTGCCGGCCACCACCAGATACCTGATCTGGTGGTGGGACCACAGTTCCCGTACCCGGGCCAGAGATTGCCTCACCCATCTACAGTAATCGGCCCGCCATCTGGAATGCTAAAGGCGTGAATCGCATCCTCTTCTCCCAGCCGTTCGTCGCGGGCAAGGAGTCCTCGTACCTGCACGACGCGCTGGGCTCCGGCTTCTGGCAGGGCGACGGCCCCTTCACCGCGAAGGCCACCGCCTGGCTGAAGGACTACACCGCGGCCCCGGAGGCGCTGCTCACCACCTCGTGTACCCACGCGTTGGAGTTGTCGGCGATCCTGCTGGAGCTGGGCCCGGGGGACGAGGTGATCGTGCCGTCGTTCACCTTCACCTCGACGGCCACCGCCGTCGCGATCCGGGGAGCGACGCCGGTGTTCGTCGACATCGATCCGCGGACGCTGAATCTCGATCCCGCCCTGGTGGAGGCGGCGATCACCCCGCGCACCCGCGCCGTCTTCGTGGTGCATTACGGCGGGGTGGCCGCGGATGTCGACGCGCTGCTGGCCCTCTGCGAAAGGCACGGCCTGGCGCTCGTCGAGGACAACGCGCATTCGCTCGGCGCCTCCCTGAACGGCCGGCATCTGGGCACCTTCGGGGCGCTCGCCACGCAGAGCTGGCACGCCACGAAGAACGTGGCCTGCGGCGAGGGCGGGGCGCTGCTGATCAACGACGAGGCGTTGGCGCCCCGGGCCGAGGTGATCCGCGAAAAGGGGACCAACCGCGCGCACTTCCTGCGCGGCGCGGTCGACAAGTACACCTGGGTCGATCAGGGGTCGTCCTATCTGCCCTCCGACCTGCTGGCCGCCGTGCTGCTGGCTCAGTTCGAGGAGTTCGAGACCATCCAGGCGCTGCGGCACCGGGTGTGGGACCGCTACCGGGCCGACCTCACGGGGTGGGCCGGGCAGCACGGCGTCGTCGCGATGGCGCCGCCGGAGGGTCACCAGCATCCCGCCCATCTGTTCTATCTGCTCATGCCCTCTCCCGCGGATCAGCAGGGCCTGATCCGGCACCTGGCCGAGCGCGACATCGTCGCGACGTTCCACTACCAGCCCCTCGATTCCGCCCCGGCGGGACGGGCGCTCGGCCGCACCCCGGCCCCCTGCACGGTGACGGCGGAGGTCGCCGCGACGCTGGTGCGGCTGCCGCTGCACGCGGGCCTGTCCGAGTCCGACCTCGACCGCGTGGTCGACGGCGTGCTCTCCTACTCCCCCGTCCGATGAGCTGGGCCGGCCTGGCGGGCGACACCGTCGAGCACCGGGACAGCCCGGCGGAGAGCGCACGCTTCGGCTGCCGCATCGCACGGGTGGTCGTCGGCGCCGACGCGCAGCCCGGGCCTGCACTGGAGACCGAGCTGCGTCGCCAGCTCGAAACCAGCGACGCCGACCTGCTGATCTGCCGCTGGCCCGGGGCCTACACCCAGCTCTCCGCGGCGGCCCTGGACTCGGGGCGCGTCGTGCTGCCCGCCGACATGCTGGTCTATTGGGAGGTCCCGGCCGCACGGCTGGCCGAGATCGCCACCGCACCCGCCGAGGGCCTCGGCACCCTGATCCCGGAGGAGGCCACCGACGCGGCGGCCAGGCTCCTCGAAGAGGTGATCACGGACTCCTTCCGCGGCTACGGGAACCACTACGCCGCCAACCCCCGGCTCGACGACGACCTCGCCCTCCTCGGCTACGTCGAGTGGGCGCTGCGCGCCTTCGCGCAGTCGCCGGGCAACGTCGTGCTGCTCCTGCAGGGCGACACCCCGGTCGGCGCGGCGACGCTCACCCGCGACGGCAACGACCTGGAGATCGAGCTGGCCGGCCTCGTCGCGGCGCACCAGGCGAAGGGCTGGTACGCCCACCTCCTCAAGGCCGTCGGGCGGCACGCCCTGAGTCTGTGCTGCACCCGCGTGATCATCTCCACCCAGGCCCACAACGTGCGCGTGCAGCGCGCCTGGGCGCGGGCCGGCTTCACCCCGTTCGGCACCGTGACCACTGTCCACGCCATGACCCCGGAGTACTGGCGAAATCTCCGCGCGTGACGCCGTCCCCGGACCCTGATCTGCGCTCGGATTCGTCGGCTTCAGGCCGGATCCGGATTACTGCGGCTGCATGCGTCGCTATACCGACGTCCGCAGCCGCAGTAATCCGCGAGGTCGGTCTAGATCCGTGGCACTGGCACTCAGGCCGACGCCCTGGGTGGGTCTCCGCTATCGGTTCGCGTTGCACGCGCAACAGGTTAGGCTGGGGCCATGACCGGCGTGGATGTGCTGGACCGCGAGGCGATAGCGCGCGCCTGCGAGCAGTACAGCGTCGTGCGGTTGCGGGCCTTCGGCTCGGCCGTGACGGACCGTTTCGATCCGGCCACCAGCGACATCGACTTCCTCGTTGACTTCCACGCAGACGCCCCGAAGGGGATCGGTCCGTTCCTGGGGCTCAAAGAAGAGCTGGAGCGGATCGCCGGGCGTGGGGTGGACCTCATCGAGGCGCGTGCCGTGCGAAACCCCTACTTCGCCAAGCGCGCCTTCTCAGAAGCCCTGGATGTATATGCGGCCTGAGTCCGCGGCGCTGCTCTGGGATGCCCTCGACGCCGCAAGCTCGATCGCGAGCTTCCTGAACGACGTCTCAGAGGCGTAGTACTTGAGTGATTTGCTACGCCGCCGAGCGGTGGAGCGCGAGTTTGAGATTGTCGGGGAGGCACTGGGCAAGCTGCGCCGGATCGACCCGAAGACCGCTGAGCGCGTCCCGGGGCTGAAGGATGCAGTAGGCCTACGGAACGTGCTCATCCACGGGTACGCGGAGATCGTCGATGAACGCATCTACGACACTGCCATCAATGACCTTCCTAGGCTCGCCGACGCCCTCACGGAACTACTGGCCGAAGCTGATGCACCGTAGGCAATGAGGTTAATTCCGTTGAGTTGCTCCACGATCCCGGGGTTGCCGCGGCTGAATCCGTCGGCATACTGACATCCACAACCTCACTAATCCCATACAACGCCGATCGCTGACGAATCCAGCCTCACTAGCCGTCGGACCCCGACGGAATCAACCTCAACAACCGAAATGCAGATCGGCTTGGCAGTCGCCAGGGCCGTGGGCCGGGAATCGATCTCTCAACTCAGCTTCTCGACGAGCGTGGTTGCGGGCAGCCCATCCAGGGCGCCTTCATTCAGGATCTGGGTGCCGCGCATCTGTTCGGCCTGGTGCCGCGACAGCCTCGCCGCATCTCGCGCTGATTCCCAGTGTTCGCTGACGGCACCCACAACCTGGTCGACGACGTCTCGGGCCTCGCTCTTGCTCAGGTCGTAGACGCTTGCTTGCTGAATCAGCTGCTGCAGGTTCGAGGCGCGTTCACCACGCCTTCCGTACGCCATGGCTTGGTTTGCGTCCCAGCCCGGCGTACGGCACGGGTCTATGTCGTAGGCGGGCGTGAGCGTGAGATAGGACCCATCCCAGAAGGCGGCATGGTTGTGGGCATGATCGTCGGTGTTGCCGAGGGCGATGTTGGCGGCGATCCGTCGAAACAGTGTGGGGCCGACCCCGTCTGGATGCTCGCTGAGATCACGCAGACGATCCAGCAACTCAGGGTAGCTGGAATACCTTGCGGCATACTCGCTGACACCGAGCACTGTCAGCGCGGAAACGGCCATTCGTCGCGCTCCGCCATGCTCGCGATCGAATCGCTTCACCAGCAGCGCGTCACGGCCCGCCGCCTCGGACAGCTGGAAGCCCACGACATCGACGCCACCTCTGGCTGCAAGTTCCAGCGCAAACGCTTCACGCCGAACGACCGGCCTCGCACCATCGCTGGTGGAGGAGAACTTGGCGATCCAGTCCCTACCCTGAGCATCGATCAGAGTCGCTTTGGGCCGGGCTCCACCAATGGATGTGCCGTGTTGCAGCGCAGCGTCCAGAGCAGGCGACAGTGGAGTCCCCTTCTCGACGGCCTCCGCGGCATGAGCAAGATCCTCCAGCATCGCGGCTGTCTGTCTCGGCAGCCATGCATCTGGACTGTCTTGAAAGTCGATCGCTCCGAACCTGTCGGTGGAACTCAGCCTCATGAGCTGGATCGCAGACGGTTCCTGGAGTCCGCTACGCGTCGCGATCACTTGCTGACCCCACGCGTCGGGGAGCGCATCTTGGAGTGCGCCATGAAGTCTGATGTCAGGTGCCGGAGCCAGTGGTCGGTCGTCCAGCGGCATGCCGAACAACGGAATCGCCCGGCGATTGCCGAGATAGCTTCGGCCGTACTGGAACAGGTGCTGGTCCCCATCCACCCAGACTCGGCCGCAGACGATGGGCTCCGGGCTTCCCGGAAGCCACGCCCACACGAAACTCTGCTCAGAAGTCATTGTCGGGAACTCGGGCCGGCATCACGCGGTTCGGCATCAGGCGAAGAACTTCACGCTGGGCCTTGGTCATCCGGGCCAACTCTTCCGGCGTCGGGAGGAATAGTTGGATGCCCAGCGCCGCGCAGGTATTGAGTACGTTCCCGAACGCAACAGACGGCTTGCCGCTCTCGATGGCCGAGATCGTGCCCTTCGAGACGCGGGCATAGCCAGCGAGCTGCTCGATGGTGAGCCGCTTGCCGAGCCGCGCGGCACGAACCTGATGCCCCATCAGCTCGGCAGCATCACGAGCGTAGGGGACCATGTCGATCTTCTCTCTGCCCATGAGGCACCTCCGATACTACGAGTCTACCGCCCGATAGATCAATAGTATTGGCTATCCGATAGATCAATCGTATAGGCAGACGGCTCGGAACAACAGCGATCCCGCACGCTACGGATCCGGACCACGACCCTCCAGACGCAGGACGCACACGCTCGTCACTCAGGCCGGGCTGCGCGGATGTTCCATGCCACGTAACCCCCGTGCCACGCGATAGCCCGGGGTACTGGTAGGGATAGACGCCCCCGGCCTACTGGCCGGTCTTGGCGTACTTCGCCTCGGTGGCGGCCTTCATGGGGCGCCACCAGGACTCGTTGGCGCGGTACCAGTCGATGGTGGCGGCCAGCCCGGCCTCGAAGTTGCGGTAGCGCGGCACCCAGCCCAACTCCTCGCGCAGCACCGAGGCGTCGATGGCGTAGCGCAGGTCGTGACCGGGGCGGTCGTTGACGTGGTCGTAGGCATCCGGATCCTGCCCCATCAGGGTCAGGATCAGCTCGATCACGCTCTTGTTGTTCTCCTCACCGTCGGCCCCGATCAGATAGGTGCGACCCCGCTCGCCCCGCTGCACGATCTGCCACACCGCGTCGTTGTGATCGTCGACGTGGATCCAGTCGCGCACATTCAGGCCGGCCCCGTAGAGCTTGGGCCGGACACCGTCGATGACGTTGGTGATCTGGCGCGGGATGAACTTCTCGACGTGCTGGAAGGGGCCGTAGTTGTTGGAGCAGTTGCTGATCGTCGCGCGCACCCCGAAGGAGCGCACCCAGGCGCGGACGAGCAGGTCGGAGCCGGCCTTCGTCGACGAATAGGGGCTGGAGGGGTTGTAGGGGGTGGTCTCGGTGAACTTGGCCGGGTCGTCGAGTTCGAGATCGCCGTAGACCTCATCGGTCGAGATGTGGTGGTAGCGCACGTCGTGGCGGCGCACCGCCTCCAGCAGCTGGAAGGTGCCCACCAGGTTGGTCTGCACGAAGGGGCTGGGGTCGGCCAGCGAGTTGTCGTTGTGCGACTCGGCGGCGAAGTTCACCACCACGTCGTGCCCGGCCACCAGGCGGTCGACCAGTTCTCCGTCGCAGATGCTGCCCACCACCAGCGAGACCCGGTCGCCGAGCCCCGCGACCGACTCCGGATTGCCCGCGTAGGTCATCGCGTCGAGCACCGTCACCTCGGCGTCGGTGTGCTCCAGCAGGTAGCGCACGAAGTTGGTGCCGATGAACCCGGCGCCGCCGGTGACGAGTATGCGAGACATGCGCCCATGCTAATGGCCACGCCGACAACCGGACGGCTGGCATACTGCACCCCATGCGCGGCATCATCCTGGCCGGCGGCTCCGGCACCCGGCTCCACCCGATCACCAAGGCCACCAGCAAGCAGCTTCTCCCGGTCTACGACAAACCCATGGTGTACTACCCGCTGTCGACGCTGCTCTTCGCGGGCATCCGCGAGGTCCTGGTGATCACCACCCCGCACGAGTCCGAGCAGTTCCAGCGCCTGCTGGGCGACGGGTCGCAGTTCGGCATCGACGTCAGCTACGCGGTGCAGCCCGAGCCGAAGGGCCTAGCGCAGGCCTTCACCATCGGCGCCGACTTCGCCCGCGGCGAGAAGGTGTGCCTGGTGCTGGGCGACAACATCTTCTACGGCCAGGGCCTGGGCATCCAGCTCAAGCAGATGGGCACCATCCAGGGAGCCACCATCTTCGGCTATCGCGTCAGCGATCCCCGCTCCTACGGCGTGGTGGAGTTCGACGCCGCGGGCCGGGTGCTGTCGCTGGAGGAGAAGCCGGAGCACCCCAAGTCGCACTACGCGGTGCCTGGTCTCTATTTCTACGACGAGCAGGTGGTGGACATCGCGCACGAGATCCCGCCGTCGCCGCGCGGGGAGTACGAGATCACCGACGTGAACCGCGAGTACCTGCGTCGGGGCCAGCTGAAGGTGGAGGTGCTGCCGCGCGGCACGGCGTGGCTGGACACCGGCACCTTCGACTCGCTCAACGACGCCACCAACTTCGTACGCACCATCCAGGCCCGACAGGGCCTGCAAGTGGGCTGCCCCGAGGAGGCGGCCTGGCGGATGGGCTTCCTCAGCGACGACGACCTGCGCGCCCGCGGCGAACAGCTCTCGAAGTCGGGCTACGGCGACTACCTGATCCAGTTGCTCACCGACCGCACCCTCCGCTGACCTCAGCGGGCAGCGTCGAGGAGGCTCCTCAGCTCCGCGGGATCGGCCGGCTCGATGACGGTCGCGGCGCCCGCGCTCCGGCCGGCCAGTCGCAGCAGGATCACGCCGCGCCCGGCCAACTCCTGCACGACGAGCGGATCGACGTCGCCGCTCACGGCGACCAGAGTGACCGGCGCGGGCAGCTCGTCCAGGTCGTCGTCGCCCGAGACGCGCACGCCCACCTCATCGATCTCTCCGGTTCCGCGATAGGCCGCCAGCCGCGCCCAGAGCGGGGAGTCGGCGTCGGCGTCGGCCACGACGACTCCCGCCAGCTTCCGCTGCCCCAGGTCGGCGAAGGCGCGCTCCACCGCCAGCTCCACCTCGAGGTCCGCGGGACCCCGACCGGGCAGCGTCACCTCGACCACATGGGCCAGCCGCTTGTTCAGCGCCGGCAGCGTCGCGACTCGCACCGTCGAGACGTCCTCGGCGGCGCAGTAGACGTGGCTGACGCCCCGGTCGAGCGCGTCGACGAAGGTCTCGCGGGTCACCGCCATGTCTCGATCGGCGCCGGTCCGATCGGCGCCGGTCCGGCCGACGCGCGCCGACCCCACCAGGGTCTCGGGGAAGCCACGGCCGCCTTCCAGGGGGCGCACCCGAGGCCCCAGGCCGTCGACCTCGGCCACCAGCCGGGCGACGATGTCGGCCCAGGACACCGCCACCGGGTCGGCCTCGCCGGAGAACAACCGGGCGATCCGGTCGTAGTCGTGGAGGCAGTCGGTGGTGCAGCGGTAGGCCGCGGGGTCGCCGGGGTTGGCCTTCGGCGCGAACAGCAGCTCGCCGCAGTGGCGCCGGATCCACGGGGTGACGTGCTCGTGGTCGTAGGGGTCGGTGGAAGTGGCGGCGGCCTGCCGGAGCACCTCGACGGAGAACACCTCGGCGCCCAGGCCCTCGGGCACCTGATCGATGTCGACGCGCCCGTACACGTGCCCGGAGACCGCCATCGCGTCGATCAGCTCCTGCACCAGGTCGGCGTCGGCCACCGGGTTGTCGCCGGTCAGCCGCACGACCGTGTCGGACGGGGCCATGTCGGAGGTGGCGTCGACGAATCGCGCCAGCACATCGTCGAGCGGACCGCGCACCACCGGAATGCCGACGCGAGCCAGATGCTGGGCGATCAGATCGTCGTAGTGTTCGACGCTGGTGGCCACGACCACCTCGAATCCCGTGCGCGACGCCCGGCGGGCGACCAGCTCGATCAGCGGCATGCCCGCCACCGTCATCAGCGCCTTGCCGGGCAGGCGCGACGAGGACAGCCGGGACTGGATCACCACACGGGTACGCATGGCCCAAATCTAGCGCCCGGGCCGTGACCGAGCCCACAGTCGACTCTCACGGCGCCCCACATCAAGAAACGCCGAACACAAATCTCGCTATTCCGCGAGAGCTTGCTATATCCGGGTCGCCTCGGCGGATAGCGAGATTTGTGCACGCCCTTACACCAGCACCGGGCACCTGCGCGCCAACCGCTCCAGTTCGTCGGCGACCCGGCCCCGGCCGTCGCCGTCGATCAGGCGCTGGGCGCACCGGGCCAGGTCCAGCCGCGCGTCGGCGTCGCCGAGGAGCCGGTCCGCCGCCAGTTCGGAGGAGGCGGCCATGCGCCCGGGCACAGTCCGCAGTTCGTCCAAGCTGCCGAGCCCGACGCACAGTTCCTTCGTCGCGGCCTCATAGCCCAGGCGCTGGTTGTCGACCACCTCGATCAAGCCGGTGGGGATGCCCAGGCAGGCCAGTTCCCACACCGACGAACCGGCCGCGCTCACCGCGACATCGCAGGTGACGGCCAGCGCGGGGAGGTCGTCGACGGGGGCCGTGACGGTGACGCTCTGCCCCGCCCCACAGGACAGCGCCGCGAGCTGCGCCGCGACAGCCTCCGAGGCCGCGATCGCGACGATCTCCACCGGCAGGCCGGTGTCCAGCAGGAGCCGCGCCGCGACGGGCGCCCCGCCGAATGGATCGGACCCGCCGAACACCACCAGGGCCCGCGGCACGGACCGCCCCGACGCCGACACGGGACGGCGCCGCCGCAGCACCACGTCGCGCAGCAGGGCGTAGCGCTCGCCGCCGATCCACCGCCCCTCCAGGCCGTCCGGGCGGGTGGCGCCCAGGTTCTGGTCCACGTAGAGGTCGGCGTCCTGATGCGTGCCGAAGCCGGCGTCCACCAGCGCCAGCACGGGGAGGCCGCGACGGCGGGCCCCCTCCCCCGTCGCGCGGGGGATCTCGTAGCCGTCGATCACCACGGCGTCGGCCCCCCAGGCGACGGTCTGAGCGGCGAAGTCCTCGCCCAGATCGTGCAGCGCCAGCGAGCGTCGGGCGAGCTGCGGCTCGACCCAGGCGACGTCGGCACGCCCGAAGAACGCCACCCGGTGCCCCCGGGCGACCAGCTCCTCCGCCAGCGCGATCATCCGCATCACATGCCCCGTGCCCAGCGCGGCCAGGGCGTCGCAGCGCACGGCGACGCTCAGCCGCCGCGGATCAACAGACTCCATGTCATGAGATGCTAATGTGTCAACGGCTTGGCGCGGAGTCCGAAAGAGGCCACCACACCCCGGGAAACCCCAGGATCCGTGCGCCCCAGGGAACCAGGAGAACTGACATATGAGCATGTTGGAAGGATCATCCATCCTCATCACGGGCGGCACGGGTTCGTTCGGCAAAGCCTTCATCACGCGCCTCCTCGCGGACATCAACCCGCGCCGCGTGGTGATCTTCAGCCGCGACGAGTTGAAGCAGTACGAGGTGCGCCAACAGTTCGGCGACGACCCCCGCCTCCGCTGGTTCATCGGCGACATCCGCGACCTGCACCGCCTCAACCGCGCCATGCACGGCATCGACTACGTGGTGCATGCGGCGGCCCTGAAGCAGGTGGATACCGCGGAGTACAACCCGTGGGAGTTCGTCAAGACCAACATCATCGGCTCGCAGAACGTCATCGAGGCCAGCATCGACAACGGCGTCAAGCGCGTCGTGGCGCTGTCCACCGACAAGGCCTCCAGCCCCATCAACCTGTACGGCGCCACCAAGCTGACCGCCGACAAGCTGTTCATCTCCGGCAACCATTACGCCGCCAGCTACGAGACCCGCTACTCCGTCGTGCGCTACGGCAACGTGATGGGCAGCCGGGGCTCGGTGATCCCGTTCTTCCGCAAGCTCGCCGCCGCCGGCGAATCGCTGCCGATCACCGATTTCCGGATGACCCGGTTCTTCATCACCCTGCCGCAGGCGGTGCAGTTCGTGCTCGACTCGTTCGAGTTGATGACCGGCGGCGAACTCTACGTGCCGCGGATCCCGTCGATGAAGATCACCGACCTGGCCCAGGCCGTCGCCCCCGGCGCGAAGATGCACGAGGTGGGGCTGCGTCCCGGCGAGAAGCTGCACGAGGAGATGATCTCCGAGGAGGAGGGCCGGCGCACCATCCAGATCAGCGACTCGCGCTACATCCTCCAGCCCGATCTCGCCACCTGGGGCTACAAGGCGCCGGCCGGAACCCCGGTGCCCGCCGGATTCCACTACACCTCCGATCGCAACGACCTCTGGTTCACCGGCGACGAGATGATGCGCGTCCTCGCCACGGAGGTCTGACGGTGATCCCCTACGGCCGCCAATCCATCGACGAGGACGACATCGCGGCCGTGGCCGAGGTACTGCGGGGCGACTGGCTCACCACCGGCCCCTCGGTGACCGCCTTCGAAGAGGCCGTCGCTCGTTACGCGGGAGCCCGGCGAGCCGTGAGCTGCACGTCGGGCACGGCGGCCCTGCACATCGCCTACGCCGCCGCCCGGATCGGGCAGGGCGACGAGGTGATCACCACCCCGATGACCTTCGTGGCCACGGCCTCGTCGGCGATGGTGCTGGGCGCGAAGATCGTCTTCGCCGACATCGACGAGGACACGGCGCTGATCGACGTGGAGCAGGTCCGCTCCCTCGTCGGCGACCGCACCCGGGCGATCGCCGGGGTCGACTACGCGGGCCAGCCGATCGACATCGACGCGTTGAACGAGATCGCCCACGGCGTCGGCGCCGTCACGGTGCAGGACGCCGCCCATTCGATCGGCTCCACCCTCGACGGCCGCCCGGTGGGCTCCCTGGCCGACCTCACCACCTTCTCGTTCTTCCCCACCAAGAACATGACCACCGCCGAGGGCGGCGCGGTGGTCACCGACGACGAGGAACTCGGGCAGCGCGCCCACGAGTTCCACTTCATCGGCCTGGTTCGCGACAAGGCCCGGATGCGCTACCCCGACGAGGGGCCGTGGCACCAGGAGGTCCACGAGCCGGGCCTGAACTACCGCCTCTCCGACGTCCATGCGGCCCTCGGCCTCAGCCAGCTGCGCCGCCTCGACCGGTTCAAGAAGCGCCGGGCCGAGATCTTCGCGCGCTACCAGGAGGAGCTGGCCGGCATCGACGGCGTGCGCATCCACATCGTCAAGGAGGGGGTGGACCCCATCTGGCATCTGTACCCCGTGCGGATTCTGGAGGGTCGCCGTCGCGAGGTGTTCGACAAGATGCGAGCCAGCGGCATCGGGGTTCAGGTCAACTACATCCCGGTCTACTGGCATCCCGTCTTCGAGGACCTCGGCTACCAGCGCGGTCTGTGCCCGCGGGCGGAGCAGTTCTACGCCGAGGAGATCTCCCTGCCGGTGTTCGCCGACCTGACCGACGATCAGCAGTCGCAGGTGATCGACGCCCTGAGAGCGGCCCTGCGCTGACGGTGAGCCAGGGATCGCGCTCGTTGAGGTGCTCTACCCCGGTCCCTGAGGGATGCCCGCCAGGGTCACCGTCGTGAGGTGAATGCTCAGGTTGCGGACATCGTCTCGAAGGGGGAAGCGAGCCCTCGCAGCCGAACAACGGTCTGTGCCCAGGGTTGCGGACGGATAAGTGCGGCCAGAAGTGGATTCTGCGAAATCCGGCCCTGTGAAGGGCTGATCGCCGCACTTTTCCGTCAGATCCACCCGCAGGCCCCCACCCGGGATTGCCGTTCGGCCGCCGGGCGCCCCTTTCGAGACGCTCCTTCGTCGCTCCTCAAGGAGCGCATTACGGTGCTTCGCGCCCCTCTTGATTGTCGAGACGCTCGTTCCTCGCTCCTCAAGGAGCGTAGATCAGTCGACGTAGACGATGACCTTGTCGCCGATCCGAACCTGGTCGTACAGCGCGGCGATCTTGTCCTTGTCGCGCACGTTGACGCAGCCGTGGGAGGCCCCGGAGTAGCCGCGGGCGGCGAAGTCAGAGGAGTAATGCACGGCCTGGCCGCCGGAGAAGAACATCGCCCAGGGCATCGCCGAGTTGTAGAGCGACGAGACGTGATTCCGCGACTTGCGGAACACGCTGAAGGAGCCGTTGCGGGTGGGCGTCGCCTTGGAGCCGAAGCGCACGTCCATGGTCATCTTCACCTCGCCGTTGACCACCCAGCTGAGCGACTGGTCCTTCTTCGAGATGCACATCGCGCGCCCGGTCAGGCAGCGGCTGTCGAGGCCGGCAACCGGCTTGGGGGTGCGGGTGAAGGCGAACTCGGAGGAGATCGCGGTCACCCCGCCGCCTTGCGCGACGACGCGGAAGGTCTGAGTGCCCGGGGACGACTGGCCGTAGGTCAGCGGCAGCACGTAGGAGCCGGTGACGCCCGTCTTCTGCTGCGAGGTGACCCAGGCGCCGTTCACCTTCACCTGGGTGGCGACGGTGACCGGAGCCCCGAAGCCGGACACCGACCCCCACACGTTGGAGCCGATGCCGACCTGCTTGGAGCCGGCGCTGTTCGCCGTCACGGCGGGCCGCGCGACCCTGGTCAGCGTGAACTCGGGCGAGACGGCCGTGACACCGCCCCCTTGGGCGACGACGCGCCAGCGGGTGTCGCCGGCGCTGTTGATGCCGTAGGTGAGCGGCAGGGTGTACGAGCCGGTGACGCCCGTCGCCCGCTGCGAGGTGGACCAGGTGCCGTTCACGAGGGCCTGCGTCGAGACGGTGACGGGTCCCGAGAAGCCGGCCACCGAGCCCCAGACGTAGGTGGTCTCGCCGACGTTCTTGGTGCCGGCGTTCGCTGCGGTGACGGCCGCCGTGCCGATCCTGGTGAGCGTGAACTCCTTCGAGGTGACCGTCTGGCCCTTGGCCTCCGCCAGCACCCGCCAGGTGTAGACCCCCGGGGTGCCGGCACCGTAGGTGAGCGGCAGCCCGAACTTGTCCGTGACGTCCTTCTGCACCTGCGACGTCGACCAGCGGTCGCCGACCCGCACCTGCGTGGTCACCGTCGCCGGCCCAGCGAAGCCGGACACCTTGCCCCACACGTAGGCGGGCTCGCCGACGTTCTTCTTCTCGTCGCTGCCGACCTCCAGCGTGGGAGCGCCCTGGCCCTGCAGCTCCAGCTGCGGGGGGCCGGTGTCCTCGACGCTGGGGCCGGGGCTGGGCTCGACGGTCGCCGTCGGCGTCTCCTGGGGATTCGCCCCCTCGTCGGCCCGCGCGGGAAGAGACCCGGCGGCCGCTCCCAACGCCAGCGACGAGCAGAGAAGGACCGAAACGATCCTGCCTCCCCACATTCCACGACGCGTGGTGACGGATGGTGATGTGCGCATCTTTCAAACCCCCAGAACCGGTTCGGATACTTGGCAGCATAACAAGCCGGTGTCAAAACCCCCCTGTCGATCCCCGGGGAGGGCCGTCTCAGCCCTCGTTGCGCAGCGCCTCGACGAGGTCCGAGAGATCCTCCGCGACGAACCGGTCCCGGTCGGCCGCCGGCAGGTAGGTGTGTACCAGTTGCCCGGCGCCGTCGGGCGCGGCCTGCAACTGGAAGAGGTAGTCCCCCGACTCGACGCTGTCCGGCCACTCCAGGAAGAGCAGGGGCCGCGGCTCCGCGCCCGGACCCTCGTCGTCGGGCAGGAAGAAGAGCCCCCGGTCGGCCGTGCCGGAGAACGGGTTGTCCGCGGGATCGCCGTCGACGATCGCCGCATAGGCCACCTCGGCCCGGCCGCCGTCGACGGGGATCAGCAGGTCGGCCGTGGGCTCCGGGCGCTGGATGACGACGCTGCCCGGCGTCGCGTCGGGCAGCGTCACGACGAGCCGGTCGACGTCGAGCACGGCCTGCGCGACGACGGCGCGACGCAGGGCGCGGAAGCCGAGCCATCCCCCTTCGGCCGTGGGCGTCAGCCACCGCCCGTCGTCGACGAGCGGCCCGGGCAGCTGGCCCACCTCCAGGGCCACCGACCCTCGCCAGCGCAGACCGCTCTTGGCGACGGCGATCTCCACGGTCACCGGGTCGTCGCGCAGCAGCCGTGCCGTGCGCGCCGGGATCAGGCTGATCAGCTTGAAGCCCGCCGGGGTGGGCGTCGAACGGATCTCCAGCGGCAGTCGGGTGCCCTCGCCGACGAGCTGCGCCGTGATCCGGGCGCCCTTCACGACGCCCGGCGACAGCAGGGTGCTGGTGTGCAGCATGAAATGGTCGTCCTCGCGGGCCAGCTCCACCAGCGAGGTGCGCAGCTTCCGGGCGCCGAAGGGATTGTTGGGCTTCCGGCGGTAGACGATGGCGCTGGCCACCCCGGGGACGAGGTGCAGGGTCCCCGGCCGGGCGAGCTGGCGCAGCAGGTCCTTCTTGTTCGGGCTGCTGCGCCATCCGGCGAGCGCGCGGGCCGTGTCGAAGTCGCCCTTGCGCAGCGCCTCGTGGATCAACCGGGCGAGCCTGGTGGGGCCGTACTTCTGGGGGGCGAGCCGACGGGCCAGGCGCCGGCCCAGGTGCTGGATCTCGGGCAGGTCCTCGGCCGTGGCCAGCGTCAGCGCGGTGGCCAGGGCGACGACGTCGATGTCGATGAAGTAGGCGTGGACCGCGTCGATCAGCTGCCGGTCGGCGGTGGCGTCGCTCAGCGTCTCCAGCACCATCTCCGCCGACGTCACCCGGTCGGCGGCGTTGTGCGGGTTGCCCAGTTGTTGGGTGATCGAGTCCCCGGACTCGCGGTTGCGCCACATGTAGACCTTGTCGCTGAGCACGTCGACGGCGGAGGCCACCAGATGCGCCTTGAGCGTGACGGGATAGTCCTCGTATTTGATCGGCGGGAACGCGAGGCCGTGCCGGTCCCAGAACGACCGGCGATACACCTTGTTCCACACCATCCGGTCGCGCAGCAGCGGATGGAACTCGGTGATATGGGTGCGGAGGCGGTCCTCGCCGAAGCCCAGGCGATGCGTCCACGACGGCACCGTGCCCATGCCGTCCGCGAACCGCCAGGCGTTGCCCGCGACGAAGTCGGAGCCCGTGAGGTCGAGGGTGTCGACCATCCGCTCGTAGGCGCGCGGGGGGATCAGGTCGTCGCTGTCGGCGAAGGTGAGGTATTCCCCGGTGGCGAGCGCGGTGCCGTGGTTCCTCGCCGGTCCCAGGCCGCCGTTGGGGATGTGCGTGACGACGAAGCGCGGGTCGGTGGCCGCCCACTCCTCGGCGATCGCTCCGCAGCGGTCGGGCGACCCGTCGTCGACGACGATCACCTCGAAATCGGTCAAGGTCTGGTTCCGCAACGACTCCAGGCAGGCGGGCAGATATTGCTCCACCCCATAGACCGGCAACACGACGCTCAACTTCGGACCCACGACCACACAGTAGCGCGCCGCCGTTTCGCCACCCTTTCGCCGCCGGGGGTCGTGCGGGGGCTGCGCTAGGCTGTGGCGCATGGATTCCAGCAATCACTGGTACGGCCATGCGCACATCCTGGCCGAATATTGTGGACTGGACCCCGCCGCCCCCCCGCCGATCCAAGGGGTGATCCAGCACGGCTGGACGTTCGTGCATGGCTTCGGTTCCGCGCACAAGCCGCCCGTGGGGATGACCAAGTTCAGCTGGTCGGACGTGTGCCGCCGGCGGGGCCAGATCATCGGGTGGCGCGACTACGTGAGCATCGGCGCTCCCTTCCTCTACCTCGACCGGCTCCGTCCGCACGACGACGATGCCCGCGAGGGAACCATCTGGTATCCGTTCCACGGCACCGTCGACTTCGAGTCGGTGAGCGGCGATCACCAGCTCCTGATCGACCAGATCCGCGCGACGGAGGACGGTCCCGTCACGATGTGCCTCTACTACGTCGAATACGAGCAGCCGGAGGTCCGGCGGCTGTACGAGGAGGCCGGCTTCCGGGTGATCTGTCACGGCCAGCGCGGCGCGAAGTGGCAGGGCGGCACGCCCGACTTCCTGGAGCGGCAGCTCGCCGAGCTGCGCCGGCACCGTCGTGTGGCGTCGAACCGGCTGTCGACCGCCATCTTCTACGGCGTCGCCGCGGGCTGCGAACCGGCCGTCTACGGCGATCCGATGATCTTCGAGGGCGCCGCCGCCGGCTTCGACGGGGAACGGCTGTTCCGGGCGTGGTATCCGTTCATGTTCGGCGAGTCGGTCGACCTGGCCGCGGCCCAGCAGCTCACCGACGACGAGCTCGGCGTGGCTCACATCGCGCCGCCGCAGGAACTCGCGATGATTCTAGGGTGGAACCGTGGTTGATATTCAGGCCTTGAGCACGCGCGACAACGTCGCCCTCCTGCGGGGCGCCACCCAGCACTGGAGCGACCTCGACCGGCTGGGCAACCGGAGTCTCGTCAACCGGATCGCCCTGGCACAGGTGTCGGGCCGGACGCTGGTGGCGGGACCGGCGCCGAAGGCGCTGCGCGACGCGGTCGCCCAGGTGACGTCGGAGGTGGAGTTCCTGGTGCGCGGCGTCCCCGATGCCGACGAGGTCGCCCGTTCCCAGCGCGGCCATCAGGTGTGGTGCGGCGACCTGTCCGCCCTCGCCGCCCGGGGCGAGTGGTACGACACGGTGCTGATCACCGCCGATCTCGCCAGTCTGCTGTCGCTGGAGCAGGAGCAGCGCACCTGGGCGCAGCTCGCCACCGAGGCCGAGAACCTGCTGGCCCCCGAGGGCACCCTGGTGCTCGCGATCGAGAACGACCTCGGCCTCCACCGCATCCACGGCGAGCGCAACCCCCGCACCGCCGACACCGACGCCGACTGGAATCCCATGGCGACGTGGGACCGGTCGCGCCCGCGCAGCCTCGCCCAGGTGCGCGACGTCGTGGGCGAGGACGCCCGGATCTTCGCGCTCTGGCCCGAGTTCCGCTCCCCGTCCGCGGTGATCGACGTCGACCGCGTGCCCGCCGACCAGGCCGAGTCCCTCGCCCTCACCGCCGGCACCCTGGACGGCGACGGTCCCGACCCTGCCTACCTGGTGATGGCGGCGGCCGCCGCCGACCGGGTACACGAGTTCGCCGGCGGCTGGTTGGCGATCCGGCACCCCCGTCGCCCCTCCCCCGTCGCGCTGCTCGACGTGAGCGCGAAGAAGGAATGGGACGCCCCCGTCGAGGCGTCGGGCCGCTCGCTGCTGGGCGCCTTCCACGATCGCGCCGCCGCCTGCGACCTTCCGGGCGTCCGCGCCCTCATCCGAGCCTGGTCCGACCGGCTGGCCGATGGGCGGCACGACGCCCAGCTCGGCCTCAGCCTCGTCGACGAGGAGGGTCTCGTCGTGCCGCTGCGCGCGCTGGAGGAGCCCCGCGACGGGCGCCTCGACGCCCTGGCGGAGCTGACGGCCATCTGCCGCGACCGAGCCTGGCGCACGCCGTGGCCGGCCACCGACGACCCGGCCGCCGTACTGCGACAGCTCGCCGCGATGGCCGGTTTGCCGGAGCTGACCTCCGACGATGCCCTGCAACTGATCCCGGCGGCCCCCCCGCGCGGCCCGCAGATCGATCCGCAGCAGCTGCTCGACGTCGTGGAACGCAACCAGGCAGAGCTGAGCACCATGCGCTCGAAGCTGCGCTGGGTGGAGATGCAGCTCGAGTGGGCCACCCAGCGCGCCATGGCCGGAACCCCGAAGGGCTACGCCCAGGGCGCCGTCCGCAAGGCGAAGTCGGTGGCGAAGAAGACCAGCCAGCGCGTCCTGAAGGAACTCGGCCTCCGCTGAGACCGCCGCGCCCCGGCTTCTGGACATTCCCCCAAATCTTCCGTTACGGGAGGGTATGGTGCTGCCTTGACCGCTCTCAAGAAACAGGGGTGGGTCTTGGCCGACGCACGACGATAGCGACGGCGCGGTGCGTCCGCGCCCCACCTCCTGGACCGATCATCTCTCGCAAGGACGACCTGAACACATGGGAACCTCGAATCATCGCCTCGCCTACATCGACGGCTTGCGGGCCATCGCGGTTCTGGCCGTGGTCTGGTTTCACCTCGGGATTCCCGGGCTGCCCAGCGGGTTCCTCGGGGTCGACGTGTTCTTCGTGATCAGCGGATACGTCATCACGCGCTCCCTGGCGAAGGCGGCGCCGGAGGCACCGGGCCTCTACGGCTACCTGGAGGCCTTCTACCGACGCCGCGTCTGGCGCCTCACCCCAGCCCTGTGGACGATGATCGCGGTGACGCTGACCGCCTCCCTCTTCCTCGTTCCGCCGGGGTCGCTCTCCGCGAACAACCTCTTCACCGCGGCAGGCGCCGCCGTCGGCGTCAGCAATATCGTGCTCAGCCTCGCGGCCGGCGGCAACTACTTCAGCTCGACGGCCGACTTCAACCCGTTCCTCCACACCTGGTCGCTCGGCGTGGAGGAACAGTTCTACGTGCTCGTACCGTTGCTGCTGTGGCTCTCCCTCCGATCTCACCCGACGCGGACGCCCGGGCGCGGACCCGGCTCCGCGCGCTGGATCGTCCCGGGGCTGGGGCTGGTCTCGCTCGGCCTGGCCATCTGGTGGGCCGGAGTGAACCCGTCGATGTCTTTCTATCTCCTGATGACCAGGTTCTGGGAGCTCGCCGCCGGGGTCGTCGCGTTCCTGCTGGTCGACCGGGCGGCGCGGCTGACGCGGGGCGGCGTCGTCGCCCTGCTGGGGTGGGTGGGCCTGGCGCTCGTCCTGCTGGCGAACGCGCTTCCCGCCTCCATTCTGAGCCCCTGGCCCGCCGGCATCCTGCCCGTCGTGGGAACGGTGCTGGTGCTGTGGTGGGGCGAGTCCGCGAAGGGCGCAGGGGCGGTCCTGGGGCTCTCCGTCATGGCGTGGATCGGCCGGATCTCGTACTCGCTCTACCTGTGGCACTGGCCCGTGATCGTGCTCATGCGCTGGACGGTCGGCATCGACAGCTGGGGGAGAATCCTCGTCGCGGGAGGGCTGAGCCTGGGGTTCGCGGTGCTGTCCTACCGCTTCATCGAGCGGCCCTTCCAGCGCCTGCCGATCACGCGCAGGCTCGTGAGCCGGAAGGCGGCCCTCGCCTGGGTGGCCGCCATCGCCGTGGCCGTCAGCGGGGTGCTCGGCACCGCGGCCTGGCGACAGGGGAACGGCACCTGGCTCGACTTCAAGATCGGCCTCACCACCGTCGCCCGCGAACCCGGCTGGAAGGACGACGACATGCCGGGCCTTCATCCCGAGTCGAGGGGCCTCCCCATCCTGGCGTCGGGCCGGCTCCTCGTCGTCGGGGACAGCCATGCGGGAGCCTACGAGGGCGCCGGTGGCTTCGCCGCTCAGCAGCTGGGGTTGACCCTCCAGATCGACTCGCGCTCCGGCTGCGGGTTCACCCTGCTGGAGCCCGTCGACTTGGAGGGCGCGTGCGCCGACTGGCGCGCCGTGCTCGACGGCGCAGAGCCCGGCGACGTGGTGCTGTTCGCGGCGCTTCGCGTCCCGCGCTTCACGGATGCGACGGGCGAGGCCGAGCTCCCCTCGTCCCCCGGAGGTCCGGAGGCTGAGGAGGACCGGGAACGCGCGCTGCGGCAACTGGCCGACGAGGCCAAGACCCTGCTGGACCGCGGGGTCGGCGTGGTCGTCGACTCGCCCAAGCCGCTCTACGAACTGTCGCCCTACCGGTGCGCGGAGTGGATCAACTCCTTCAACCCGGTATGTTCGCTGCGCGGCGAGATCCCGCAGGACGAGCTGAGGCAGCACGCCGCCGACGCCTTCCGCTCCGTCGAGGAACTGAAGGTGCTGGATCATCGGATCGTCGAGTGGGATGCGTGGTCGGTGCTGTGCCCCGGCCCGGTCTGTCGCCAGTACGACGACGGCCACCCGCTCTTCACCGATACCGACCATCTCTCCGGCTGGGGGAACCAGTTGGTGGCCCCGTCTCTGACCGAGGCGGTGGGCGAGTCCCTCGCCGGACGCTGAGTCCCGGCTCCGACGCTGACTTGCGCAGCGCTCTCTTTGAGGACCGAGGAACCCCATTTACGCTCCTTGAGGAGCCCTTCGAGACGGGCGCGGGGCGCCCTCCTCAGGGGCCACGAGGTACGAGCGTCTCGAAAGGGGCGACCGGCAGCCGATTAGCAATCCCTGGGTAGGTCCCTGCGAACAGTTACGCCGGCTCCTTTCGAGGCTCGCTTCGCTCGCACCTCAAGGAGCGTCAAGCATCTCGGCGCCGGGGAGGAAAGACGATCTCACGTTCCGTCTCGGTGAGCTGAACCTCGTCCGCGAAGTTCCGCAGCAGCGTCACCAGGTCATCCGACTTCGCCCCCACAGCCTCCGCAAGCAGTGCTCGCACCTCGGCCTCCATCGGCCGAAGCCGAGCAAGCGAAAGTCGGGTGTAATGCGAGGCGCCGTTGCGGACATTCGGAGGGTGGCGGCTGTCCTAAAGCTGTCAAGCATCGACAGCCTTTGTCGATGGAACTCTTCTCAACGAAGGAGCACAGCTCTTGAGCACAAGCGCGACTGGTACGTGCGACGCCACGACCACGAACAGTGAGAACGCCAAGATGAACCTCATCACCCAGAACGACACGATGTCGTCCTGGGCTGGGAACGGCGCCTGCTCGTGATCTCAGAGGGAGTGACCGCACGTGGTCACGGCGACGGCACCGTCCGTCTTGTGAATGTTCATCGCACCTATTCGACAGCGGCGGAAGAGGTTCATGCGGTGCGTGCGGTCACTCTCTCCATCGAGCGCGGTGAGTTTGTCGCGTTGGTTGGCCCGAGCGGCTGCGGCAAATCCACGTTGCTCAACATCATTGCCGGGATTGACGTACCGACGTCGGGCGATGTGTCAGTCGGTGGCGTCGGTCTTGAAGGCCTCGGGGATTCCGCGCGCACGGCGAATCGTCTTCGGACAACAGGCGTGGTCTTCCAGGAGCACCGGCTGCTGCCCGAGCTCACTGCGCGCGAGAACGTGATGCTGCCGCTGGAGGTGATGGGGCACTCGTCGCGGTCTGCGGGCGAGGCAGCGGAGGAGGCTCTGGCGCGGACTGGCCTTCCAGGCCTCGGGGGGCGGTTCCCTGACCAGCTCTCCGGTGGGCAGCAGCAGCGGGTGGGTATCGCCCGCGCGCTGGTGGGGGGTCGGCGGCTTCTCCTGGCTGACGAGGCGACCGGCGCACTTGACAGTGAGACGTCGCAGTTGATCTTCGCTCTGCTGGCGGGCCTTGCGGCTGATGGGTGCGCGATCGTGGCCGCAACCCACGATCCGGACGTGATCGCGTGGGCGACGCGAGTTGTTCGGATGCGCGACGGAGCCGTGGTAGCGGACAGCTCGCTGGATACCCCGGGCGGTGAGGCGTGAGACCGCGACTGCTGATTCAGACCTCACTTCGATTGGCACGACCACGGCAGGGACTCGCCTGGTCTGTGTCCATCGTCGTGGTTGTGGCCGTCATCGTCGCACTGCATTCTTCGCTGGCACGGATCGTGATGCCGCTCGAAGGTCAGCAGACTCTCGACCACGGTGGGAGCGAAGCCACGCTCCATCTCGGTTCCCTGACAGTCAACGATCCAGAGGTTGCGGTAGCGAGCGCCGAGACTGATGCGGCGCGCATAGACCCGAACGCATGCACGAGTATCAACGCGATCCTCTCGACGTCCGTCGCTTCGAATCACACGACGGCGTTCACGGAGTCGACACCGTGCGAGCCCTCAGCATTCGGTTGGACGCTGAGAGACGGAACGTGGCCCACGTCCCCCGGCGAGGTCGCCGTCTCTACGGCAACGGGCTGGAAGACCGGCGACGAGCTTCCGGCGGGCCTGCTCCCGGTCGACGTCGATGTGGTCGCGGTGGTGGAGAATCGGTGGGCCACCGATAGCCACACGATCATCGCGGCTCCGGGAACGTGGCAGTCCTTCGGATGGCCAAACGTCAGTCAGCGATTCCCGCGCCTGGGAGCGACTCTCTCGGTCCACACCACTGTGGAGAATGCGCACGCCCTCGCCGCGAGCCGTGGTGCCTCCGGCAGTTCCGTGCTCGTGGACGCCGTGGGCGAGCGCTCGTCGTTGTCCGAATCTCAACCGATCCTCTACCGTTTCCCCGCGTTTGCCCTCGGGATCGCCGCGATGGCGCTCGTTCTCGCGCTGCGCGGACGCACGCGTGCGCGCCGGAACACGCTTCTCGTCTCCCAGGGGGTGCCTGGGCGCGCGGCGATGGCGACCGCCCACTTGGGGGACATCTGGGTGATGTGCGCGGCGGCCATGACGGGCGTGGCACTCGGCTCGACACTCGCCCTGCCCCTCACACCGCTCCTTCGCCATGTGGCGGGACACGAACTCTCACCGATCCCGTTGCCCATCGATCCCGTTCTTCGTGGAGTGCTACCAGGGCTCGGATTGGCGCTCCTCTACGGACTTCTCCAGGTCTACTCGGTCGGCCGGCCACAGCGGCGGAGCCGAGAGGAGCCGAGATCGACAACTGCGAGGAGCGTACTGAACAATGCTTCCTCCGGCGAGGACGCGCCAGGCGGGATGAAGTACGACCCCCAGATCTTGGACGCGTATTGGACATACCCGTCAAGAGATGGGGGTCGTAGATCGCCCGATCTGGTGCGCCGCAGCCGAGGAATGATTGTTCA
>DAOLFC010000035.1:0-28350 GCA_035326505.1 Arachnia sp.
AGATCGCCCGCCTGGGGCGCCGCAGCCGGTGCCTCATTGATCAGTGCTTCCCTAGGCATCAGTCCACAAGACCGGCTTCATTCTGAAGCCTCGCCAGTTCCGCGAGGAGCGGCGCTCGACGCGCACGCTCCGCATCGCGGAACGCATCGATCGACTCAATCGTGATCCGGTGATGCGTTCCGATCTTGCGGAAGACGAGCTTGCCCTCTTCCATCAGCTTGCGAACCTGGGGGCGCGACATCCCCAGCAGCCGACCGGCCTGAGTGGGCGTCACCTCCCGTTGTGCCTTCGCCAGCACGATGTCGGCGCCGCCGGCCCTCGCTTCCACGAGTTGCGCAAGCCACTCCGCGGTCTCACGAGAAACCGTCACCCGGACCTCATCGCCGCCCTCCGCGAGCGCACGATGAAGCTGCTCCACGTCCCTCGTCAACAACTCCGTCATTGCACACCTCCAAGACTCAACCGATCCATCTGTACCAACTGTACCAACTGTTGGTCGCTGTGCCTGCCGCTCAGCGCGCGACTGGGAGAGGAGATCGGGCCGTCGCGAACGTGACAGAATAGGCCCCGTGATGGAGAGCGAGGCCAGCCCCGCGGCGGTGGGCCGCGACTCTGCGACGACCCTGCTCCTCCAGGCCCAGATGCTCGCGGAGAAGGTGCGCGCCGACGCCGAGGCCGACGCGGAGAGGCTGCGGGTTCAGGGCGTCGAGTGGGAGCGCCGTCGCGACGAGCTGCGCGGCGACGTGGCCTTCGTGGAGCACCGGATCGACGAGGCCAAGCGCGACGTCGAGCGGATGCTCACCGACGTCGCCGTGCAGGCCGGCCGGATCACGGCCTCGGCCGAACGCAACGCCGACGAGCTGGTGCTGGGCGCGCAGCAGGAGGCGGAGGCGCTGGTCGCGGCCGCGCAGGCCGTCGCGACCCAGCAGCGTGCGGAGGCGGAGGAGGAGGTCGCCCGGATCCTCGACGAGGCCCGCCGCGTCGCCGACGCCCAGCGGGAGCGGCTCGCGGCCGAGCGCGCCGAGTGCCGGGCCGAGATCGAGGCCGCGCGGGCGCAGGCCGACGAGGACGAGGCCCGGCGGCGCGCAGAACTGGACAGTGAGCTCCGCCGCCGCCGCGAGGAGTACGACGCCGAGGACGTGCGCGTCCGGGCAGAGCTCGCGTCCGAGCGGCAGCGCGTCGAGCGCGACCTCGCCGAGATGCAGGACCGCACCCGGCTGCGGGTCGAGGCGCTGGAGCGCGACGCCTCGGTGAAGGCGGAGGAGCAGCTCGCCGACGCGGCCGCGCAGCTGGCCTGGGCGGCCGAGACCGTCGAGGGACTGCTGGACGGCGCCCAGGCCGAGTGCCGGCGCACCAGACGCGCCCAGCACCTGGCCAACGCGGAGCGCAGCAAGGAGGTGCGCGCGCGGATCGGGCGCGTGGTCCACTCCTCGGTCGTGGCGGCTCGTCAGCGGATCCGCGAGTCCGAGGTCGTCGCCGAGGACACCCGAGCCCGTGCGGAGGCGGTGCTGGAGGCCGGCCGCGCTCACATCGAGCAGCTCAAGGCCGAGGCCGAGCGTCGCGCGGAGGACGTCGTCGCGCTCGCCCGGCGGGAGGCTGAGGCGCTCACCGCCAGGGCCGAACGGATCGTCGAGGAGGCCGAACACAACGCGCAGCTGGTCCGCGACACGGTGGCCGAAGACCTTGAGCGCGCGCAGCAGGCCTCCTTCGAACGCACCCGCGCCCAGCGGGAGGAGGCCATCCGGATGCTCCGGGACGCCCGCGTGGAGTCGGCGGAACTGCGCACCGGGGCCCGCGAGCAGGTGGAGCATGCCAGGGCCGAGGTGGCCGCCCTCCTCAAGCGCCGCGCCGACATCACCGCACAGCTGAACTCCCTCTCCGGGGTGATCGAGGCGCTCGCCGTCCCCGGAGCTGAACCCGAACGAAGCGAGGAATCATGACCAACCCCACCTTCCGGACAGTGCTGCGGGGCTACGAGCCCGCGCAGGTCGACGCGGAGATCTCCGCCCTCACCCAGGCGCTCGCCAGCGCGCGGGCCGAGCTCGGCACGCTGAGCGTCCAGCTCAACGAGGCCCGCCAGGGACAGACGGCGCTGGAGCAGCGCGTCGCCTCCGCCGAGGCGCGGGTGGCCGACGCGGTGCGGGCCAGCGAGGCCGTCGCACTGCCCACCTACGCCGGCCTGGGGGAACGGATCGGCAGGATCCTCACCCTCGCCGACGAGGAGGCCGAGCATCTGCTCCGGTCCGCCAAGGAGGAGGCCCACGCCCTCTACACGCAGGCCACCGAGCAGGCCGACCAGGCAGCGGCCAAGGCCGATCGCTACGCCGTCGAGACCCGCACCTCCGCAGAGGCCGACGCCGAGGCGATGCTGGCCGGCGCGCAGCGGCGGGCCGAGGAGATGATCGACCACGCCGACCGGGAGGCCGCCGCCCGCCGCGAGGAGGGAGAGGCCTTGTTCGAAGGCCAGCAGGCGCGGGCCGCTCAGTCCGCCGCCGACTTCGAGCGCACCCTCGCCGAGCGTCGCGACCGCGCCGCCGCCGACTTCGAGGAGCAGATGAGGCAGCGCGCCGAGCGGCTGCGCGTCGCGGAGGAGAACCTGGCGGCGGCCGAGAACGAGGCGCTGCGGGTGGTCGCCGATGCCCAGAGCCAGGCCGAGACGCTGCGCACCAAGGCGCAGCACGAGTCCGACGAACTGGTTACCGAGGCCCGCACCAAGGCCGAGCGCATCCGCCGCGACTCCGAGCGCGAGCTGGCGGCCGCTACCCAGCGCCGGGACGCGATCACCGCGCAGTTGAGCAACGTCCGCCAGATGCTGGCCACCCTGGGCGGCGGCGCCGCGGTCCAGCCCGTCCCGGCCGAGTCCGCCGCGGAACCCGAGGCCGACGAAGCTACCTCTTAGTCTTAGTCGGGACAGCCCGCTCCTGCCCGGCGAGCCGGGCCAGGGCCTCGTCGTCTCCACCGACGGCGATCACGCGGGAGCCGGTGCCCAGGACGGGGGCGACCAGCAGGTCGCGCGCCGTCTCCCAGCCGGGAGCGGGATCGGCGAACAGGCGCCGCTCGTCGCAGGGCCGCACGGCGGCCACCTCGCCGTGGGTGATCGCGCCGAAGGCAGGCGCGCCGGGATCGGCGGGGACGCCGTCGAACAGGTCGGGCTGAGAGAACACCTCGGCGTAGTCGAGGCAGCCGGCCGGCGCGGTGGCGAATCCCAGGCCCAGCGGATGCAGCGAGCAGGCGACGGTATCCGGACCCCGGCGCTCGTCGGCCGGACCCACGACGGCCAAGTCGGCCTCGCCGGTCACGCCCGCGACGACCCCGCAGCCGCGCTGCCAGGCGGCCGCGATCCACACCAGGGTGACCCAGTGCCCAGGATCGGACTCGGCCAGGCCCAGGTCGAGGGTGGAGCCCGGCTCGACCCCCAGGTCGTCGATCAGGTTGGCGGTCTTGCACACCCAGTTGGCGAAGGTGACGGCGGACAGCTCGATCCGCGACCCCGCCGCGAGGTCGTAGTGGGTGATCAGCGGCCCCGCCCCGTGGGTGCGCACCCGGGCCTGCAACGCGTCGATGAACATGCCCGAAGCGTAGTCGCCGCGGCCCATCCCCGGGCATTCGGGCGCGACCCCTGAGCATTCGGGAGCGGCGGAGTGCGACGGACCGCTAGGCTCCCCCCATGCGTTACGTGGTGATCATGGCGGGGGGATCGGGCACCAGGCTGTGGCCGTTGTCCCGGCAGGGCCGGCCCAAGCAGTTGCTGGATCTCTTCGAGGGCAGGTCGCTGCTGCGCACCGCCTACGAGCGGGTGGTCGGCCTGGTGAGCCCGGAGCGGGTGCTGGTGGTGTGCGGGCGCGCCTACGCCGACGATGTGGCCGGCCAGATCCCGGAACTGCCGACCGGCAACATTCTGGGCGAGCCGATGGGGCGCGACTCGCTGAACGCCGTCACCTGGTCCACGGCGACGCTGGTCGCGCGCGACCCGCAGGCGGTGGTGGCCGTGGTCACCGCCGACCAGGTGATCACCCCCGTCGACGAGTTCCAGCGCTCGCTGGAGCGCGCCTTCGCGGTGGCCGAGGCGCGTCCCGAGGCGCTGGTCACCCTCGGCGTCGTTCCCACCTCGCCGCACACCGGCTACGGCTACCTGCAGCGCGGCGACGACCTGGCCGGCTTCGACGGGGTGTGCCGGGTCGACGAGTTCAAGGAGAAGCCCGAGCGGGCCGTCGCCGAGGAGTACCTGGCCAGCGGGCGCTACTGGTGGAACGCCGGCATGTTCGTGTGGCGCGCCGCGACGCTGCTGCGTCAGTTGGAGCTGCTGCTGCCGGAGGAGCACGAGAAGATCACCCGGCTCGCCGCCGCTCCCGAGGAGTTGGACGAGATCTTCCCGACGCTGAAGAAGACCTCGATCGACTACGCGATCATGGAGCCCGTCTCGCAGGGCAGGGGCGACGGGGTGGTCTACGCCGTCGGGCTCGACGTCGAATGGCGCGACATCGGCGGCTTCGTCTCGCTGGCCGAACTGTTCAGCACCGACGATACGGGCAACGCGGTGCAGGGCCGCACGGTCACCATGGACTCGTCCGGCTGCGTGCTGGTGAACGCCTCGGGCCGGCAGCACGTCGTCGCCGCGCTGGGCGTCGAGAACAGCCTGATCGTCGCCACTCCCACGGCGACGCTGGTGTGCGCGCTCGACGATGCCGAGCGGATCCGTTCCCTCGTGGATCGGGTCCGTGAGGAGGCCGGCGCCGAGTTCGCGTGAACGGGTTCTCGGCTCGGAGGTGACACTCGCCCCGGGCGGATGCCTATAATTACGGCGTTGAAATTCTTTTGGAGGCCGCGTGAGGGAAGGGGGCATCCGTGGCAGATCTCGTGATCAGCATCTTCGATGAGCTGGACGGTGCCTTCGCCTGGCAGGCCGAGGCGCTGTGCGCGCAGACCGATCCGGAGGCCTTCTTCCCGGAGAAGGGCGGATCGACCCGCGAGGCCAAGCAGGTGTGCCAGAACTGCACCGTCCGGGCCGAGTGCCTGGACTACGCGCTGGCCAACGACGAGCGCTTCGGCATCTGGGGCGGCCTCTCGGAGCGGGAGCGCCGTCGCCTCCGTCACGCCGCCAGCTGAGTCGCTGAGTCGTACACGAGCGCTGTCTGCGCGCTGAGATAGGCTCGATTCCCGTGAGCATCGGCATCGGGAGGACAGCGTGACCGAAGAGGAACCGGGCAACCGGCTCGCCGATCTGTGGGCGTGGGCCGACGAGGACGATGGCGCCTACGATCCCGAGCCGATCGGTCCCGCCGCGGTCACCGCCGTGATGGTGGTGCGCGACGCGGAGGACTGGCTTCCGGGACAGCTGCGGTCCCTTCGGGCCCTCACCGTCCGGCCGGGGCGCCTGATCGCCGTCGACAACGGATCCGCCGACGACTCCGGCGCGCTGCTGGCCGAGGCCGTTACCCAGGGGATCCTCGACGCGGTGATCCCCGGCGACGCGCAGTGGAGCTTCGGGCGCGCGGTGACCGAGGCGCTGAGTACCGAGGCGCTGGGCAATGAAGCACAGAGTGACGAAGCCCAGAGCGACGAGGTGCCGGGCGACGAGGCCCTGAGTAACGAGGTGCCGGAGTGGCTCTGGCTGCTGCACGACGACTCCGCCCCCCGGCCGCACACGCTGGAGCGGCTGCTGAAGGCCGCGCCGCTGGCCGACGTGCTCTACCCCAAGCTGCTGCAGCCCCCGCGTCGCAACTATCCGGACACGCTGTCCGAGGTGGGGCAGTCCATCACGATGGGCGGGCACAGGGTGCTCACCGTCGAGGAGGGCGACATCGATCAGCACCAGGTGGATCCCTCCGCGGTGCTGGGCGGTTCCACGGCCGGGATGCTGGTGCGCGGCACCACTTGGGCAGAGCTGGGGGGCCTCGCGCCGGAGGTGGCCCGGCATCGCGACGGCCTCGACTTCGGCTGGCGGGCGAACGCGGCCGGGCTGCGGGTGGTGACCACCCCCGAGGCGGCGCTGGTCCACCGCGCGGCCGGGCGCACCGGGGAGCGGGCCTCCCGCGCGCATCCGCACGAGGACGACCGGCTCGCCGCCCTGACGGTGGTGAGCGCCCGCGGGGCGCGCGGCGCGGGGTTGTGGCTCGGCAGCTGGGCGCGGGCCTTCGGGTTCCTGCTGGCGAAGTCGCCGGGGCACGCCGCGGCGGAGCTGCGCGCGCTGCGGCGGTGGCGCGCCTCCGGGGCGGAGACCGCCGCCCTCGCGGTCCGGCTGCCCGAGGGCGACGCCGAGGAGATCGCCGATCTGCTGCCCAACCGCTTCTGGCCGCTGCGCCACGCCTCCGACCGGCTCGGCAACGCCATCTCCGAGCGCTATCGCACCCTGACCAGCCAGGACGCGGACACCTCGATCGACGAGCTGACCAGCGACGACTACGTGCCCGTATCCCCGCGCCGTGGCATCGTCCACCCGCTGGCACTGCTCGTCGTCGGCCTGCTGATCGCGGGCGTCGTCGCCGGATGGTCGCTGGTGGGCCGCGGCACCGTCGCCGGCGGCGGCCTGCTGCCCGCGCCGGCGAGCTTCGCCGAGGCCTGGCAGTCCTTCCTGCAACCCATCGCCGCCGGCGGCAACGCGCCCTGGCTGGGCTTCGCGTCCTTGGGTGCGCTGGTCGGCGTGGGCCAGACCAACGCCTTCGTGGTGATCATGCTGATGATCGCGCCGCTGCTCGCCGGGCTCTCGGCCTTCGGTCTGCTGCGCGGCCTCGAGGTGCGCACCTCCGTCGCGGGGGCCGTCTCCGGGGCCTGGGCGGCGACCGTCGTGGTGCTGGGGCTGGTCACCGCCGGCGATGTCTCGGGCATGGTGCTCGCCGTCGTCATCCCCAGGCTGCTGCGCGCGCTGCACCGGGTGGTGACCAACGAGGCCGGCGGCGCCGAACGCCTGCGTCGTCCCGCCGCCGCCGCGCTGTGGCTGCTGGTGGCCGCAGCCGCCTGGCCCGCGGCGCTGGTCCTGGCCACCGCGGTCGCGGCGGTGGCCGCGCTCCGGCGGCGGATCACCTGGGGCGACGCGCTGGTCACCGTCGTGCCCGTGTGGCTGTTCCTGGGGCCGTGGCTGCCCACCCTGGCGCGGTATCCCGGCCGGTTCCTGACGGGCGTCGACCCCCTGGCCTGGCCCGACTTCCCCCCCTCCTCCTACGGCGTCCTGGCCGGCCGGCTCATCCCCTCCGGGCTCCCGGTATGGGTGAACGTGGCGTTCTTCGCCGTGCTCGGCGTGGTGGCCGCCGTCGCCCTGATCCGCATCGAGCGCCCCGCCGTGCGATGGGGGGTGCTCGCCGCGATCGGCGCGCCCCTGCTCCTCGGCGTGGCGGCCTCCCGGGCCGCGCTGCCCGTGATGGGCGGTGAGGCGCGCGCCCTGCTGACCGCGTGGGCGCTGCTGGTGGTGGCGGCCGCGCTGGCCGCCGTCGTCGTCGAACGCCATCCCCACGACGAGCACCGCCCCAGGCCGCGCTCCCGGTTCGCGACGACCGCGGTGATCCTGCTGTCCGCGGCCGCCGCGCTGGTGGCCGGGACTTGGGCGGTCGTCGGCTTCGACGGCGCGGTGCAGCTGTCCCGCTCGTCGCTGCCCGGCTACGTCCACGACGTGATCGACTCGCCCCGCGACACCCGCGCCCTCCTGATCCTGCGGCACAGCGACACCCGGCTCAGCTGGAACGTGGTTGACTCCGGCCAGCCGCAGTGGGGCACGGGCGAGCGCAATCCCGCCGGCGTGACGGAGCAGGAGTACACGGAGATCGTCCAGGCCTTCTCCGGCGCGACCGTGCCCGACGATCTCGTCGCCCAGCTCACCGACCTGGGCATCTCGCACGTCTGGATGAGCGGTTTCCAGGCCGATCAGCTCGCCGCGGTGGGCAACGCCGGAGGCCTCACCAGGGCGGCGGCCGACGACCGGTCCACCGTGTGGACCGTGGCCGGTCTGGTGAGCCGGGTGACCGTCGTCGACGGCGAGCGACGCGAACCGCTGGTCACCGGGACCGTCCCCGAGGGCGGCGCGGGCCGGGTGCTGGAGTTCGCCGAGCCGGCCTCCTCGACGTGGCACGCCCAGATCGACGGGGAGGAACTGGACCGGGCCGAATCCGCCGACGGCCGGCTGGCCTTCGCACTGGGGGAGCGCTCCGGCGAACTCACCTACGGCCCCCCGCCGGCCTGGTGGGCCGTGTCCTGGCACGGCGCGGTCCTGCTGGCGCTGCTGATCCTGCTCGCCCCCACGATCAGCTCCGGCGCCGGCGCGCGCCGCGGACAGGAGGACTGACCATGCTGCGCAGGATTCTCGAGGTGGTCGTCGGGCTCGTGGTCGTCGCGGCTGTCGCGCTGAGCGCGACGCTGCTGCGTCCCATGGCGCTGCCCCGGGTCACCGTGGTGGAGCCGCCGCGCGACCAGCGGCTGCTGTGTTCCTCCCCGCTGCCCGGCACGCTCTACGCCCGGGCGGAGGACGCGCTGGTCCTGGCGCTGCTGCCCAACGACGGCTCCGACCGCACGGCGCCGCTGATCGAGACCGTCCCGGCCTCTCCCCTGACGGTGCGGGGCGTGCTGCCCTCCGGCGGCGTGTTCGTGCCGGGGCCGGCCCAGGCCTTCGTCGACTGCCAGCAGCCGGCATCGTCCGGCCTGATCCAGGTGCTCGACGCGAGCACCACGTCGCTGCTGATCACCAACCCCGACAGCACCGACGCGGCCGTCGACCTCAGCCTCTACGGCCCGGAGGGCGAGCGGCTCGCGCTCGGCTCGCGGGGCGTCGTGGTGGGACCGCAGCGCACCCGGACGATCGCCTTGTCCGTGCTCGCCGGACAGCCGGGTCCGCTCAGCGTGAGCTACACCACCTCGCGGGGCCGCGTCGCCATCACCGCGGCCTCCCAGGGCGGGCCGGCTGCCGTCCCGATGCAAGCCGCCGAGCGGCACCTCATCCCCGGCATCGCCGCGGGCCGCCCGTCGCGGCTGCTGCTGAGCAACCCGGGCACCGAGCGCGCCACGGCGGAGGTCTACGTGCTGGGCGCGCACGCCCGCCTGCAGCCGGCCGGCGGCTCCGGCGTGTCGATTCCCGCCGGCGCGAGCCTGATGATCGACCTCACCGCCGGCATCGCCGGGGAGGCCGCGGCGCTGGAGGTGGTGGCGGACCGCGCCGTCGGCGCCACCCTGGTCGCCGGGACGGCCGGGTCTCTGAACCCGGCCTCGGCGGGCGGCGAGCTGCGCGCCTTCGGTCCCGGCGGCGGCCAGGTGCAGCTGAGCAACCCCGGCGAGGCCGAACTGACGGCGACCCTCACCACGGTCGTGGGCGACGAGCAGGGCGTCGAATCGACGCTCGTGGTGCCCGGCGGCACGACGGTGACCCAGGTCCTCCCGGAGGGCGCCGGCGTCCAGGTGAGCGTCTCGGCCCCCGGGCCGCTGGTGGGGGCGCTGGTCTATGCGGGGGAGCTCTCCGTCGCGGCGATCCCGTTCCTGGCGAGCCCCGAGAAGGACCCGGAGCCGATCACGGCCGAGTTGGTGCCCACCCTCAGATAGTTCGGGGCTCGACGAGCCGGTCAGTCGTCGATGTCGAAGTCGTCGCCGGCCAGCTCCGAGATGGGGCGGGCGGTGAGCGTGCTGAGCTGCTCGACGATGGTGCGGTGTACCAGCAGGCGCAGGTCGGCGCGGCTGGAGCTGCGATGCTCCAGCGGACGCTCGAAGATCACGATCTGGGCCTTCTTGCCCCGGGAGGGCTCGACGGCGGCGGAGAGGGGCACGCGGTCGCCGGTCCAGGCGACGTTCAGGTGCGGCACCTCCTCCACGCCGACGATCACCCCGTCGAATGCGCCGGGGCAATGCTGGCTGATCTCGGTGATCGCGGCCGTGACGCACTCGTTGAAGAAGTCGGTGCGGCCCGCCCGCAGGGAGCGGGGGCCCGAGGGCGACTGCGGCGAGACCAGCGGCCCCCGCATGCCACGCCCATGGCGGTCTCGTCGGTCACGCATGGCCACCACTCTACGGCCACCCTCTCGACGGCCATCGTTTCGCGCGAACCGCCGCGCCCAAATCCGCGGGCCGTCAGCCCGGTGAGCTAGCATCCTGGGGTGCGTAGATGTTCCAGGACGGCCTGTCTCTCGCCGGCGGTGGCGACGCTGACCTTCGACTACGCCGAGTCGACGGCAGTGCTGGGCACGTTGGCCACCCAGTCCGAGCCCGGTGCCTACGACCTGTGCGCGCGTCACGCGGAGGCCACGAGCGTCCCGCGCGGCTGGAACGTGATCCGGCTCCCCCGCGAGGAGGTCCGCCGAACCGAGGACACCGTCGACGACGAGCTGCTGGCTCTCGCCAACGCCGTCCGCGAGATCGGGCTGCGCCACGATTCCGGGCCGCCCGAGCCCATCCATCCCGAGCCTCCCGTCCACGACGGCGTCAGGGCCGGGCATCTGCGCCTGATCCTCGACGAGTAGTGCCGGACGCCTGTGTTCGGAGACATGCCCTAGGCTTGCCCCATGCTTCATCCCTTCATCTTCAAGGCCAACGACATCAGGGGCATCGTCGCTGGACCTCACCCCGAATGGGATCTCGACGGCGCCCGCCTGCTGGGTGCCGCCTTCGTCGCCCTCACGGGGGCGGAGGAGCTGGTGCTCGGCCGCGACATGCGCACGATGGGCCGCGAGCTCTCGCTGGCCTTCGCCGACGGCGCGCGCCGGGCGGGTTGCTCGGTGATCGACCTGGGCCTCACCAGCACCGACCAGCTGTGGTTCGCCTCCGGCTGGCTGGATCGCCACGGCGTCCAGTTCACTGCCAGCCACAACCCCGCTGAGTACAACGGCGCCAAGTTCTGCCTGCCGCAGGCCAAGCCCGTCGCCACCGACTTCACCGCGCGGCTGCGCGACCTGGCCCCCACCGTCGAGTTGGGCGATGAGGTCACCGGCGGCTACCGCGAGATGGACTCGCTGGAGGCCTACGCCGAGAAGCTGCGCGGCCTCACCCCGATGCGCGGCGACCGCGACCTCACCGTCGTGGTGGACGCGGGCAATGGGATGGCCGGCCACACCGCCGCCGCCGTGCTGTCGGGCCGCCGGCTGGACATCGTCGGACTGTTCATGGAGCTGGACGGCACCTTCCCCAACCATCCCGCCAACCCGCTCGAGCCGGAGAACCTGGTCGACGCCCAGCGCGCCGTCGTGGCGCACGGCGCGGATCTGGGCCTGGTGTTCGACGGCGACGCCGACCGCTGCTTCATCATCGACGAGCGGGGAGAGTGCGTCGACCCGTCGGTGGTCACCGCGCTGATCGCCACCCAGGAGCTGGAGCGCGAGCCCGGCGGCACCATCGTGATCAACACCATCACCTCCCAGTGCGTCGAGGAGGCCATCGAGGGCAAGGGGTCGCTGGTGCGCTCCCAGGTGGGACACACCTACGTCAAGGGCCTGATGGCGGAGCACGACGGCATCTTCGGCGGCGAGCACTCCGCCCACTACTACTTCCGCGACTTCTGGTCGGCGGACACCGGGATGCTGGCAGCCCTCCACGTCGTGGAGATGCTGCGCGCCAGCGATGGGCCGCTGTCGGCCCTGGCCGCCCGCTTCGACGGATACGCGCGCTCGGGCGAGCTGAACTCGACGGTGGAGGACGCGCAGGCCTGCCAGGACGCGGTGGCCGCGGCCTTCGAGGGGCGCGGCGTCGCCGACTGGACCGACGGGCTGACCATCACGGCCGAGGCCGAGGGCTGGTGGATCAACCTGCGGCCCAGCAACACGGAGCCGTTGCTGCGGCTCAACGTCGAAGCACGCACGGAGCCGCAGATGGCGGCCCTGCGCGACGAGGTGCTCGCGCTGGTGCGCGGCTGAGGAGGAGGAAACATGGCCGAACCCGCCCAGATGGATCTCTCGCCGGAACTGCTGGCCCTGCTGGCCTGTCCGGCGTGCCACGCCAAGTTCGCCGTCGACTACGACACCGGGGAACTGATCTGCACCAGCCAGGCCTGCGGCCTCGCCTATCCGGTGCGCGACAACATCCCGGTGCTCCTGATCGATCAGGCCCGCAGCACGCTATGAGGCGTCTGCTCTGCGACGATGCCCGCCTGGAGGATCCCCTCCTGGTCGACAACGAGCGGCTGCGCTGGCTGGCGGGCACGGGGGCGCGCATTCGTCGCGCCGCGCTGAACGAACCGGTCGGCCAGCTCTCGCGGGCCGACCGCCCGCGCGGCGTGCTGGTGATCGGCAGCGAGGCGCGCCTGGTGCGCGCCGTGCTGGAGCCGTCCTGCCCGGTGCCGTTCATGGCCTGGCCGGGGCCGGGCCTGCCCGCCTGGGTGGGGCCGCTGGACCTCGTCGTGGTGCTGGGACACCGGCAGAGCCCGGCCTGGGTGGTGCAGTGCGCGGCCGAGGCCCTGCGCCGCGGCGCGACGATGATCGTCGCCGCCCCGGAGGGCTGCGAGTTGAGCGCGGCCACCGCGTCGCCCAGCACCACCGTCGTGCCCACCGACAACAGCGACCCGATGGCGGCCGCCATCGCGGTGCTCGCGCTGCTGGGGGCGCTGGGCCTCGGCCCGGAGGTGCGTCCGGAGCACGTCGCCGACGCTGCCGACCTGGTGGCGGAGGCCTGCTCGCCCGCCGCCGATCTCTCCGTGAACCCGGGGAAGGACCTCGCCCTCGGGCTCGCCGAGCGGCTGCCGCTGATCTGGGGCGGCACCACGCTGGCGGCGCGCGCGTCGCGCCGGATCGCGGAGGCCGTGCGGCGGGCCTCCGGCGTGCCGGCCCTGGCCGCCGACGACAGCGAGCTCGACACCCTGCTGCGCGCGGTTCAGCCGAAGGATCTGTTCGCCGATCCGGGGGAGTCCGACCAGCTGGAGCCGGTCCTGGTGCTGATCGACGATGCCCTGCTGCCCGCGCCGCTCACCGACACCGCCACCCGGCTCTCCCGCCTGGCGGATGCGGTCGACGTGCGCGTGGTGCGGATCTCGTCGGGCGACGCCGAGATCGAGACCACCGACCTGGAGCGCTACGTCACGGTGCTGCAGCACGGATACTACGGCGCCGCCTACCTGGAGATCGCCCTCACTCCTGCGGAGGAGGCCCGGTGAACGCGTCCCGGAAGATCCTCGTGCTGAACGGCCCTAACCTGGGGCGGCTCGGCACCCGCCAGCCTGAGGTCTACGGCGGGACGACCTACGCGATGCTCTCCGAGCACCTCGTGGAGACGGGCCGGGGGCTCGGGCTGGAGGTCGACGTGCGCCAGACCGAGCACGAGGGCGAGATGATCACCTGGCTGCACGAGGCCGCCGACTCCGGCGCCCGCGTCGTGATCAACGCCGGAGCCTGGACCCACTACTCCTACGCGATCGCGGATGCGGCCGCGCTGGTCGACGCCTACGTCGAGGTGCATATCTCCAACGTGCATGCCCGCGAGCCGTTCCGTGCCCACAGTGTGCTCTCCGCGAAGGCCGCCGGGATCATCGTCGGCTGCGGCGTCGGCGGCTACGACCTGGCCCTGGCCCACCTGGCCGCTACCGCTTAGCGTCGCTGCTGGTGGTCCTACGGGCCCGGTGCGACGGGGAGGTAAGGGTGGAGACCTGCCATCCGTCGTCTGCTCGTCTTTGGCTGTCTTGTCTTGGTCGGGGTTTTCTTTACGGTCTCCACCCTTACCTCCCCGCCCCACCTCGTCGTTCATCGTTGTGACCCGCCGGACACCAACCCTCCAACCGAGCATTCGGGTGGGGAGAGGTTCTCCACTAGGCTGAGCAGGTGGATTTTCGTGTAGCTGACCTGTCCCTGGCCGACTTCGGGCGCAAGGAGATCATCCTCGCCGAGCACGAGATGCCGGGCCTGATGGCGATGCGGGAGCGTTATGGCGACGCCAAGCCGCTGGCCGGGGCGCGGATCGCCGGGTCGCTGCACATGACCATCCAGACGGCCGTGCTGATCGAGACCCTTGTCGCCCTCGGCGCGGAGGTGCGCTGGGCGTCGTGCAACATCTTCTCCACCCAGGACCACGCGGCGGCGGCCATCGCCGTGGGCCCGGAGGGAACTCCCGACGACCCGCAGGGGGTCCCGGTGTTCGCCTGGAAGGGCGAGACGCTGGAGGAGTACTGGTGGTGTACCCGCCAGATCCTCGCCTGGCCGGACGGGCAGCGGCCCAACATGATCCTCGACGATGGCGGCGACGCGACCCTGCTGGTCCACCTGGGCGTCGAGTTCCAGCGCGCGGGCAGGGTGCCCGAGCCCGCCGACGGCGACTCCGCCGAGTACCGGGTGATCCTGGAGGCGCTGCGCGCGTCGCAGGGCATCATCGACTGGGAGGCCCTGGCGGCCGGCATCCTGGGTGTCACCGAGGAGACCACCACCGGCGTCCACCGCCTGTACGACATGGCCAAGCGCGGCACGCTGTTGTTCCCGGCGATCAACGTCAACGACTCGGTCACCAAGTCGAAGTTCGACAACAAGTACGGCTGCCGGCACTCGCTGGTGGACGGCATCAACCGCGCCACCGATGTGCTGATCGGCGGCAAGGTCGCCGTGGTGTGCGGATACGGCGACGTGGGCAAGGGCTGCGCGGAGTCCCTGCGGGGGCAGGGCGCCCGCGTGATCGTCACGGAGGTTGACCCGATCTGCGCGCTGCAGGCGGCCATGGACGGCTACCAGGTGGCGGCGCTGGACTCCGTCGTGGAGCGCGCCGACATCTTCGTCACCGCCACCGGCTGTCTCGACGTGATCACCGCCGAGCAGATCGCCCGGATGAAGCACCAGGCCATCGTCGGCAACATCGGTCACTTCGACAACGAGATCGACATGGCGGGCCTGGAGGCGCGCGCCGACGTCGTCAAGATCGAGATCAAGCCGCAGGTCCACGAGTGGCGCTTCGACGACGGGCATTCCGTCCTGGTGCTCTCCGAGGGTCGCCTGCTGAACCTGGGCAACGCCACCGGTCACCCGTCGTTCGTGATGAGCAACTCCTTCACCAACCAGGTGCTGGCCCAGATCGAGCTGTTCACCCGCACCGAGGAGTACCCGGTGGGGGTCTACGTGCTGCCCAAGCACTTGGACGAGGAGGTTGCCCGCCTGCACCTCGACGCGCTCGGCGTCGAACTGAGCACCCTCAGCCAGGAGCAGGCGGACTACCTGGGCGTCCCGGTCGAGGGGCCGTTCAAGCCGGACAGCTACCGGTACTGACCGTCACTTCTTGTTGAGGGTGGCCCAGATCTCCTTGCAGGCCGGGCAGACGGGATACTTGTCGGGATTCTTGGTGGGCACCCACACTTTGCCGCAGAGCGCGACGACCGGGGTTCCGGTCACCTGGGCCTTGGCCAGTTTGGCCTTGGAGACGTAGTGCGAGAATCGATCTTGATCGCCGTCCTCGAAGTCTTGGGTGCGCTCGTCGAGTACGGTCTGCGATCCGGGGGCCAGCTCAGTCATGGCCACAACTTTACTCAGAGACACGATCGGGAAACGGCCGGAGCAGGCAGGGAGGACAGATGAGACCCACTGAGGGCGAGGCCGCGTCGGGCCGCGTGGCGCTGATCGTCGGCATCATGCTGTCGGTCTTCACCGTCGCGTTCCAGACGATCGGCCTTGCCACGGCGCTGCCGACGGTGATGACGTCCTTCGACGCCGCGCAGCTGTACCCGTGGGCGTTCACGACGATGGTCTCCGGGATGCTGCTGTCGACCATCCTGGCCGGCCGCCTCGCCGACCTGCGCGGTCCCGCGCTGCCGATGTATTTCGGGTTCGCCATGTTCGCGGTGGGCCTGGTGCTGGGTTGGCTCTCTCCGTCCGTGTGGTGGGTGCTGGCCGCCCGCGCGGTGCAGGGCCTGGGGGCGGGGGCGCTGAATTTGGCGCTGATGGTGACCGTGGCGCACGGCTTCCCCGCGCAGGAGCGCCCGCGCACGATGGCACTGGTGTCGTTCTGCTGGCTTCTGCCGGCCTTCGTCGGCCCGCCGTTCGCGGCGTGGCTGACGGGTTTCGACTGGCGTCTGGTCTTCGCCGCGATGCTGCCGCTCGTGGCGGTGGCGTTCCTGATCACCCTGCCCGGCCTGCGGCAGGTGCAGGCGCGGTTCGTGCCGGACAGCGCGGTGGCTCCGGTGGCGGTGGGGCCGACGCTCGCCGTGACGATCGCCCCGTCGTGCATTCTGATGGCGGGGCAGGGGCTGGGGATCTGGTCGGTCCTCGCCGCGGCGCTGGGGGTCGTGCTGCTGGTGTGGGGGCTGCCCCGCGTTCTGGCCCCCGCCGCCCGGGGAGTCGGGCCGGGTCTGCCCAGCGTCGTGCTCAGCCGGGCGCTCCAAGCCGGTTCCTTCTTCGCCGCCGAGACCATCCTGCTGGTCACCCTGCAGGATCTCCGCGGCTACACGCCCTTCCAGGTGGGGCTGGCGCTGACGGTGGGCAGCGTCGGCTGGACCACCGGTTCTTGGCTGCAATCCCGGCGGTGGGTGGCGCTGGGGCGAGACGGATTCATCACCGTCGGGGCGGCGCTCTCCGCGACGGCGATCGCGGGCCTGGTAGCCTTCGCCTGGCTGCCGCAGATCCCGCTGGCCGTGGGACTGGCGGCCTGGGTGGTGGGCGGCGTCGGCATGGGCCTGGCGATGCCCAGCGCGGCCGTGGCGGTGATGAGCCTGTCCAGCCCGTTCGAGCAGGGGCGCAACCAGTCGTCGATGCAGGTGGCCGAGTCGGTGGGCAACTCCGTGATCACCGCGGTCTCCGGCAGCATCTACACCGCGCTGCTGCTGAGCGAGCCTTCGTGGCTGAGCTACACGGCCGCGCTCGGCGGAATCCTGGTCGTGGCGCTGATGGCGATCGGCACCAGCCGGCGGATCGGTCACATTCCGAACGAGCTGCGCGCCTGAGCGGATATACCATGGGGGGTATTGGGGAGAGGGAAACGACGTACAGACAGGGAGAACGACGTGCAGTTGGACAGCGACGATATGGTGGCGGTCGTCAAGCGCCTCAAGCGTGCCCAGGGCCAGCTCGGGGGGATCATCAAGATGATCGAGGACGGCCGCGAGTGTCAGGACATCGTGGCGCAGCTCGCCGCGGTCTCGAAGGCCGTGGACAGGGCCGGTTTCGCGACCATCGCGGTGGGCCTGAAGCAGTGCCTGACCAATGAGAACCCCGACGGTCCCGATCTGCAGGCCATGGAGAAGATGTTCCTCTCCCTCGCCTGACCTCGAACATAAATCTCCCTATCCGCCGAGGTGACGCGATATCCGGAAGGCCTCGGCGGATAGGGAGATTTATGTTCGAGGTCAGGCGGAGGTGCCGGCGATCCAGGTGCTGTAGCCTCCGTCCAGGTTGAGCGCGGTGCGACCGTAGCCCGCCAGCAGGCGCAGCGCGGTGTGGCTGCGGATGCCGACGCCGCAATGCACGATCAGCTCGCCCTCCGGCAGTTCGTCCAGGTGGTCGCGCATCTCGTCGACGGGGATGTTCACGGCCCCCTCGATGTGTCCCGCGGCGTACTCGCCTGGCGTGCGCACGTCGATCACCGTCGCCCCGGCGGCCATCGCGTCGGGCAGCTCGTGCCACTGGATCGAGGTGGCGACGCCGTCGCGCAGGTTCTCCGCCACGAACCCCAGCATGTTGATCGGGTCCTTCGCGGAGCCGAACTGGGGTGCGTAGGCCAGCTCCAGCTCGGCGAGTTCGCTGGCGAGGATGCCTCCAGCCATGGCGGTGGCGATCACGTCGATGCGCTTGTCCACGCCGTTGCCGCCGACGCCCTGCGCGCCGAGGATGCGATCGGTCTCGGGATCCACCAGCAGCTTCAGCGACATCCCCGCCGCGCCCGGGTAGTAGCCGGCATGGTTGGCCGGGTGGGTGTGGATGGCGCGGTAGGGCCGACCCGCGGCGCGCAGCCGCTTCTCGTTCCAGCCCGTCGCAGCGACCTGGAGCCCGAACACGCCGACGATGGCGGTGCCCAGCACCCGGCGACCCTCGCCCCTGCCCAGCGCGATGTGATCGGCCACGCGGCGGCCCTGGAGGTTGGCGGTGTTCGCCAGGGGGACGGCCACCTCGCTGCCGTCGAGGGCGTCGCGCTTGATCACGGCATCGCCCACCGCGTAGATGTCGGGGTCGGAGGTCCGGTTGACCTCGTCGACGACGATGCCCCCGCGGTCGTGGACGGCCAGGCCCGCGTCGACGGCCAGGGAGTCGTGCGGGCGCACGCCGATGGCGGCGATCACCAGGTCGGCGGGCAGTTCGCTGCCGTCGGCCAGCGTGACGGAGTCCTCGCCGATCGCGGTCACGGCGGCGCCCAGGCGGAGGTCGACGCCGTGGGTGCGCAGCGCGCGGTGTACGGGCTGGACCATCTCTGGGTCGAGCGGGGCCATCACCTGAGGCAGGGCCTCGACGAGGGCGACCTGCATGCCGCGGGCGACCAGGTTCTCGGCCATCTCGATGCCGATGAAGCCTCCGCCGATCACCACCGCGGTCTGGGCGTCGCCGGCCGCGGCGACGATCCGGTCGGTGTCCTCGACGGTGCGCAGCGACAGGGCGCGCTCGATGCCGGGAATCGGCGGGCGCACGGGGCGGGCGCCGGGGGAGAGGATCAGCGTGTCGTAGGGCAACTCGACGCTCTCCCCGGTGAGCGTGTCGCGCGCCGTGACCGTCTTGGCCGCGCGGTCGATGGCCGTCGCCTCGGTGTTGACTCGCACGTCCAGGCGGAAGCGCGCGCCCAGCGACGAGGGGGTCTGCAACAGCAGCGCCGAGCGTTCCTCGATCACGCCGCCCACGTGGTACGGAAGTCCGCAGTTGGCGAACGACACGTATCCGCTCTGCTCCAGGACGACGATCTCGGCCTGCTCGTCCAGCCTGCGCAGCCGCGTGGCGGCGCTCATGCCGCCGGCCACTCCTCCGATGATTACGATTCGCATGCCCGCAGTATACCCCCCGGGGTATGCAATCGGACAAGTCGGGGCCGACTGTCCTGCGGCATTGGAGAGCTTCGAGCCGGGCATGGCACGATATATCCCATGAGCTACACCGCGGCGCCGCCGCCGGCCGGATGGTATCCCGACCCCGCGGGGTCGGGCGGGGAACGATTCTGGGACGGGACCGCCTGGTCTCAGGCTACCCGTGATGCGCAGCCGGCGCCTCCCCCGGAGCCCCCGCCGGCTCCCGCGCACCCCTACTCCTACCCGCAGGGACAGCAGGCGCCGCCGCACCCGCAGGCACCGATGGGGCAGCCGGCGCCGTACGACCCTCACTACCAGCCCCACTATCAGATCCCCGGGCAGCGCCTGGTCGCGGCGCAAGGCGGACGACCGCTGGCCCGCTTCGGCCGGCGACTGGGCGCCTGGGTGCTCGACTACCTGCTGACGTTCATCATGGTGATGGTCACCACCAGCAACCTCAGCCTCCGGGTGGCCCAGGGCCTCGAGATCTACATGACCAACATCCTGGTCGTGCTGGAGGATCCGTCCGCGGAGATCCCGCCGATCCCCCCGTCGCTGCTGCAGGACTACTTCCTCCTGTTCGCCGCCATCGCCGCGATCCACGTCGCCTATCGCATCCTCATCAACGGGTTCCTGGGCTCGACCCTGGGGGAGAAGCTGCTGAAGCTGAAGGTCGCCAGGCTCGGGGATGAGTCGCTGGCGAAGATCGGCTGGTCGGCGGCGGTGCTGCGCGGCCTGTTCTCCGGAGTCTTCGTGGCGATGGGGTTCATCATCGGCATCCTCGACCTCATGTTCGCGGGATTCACCAAGCGCAAGCAGGCCATCCACGACATGGTGGCCAAGAGCGTCGTCTACGAGCTCTGAGGGAGAGCCGAAACAATGACCGATCCGTATCCCGCGCTCATCGAACTGGCCGACCGGCACGGCATCTCGCGCGAGTTCTGGGACTGGAAGGGCCGCCATCGCACCATCGCGGCCGAGACCATCGTCGCGGTGCTCGCGGCGATGGGCATCGACGCGTCGAGCGACGAGGCGTGCCGCGAGGCGCTCGCCGAGGAGGAGCGCAAGCGCTGGCGTCGCGTCCTCCAGCCCTGCACCGTCGCCGAGGAGGGGCAGGGCATCCACCTCGCGGTGCATGTGCCCGCCGGCACGGCGGTGAGCGTTCAGGTGCAGTTGGAGAACGGCCAGTTCCGCCCGGCCTGGCAGAGCGAGAATCACGAGCCCGACCGCGAGGTCGACGGTGCGCGGGTCGGCGAGGCCACCTTCTGGCTGGGCGAGGACCTCCCCGTGGGCTACCACCGGGTGCTGGCCACCACCGAGCGCGGGCTGGAGTCGGCGTCGCTGATCGTCACCCCGAGGTACGTGGGGCTGCCGGCGCGGCTTCGCGGCACGCGGGTGTGGGGCTACAACACGCAGCTCTACTCCGTCACCTCCAAGCAGTCCTGGGGCATCGGCGACCTGGGCGACCTGGCCGACCTGATCACATGGTCGGGTACCAAGCAGTTCGCCGACTACGTGCTGATCAACCCCCTGCACGCCGCGGCCGTCGACCCGCCGCTGGAGCCGTCGCCGTATCTGCCGGCCAGTCGTCGGTTCATCAACCCCATCTACATCCGCCCGGAGTCCATCGACGAATACCGCGACCTGGGCATGAGCGCCCGGCGCCGGCTGCACGAGCTGCGCAAGCAGGCCCGTCGGGTGGGTCGCGGCGACGCGATCGACCGGAACGCCATCTGGCCGCTGAAGATCGAGGCGCTGCGGATCATCTTCGATCAAGGACTCAGACCCGCCCGCCTGCTGGCCTTCTCCGACTTCCAGCGCCGCGAGGGCGACGGGCTGCGCAACTTCGCCGTCTGGTGCGTGCTGACGCTGCACCTCGGACCCGACTGGACGCAGTGGCCCGACGAGTACCGGCGGCCGGGCAGCCCAGAGGTGAACGTCTTCGCCCAGGAGAACACCGAGGACGTGGCGTTCTACTGCTGGCTGCAGTGGATCGCGCAGTTGCAGGTCAGCTCCGCCCAGAAGGTCTCGGCCGATGTCGGGATGGACATCGGCATCATCACCGACCTCGCCGTCGGCGTGTCCAAGACCGGCGCCGAGACCTGGATGATGCCCGACGTGTACGCCCAGGGGGTGAGCGTCGGCGCCCCGCCCGACGACTACAACCAGCACGGCCAGGACTGGGCCCAGCCGCCGTGGCGCCCCGACCGGCTGGAGGAACTGGCCTACGCGCCGTTCCGTGCCATGGTCGCTGCCGCGATGCGCCGCTCCGGCGGCGTGCGCATCGACCACATCATCGGGTTGTTCCGGCTCTGGTGGGTTCCCGAGGGTCTCGGCCCGACGCAGGGCACCTATGTGCGCTACAACCACGAGGCGCTCGTCGGAATCCTGGCGCTGGAGGCCTCGCGCGCTCAGGCGCTGGTGATCGGCGAGGATCTGGGCACCGTCGAGCCCTGGGTGCGGTCCTATCTGTCGCGGCGCGGCCTGCTCGGCACGTCGGTGCTGTGGTTCGAGCACGGCATGCAGGGCGAGCCGCTGGATGCCCGCTGGTGGCGGGAGCTGTGCATGGCGTCGGTCACGACGCACGACCTGCCCCCGACGGCCGGCTACCTGGCTGGGGAGCACGTCTACCTGAGGGAGCGGCTGGGGCTGCTCACCGAGCCCCTCGACGAGGAGCTCGCCGCCGCCAAGGACGAACAGCGCGCGTGGATCGACCGGCTCGTCGGCTATGGGTTGCTCAAGTCGGATCATGCCGGCGATCACGGCGAGGTCATGCTGGCGCTGCACCGCTACCTGCTCGCGACGCCGTCGCGGATCCTGCTGGCCTCGCTGGCCGACGCGGTGGGCGAGCGCAAGACTCAGAACATGCCGGGTACCAGTGACGAGTACCCGAACTGGCGGGTTCCGCTGCACGACGCCTCGGGTCGCCGGATCAGCTTGGAGGAGGTCTTCGCGGCCGAGCTGCCCCGCCGCCTGGCGGCGGTGATGAATGGGATTCCGCAGCAGCCGGAGTCGCGCTGGGACTGAATCGAGTTGCACGACACATCGGTGAACGCGCCGATAAAATGCATGCGTGGTCGCCTTGTGGATTCGGAACGTCCCCGAGCCGGTGCATGGCGCCTTTGTCGCTCAGGCGGGGCGGAGTGGACAGTCGCTCCAGGGATACCTGCTGGAACTCGTGAAGCGGGAGGCTGAGTTCAGCCGCAACGCAGAGTTGGTCCGAAGCGCGGGTGAATGGGCGGATGGCTCAGGTCTCACCAGCGGCGACGTGCTTGCCGCCCTTGATAGGGGACGTGCCGATCGGTCAGGCGTGGTGTGATCGTCCCGGATGCATCGGTCACGTCGCTGCTCTTCGTCGATGCTGAGGTGGACCTGTGGCGTCGGCAGACGCCCAAGGCCCACGGTTCGTGGCTTTCGACCAGGTCCTTTCGGTGCTGCACCTCGGGTGTGTCCTGCTCATGGCGAAACCCGCACCTCGGTAGCTACGTCTTCAGTCGAATCGGACGAAGGCCCGTAGCTCCGGCCGGTGGTCGTGGGCCTCGGTGAATCCCAAGGCCTCGTAGAAGGCGCGCTGTGCGGGCTCCGTGTCGGTGAGAAGGACCTTCTGTCGGGCCGAGGCGAAAGGCGCCAGCACTTCCTCCATCAGGAGACGACCGATTCCGGATCGGTGATGCGAGGGATCGACCAGGACGTCCTGGAGGTAGGCGATCGTGAGCCCGTCGCCGACGACGCGGGCGAGGCCGACGAGTCGTCCGTCGATGCGAGCCGTGACCACACGGAGCGACGCCGCCATCGCAGCCTCCAGGAGGTCCGGGTCGGCGGTGTAGGCGCTCCACCCCACCGAGTCGTACAGCCGTATCAGTTCCTCCCGCGACGGGATCTCCTTTTCCAGCACGACGCCCATGCTGTTTCCCTAGATGTTCGCGACCACCGGGGCGGACTGATAGGGATTCGTCGTCTCGGAGCCGGTCTCGTCGAGGATGATCGTCTCCAGTGCGGGCTCGCCCTTGGAGATGCGCAGGGCTGCCAGGGGGAGCTCCGCCCGGGAGGCCGCGTGCCGGCGGCGGGCGTCGTCGAGCGACTCGTGATGAACCCGTTCGCCGCCCTTGATGAAGTCGACGAGGAGCGGGCGGTCGTTGCCGTCGTCGACCGGCGGCGTGCCCAGCCCGATCACCTCCGCCTCGGCGCGGCCGTCGGGGCCGAGCCGGCGCATGGCGAATTTCCGGCCGCCCAGCGTGTTCTTGCCCTTCGACTTCTTCGCCACCGATTTCAGGGGTGCGCTGGGATCGTCGGAGTCGGCGCGCGCCACCAGCTTGTAGACGAATCCGCAGGTCGGATGACCCGACCCGGTGACCAGAGACGTGCCCACGCCGTATCCGTTGACGGGCGATCCGCTGAGGGCGGCGATCTGCCATTCGTCGAGGTCGCTGGTCACGGTGATCCTGGTCTCGGTGGCGCCCAGATCGTCGAGGAGATCCCGGGCCGCCCGGGCGGCGAACATCAGGTCGCCGGAGTCCAGCCGGATGGCGCCGATCTTGCCGTCGGTGAGCTTCACGGCCAGGCGGATTGCGGCCTCCACGTCGTAGGTGTCGACGAGCAGGGTGGTGTCGACCCCGAGCGAGGCGATCTGCGCCGTGAAGGCGTCCTCCTCGGAATCGTGCAGCAGGGTGAACGAGTGCGCGGCGGTGCCGATCGTCGGGATGCCGAAGCTGCGCCCCGCCTCCAGGTTGGAGGTGCCGCTGAAGCCGGCGACGTAAGCCGCGCGAGCCGCGGCGGCCGCCGCCCACTCGTGGGTGCGTCGCGCCCCCATCTCCAGGCAGGGACGGTCGCCCGCCATGGCGGTCATCCGGGAGGCCGCGGCGGCGATCGCGGCGTCGTGGTTGTAGATGCTCAGCAGCAGCGTCTCGAGGACGCAGCACTCCGCGAAGCTGCCCTCCACCGTCAGCACGGGAGAGCCGGGGAAATAGACCTCGCCCTCGGGATAGCCCCAGATGTCTCCGGTGAAGCGGTAGCCGGCCAGCCAATCGGCCAGGTTGTCGCGGATCACGCCGTGACGCAGCAGGTACTCCAGCTCCGCGTCGCCGAACCGGAACTGTGCGATGGCGTCGAGCGCGCGCCCCAGACCGGCCAGCACGCCGTAGCGACGTCCCTCCGGCAGGCGCCGCGTGAACAGGTCGAACAGCGAGTGCCGCCCCGCGGTGCCGGCATCCATGGCGGCCTGCACCATGGTGAGTTCGTAGTGATCCGTCAGCAAGGCCGTGGTCATGGGCTGCACTCTACTGCGCCTCTTCCCCGGTCAAAGCGTGCATCCGTGGGGCGAATGGGGCAATCTTGGACGCATGAGTGAAGGCCAAGCCGCGACGCTGGAGGCGCCGGCGGAGGTGACGCAGAAGCAATGGGTGACGATCGTCTGGGACGACCCCGTCAACCTGATGAGCTACGTCACCTACGTCTTCCAGGAATACTTCGGCTACACCCGGGTCAAGGCCGAGGAGTTGATGTTGCAGGTCCACCATCAGGGCAAGTCCGTGGTGAGCACCGGCAACCGTGAGGAGATGGAACGCGACGTGATGGCCATGCAGAACTACAACCTCTGGGCCACCATGGAGCAGCTGTGAGCCTGCGCGACGACGAGATCGTCTGGGTGTTCGAGGGCGGCGAGTCGCAGGTCGCGGCCCTGTCCGCGATGGTGAGCCAGCTGCAGAACGTGCTGCGCGGCCTGCTGCCCGACACCGGCGGCGACGTCTTCGACCAACTGATCACCGATCTCACCCACGACCCCTCCGACGCCCTCAGCAAGGATCCTTGGCTGCGCCGGCTGTTCCCGCCCGCCAGCCGGAACCCGGTGGAGGTGGCGGAGTTCCGACGCAACGCGGTTCACTCCCAGGCCCGTGGCCGGATCGGTGCGCTCGACGTGGTGCTGTCCGACCTCGCGTCGATGCAGCACGACATGGTGGCGGTGCCCGAGGGGCACGTCGACGCCTGGCTGCAGGCCCTCTCCTCGCTGCGCGCCATCTGGCATGTGAGGCTGGTCGACGGCGACGCGTGGCCCGACCGTGAGGCCACCGACGAGCAGGTCGAGGCGAACCCGGAGCTGGCGCTGCTGCTCGACTGGCTGGCCTATCTCATCGAGGACCTGCTCGCGACCCGCGACGTGGCGCATGACGTCGGCCGGGGCTTCCGGCTGGGAGATCAGGCCTGATGGGCGCCGACGGCGCCGTGCGCACCGGGATCGATGCCGCCATCGGCGTCTTCGACTCCGGGTTCGGCGGACTCACCGTGATGCGCTCGCTCGTGGAGCAGCTGCCCAACGAGGACTTCATCTACCTGGGCGACACCGCCCGCGCGCCCTACGGCCCCCGCTCGATCGCCGAGGTGCGAAAGTTCGCCCTCCAAGGACTCGACCACCTGATGGACCGGGGCGTCAAGGCGCTGGTGATCGCCTGCAACTCCGCGTCGTCGGCTGCCCTCCGCGACGCCCGCGAGCGCTACCCGGTGCCGGTGATCGAGGTGGTCCTGCCCGCGGCCACCCATGCCCTCGCGGTGACGCGCAACCGGAGGGTGGGGGTGCTGTGTACCGCGTCGACGGCCAACTCGCGGTCCTACGACGACGCCTTCGCCGTGGCCACCGAGGTCGCGCTGACCACCCAGGTGTGCCCGCGGTTCGTCGAGTTCGTCGAGGAGGGGATCACCGGTGGGCCGGAGCTCCTGGCGGTGGCGGAGGAGTACCTGGCGTCGGTCAAGCGTGCCCAGTCGGACACGCTGATCCTGGGCTGCACCCACTATCCGCTGCTGAGCGGCGTGATCTCCTACGTCCTGGGGCCTGGGGTGAACCTGGTCTCCAGTGCGGAGACCTGCGCGCAGTCGGCCTATTCGACGCTCACCAAGGCCGGGCTGCTGCGCTACGAGCCGCGCGAGGCGGTGCGGGAGTTCCTGACCACCGGCGACGCGCACGACTTCCGCGGCATCGGCCGGCGCCTGCTGGGCGGCTTGATCACCGACGTCACCACCGTCGCCCTGGCCTGACCCTGCCTGCGCGTCCGCCATCGGCCCAATGACCTCGACGCCAGCCTTGCTGCGCGACGCCAGCGTTCCTGCGCGACGCCAGCCGTATACGGCTGGCGGGTTGCCATATCGCTGGCGTCGGCGACTGGGGGCTGTCGGATAGCAGCAAGACTGGCGGATAGCAGTAGGACTGGCGACCGGCGACCGGGGGCTTGCGGACTCGCGAGATGTGGGAGGGGAGAGACGGCGGTAGGCTCGCGCGCATGACCAGAATCGACGGACGTACCCCTGAGCAACTGCGCGAGATCCGGATCACCCAGAACTGGCTGGACCACGCCGAGGGGTCGGTCCTCGTGGAGTTCGGTCGCACGCGTGTCCTGGTGGCGGCCAGCGTCACCGTCGGCGTCCCGCGCTGGCGCGTGGGCTCCGGCCTGGGCTGGGTGACCGCCGAGTACTCGATGCTGCCTCGCGCGACGCACACCCGCTCCGACCGCGAGGCCGTCCGCGGCAAGATCGGCGGTCGCACCCACGAGATCTCCCGGCTGATCGGGCGCTCGCTGCGCGCCGTCGTCGACTACAAGGCCCTCGGCGAGAACACCATCGTGCTCGACTGCGACGTGCTCCAGGCCGACGGCGGCACCCGCACGGCGGCGATCACCGGCGCCTACGTCGCCCTGGTCGACGCGGTGGCCCACCTGCGCGCCAAGAAGGCGCTGAAGGGCGAGCCGCTGCGCGACTCCGTCGCCGCGGTCTCCGTCGGTTTCGGCAAGGACGGCACCGCGCTGCTCGACCTGCAATACGAGGAGGACTCAGCCGCCGACACCGACCTCAACGTCGTGATGACCGGCTCGGGGAAGTACATCGAGGTGCAGGGCACCGCCGAGGGGCAGCCCTTCGATCGCGCCCAGCTGGATCAGCTTCTCGACCTGGGCGCCAAGGGGTGCGCCGAGCTCACCGCCATCCAGAAGGCGGCGCTGGCATGAGGCGGCCCGACCGCATCGTGCTGGCGACGGGCAACGCCAAGAAGCTCGTCGAGCTGCGCCGCGTGCTGGCCGCCGAGGGGGTGGACGTCGAGGTGCTCGGGCTGGGCGACTTCCCGGCCTACCCCGAGCCCGCCGAGACCGAGCGCACCTTCGAGGGCAACGCTCTGATCAAGGCGACGGAGGCGGCCCGCCGGACGGGGCTGATCGCGGTCGCCGACGACTCCGGCATCGAGGTGGACGAGCTCAACCGGATGCCCGGCGTGCGCTCCGCGCGGTGGGCCGGCCCGCAGTGCGACGACGCCGCCAACAACGCGCTGCTGCTGGCCCAGCTCGACGGTGTGCCCGCGGAGCGTCGTACCGGCCGGTTCGTCTGTGCGCTGGCCGTGGTCGCGCCTGACGGCGAGATCCGGGTGTGGCACGGCGCGATGGAGGGTCGCGTCGCGGAGGCCCCCGCCGGGCAGGGGGGCTTCGGCTACGACCCGCTCTTCGTTCCCGACGGCGAGACCCGCTCCAGCGCGGAACTCACCGCGGAGGAGAAGGACGCCATCAGCCATCGCGGCAAGGCGGTGCGGGCCTTCGTCGCGTTCCTGAAGGAGCTGTAGATGAAGCAGTACCTGGACCTGCTGACCCGGATCATGGACGAGGGTGTGGACAAGTCGGACCGCACCGGCACCGGCACCCGCTCCGTCTTCGGCCATCAGTTGCGCTTCGACCTGCGCGACGGCTTCCCTCTGCTCACCACCAAGCGCGTCCATACCCGCTCCGTCTTCGGCGAGCTGCTGTGGTTCCTGCGCGGCGACACCAACATCGCCTGGCTGCACGAGAACAAGATCACCATCTGGGACGAGTGGGCCGACGCCGACGGGAACCTCGGCCCGGTCTACGGTTACCAGTGGCGCTCGTGGCCCACCCCGGACGGCCGTCACGTCGACCAGATCGCCAAGGTGATCGAGCAGCTCAAGACCAACCCCGACTCGCGCCGGCACATCGTCTCGGCCTGGAACGTATCGGACGTCGACGACATGGCGCTGCCGCCGTGTCACGCGCTGTTCCAGTTCTACGTCGCGCCCGCCCCCGTCGGCGGCCCGGGGATACTCAGCTGCCAGCTGTATCAGCGCTCGGCCGACGTCTTCCTCGGCGTGCCGTTCAACATCGCCTCCTACGCGCTGCTGACCCACCTGGTCGCCCAGGTGACGGGGCTGCGGGTGGGGGAGTTCGTCCACACCTTCGGCGACGCACACATCTACTCGAACCACTTCGAGCAGGTGGCCGAGCAGCTGAGCCGCGTGCCCCGGCCCCTGCCCACGCTGCGCCTCAACCCGGAGGTGACCCAGATCGACGCCTTCGCGCTGGCGGATATCGCCGTCGAGGGCTACGACCCCCACCCGACCATCAAGGCCCCGATCGCCGTTTAGTAGCTTGTCGCGCCCAAATGCACGGGTATGGGACGCCATGCGGGCGATTGACTTCGTTGTCGTCGGTCGACGTGAGTCACACCGCTATGACTCCCTCCTCCGCCTT
>DAOLFC010000036.1:0-28029 GCA_035326505.1 Arachnia sp.
CTCAAGTGCCGCGGGTCTTCACCCAGACCGTGCCACGGTGAACGTCGAACTGCTTCGCCAGCGCGGTGACGCTGATGCTGTTGGCGTGGGCTGTTCGCATAGCGTCCACTTCCTCGTCGGTCAGCTATGTTCGAGCGCGTCTCCTTGGCTCTGCGGCGGCCTCGATCAGCGGGTCATCGGGCTCGCCAGCAGGCTCGGCCACGCCCTCGTTCCCTTGATTCCACGCGGAAGCCAGACCTCGACCCACTGTCGCCTGTTCCCGTGGTGGTCAATGGAGTCCACAGTTTCACCCGTACTGGAACGCCTGGCATCGGTGGAAGCCGGGTCGAACTCTGCCGAGCGACGGAGAGCGATCAGCGCAAGAGACACGGCGATTCGTGTCGTCCAAATCACGTCACCTACGAGAAAATCGGATCAGGTGGCACGCACTGATTGACTCGACGAGGAGAACCCATGCACCACTCCGATGCCAGCGTATTCGTTCGGCAGACGCACCAGGCGGCGCGCGAGGCGCTTCCCTTCGACGATGTCCGGGATTTCGAGGACGCGAATCGCGGTTTCATCGCCCGGCCGGAGCGCAACGTCGTGCATGACGAGAGCGGTGTCGTCGTGTGGGACAACGCCTCTTACGACTTCCTGCAGGGCGATGCCCCCGACACGGTGCATCCGAGCCTGTGGCGCGTGTCGAAGCTGAACGCGCTCGATGGGCTCTTCGAAGTCGTCCCCGGAATCTACCAGGTGCGCGGCTATGACCTCTCGAACCTGACCGTCATCGAAGGGGAGACGGGCATCGTCATCGTCGACGCGCTCACCTCGCGCGAGCCCGCGGCGGCGGCGCTGGCCCTCTACCGCGAGCATCGCGGCGACCGGCCGGTGCGTGCCGTCGTCTACACGCACTCGCACGTCGACCACTTCGGGGGTGTGCGTGGGGTGGTACGGCCGGACGAGGTGGCGAGCGGTGCGGTGCGGATCATCGCGCCCGAGGGCTTCACCGAGCACGCGATCGCCGAGAACGTCTATGCGGGCCCCGCGATGTCACGGCGCGCGGGGTATATGTACGGTGCGGCGCTGGAGCGCGGTATCGCGGGTGCGGTCGGCTCGGGTCTCGGACAGACACCCTCCACCGGAACCGTCGGACTGATCGTGCCGACGGACTTCATCACCGAGACCGGGCAGACCCTCACAGTAGACGGCGTCGAGATGCACTTCCAGCTCGCACCAGGCACCGAGGCGCCGGCGGAGATGCACATCTACTTCCCGGGTTTCCGCGCCCTGTGCATGGCCGAGAACGCAACGCACACGCTGCACAACATCCTGACGCTCCGCGGTGCGCTGGTGCGGGATCCGCACGTGTGGGCGGGCTACCTCACCGAGGCGATCGACAGCTTCGCTGGACGCAGCGACGTGGTGTTCTCCCCGCACCACTGGCCGACCTGGGGTGCCGACCGCATCCACGAGTTCCTCTCGGTGCAACGCGACTTGTACGCCTACCTGCACGACCAGACGCTGCGCCTGATGAATCAGGGCTATCAGGGAGCTGAAATCGCAGAACAGCTGCAGTTGCCACCGGCGCTGGAGAATGCCTGGCACGCGCGCGGGTATTACGGCTCGGTCAGCCACAACGTCAAGGCCGTCTACCAGCGCTACATGGGATGGTTCGACGGCAACCCGGCGCGTCTCTGGCCGCACCCGCCGGCCGAGCAAGCAGCACGCTACGTAGAAGCGATGGGCGGTATCGACCGCGTGGTCGAACTCGCCCAGCAGGCCTACGACTCCGGCGACTACCGGTGGGCGGCGACGCTGCTCGATCACGTCGTGTTCACCGATCAGCACCACGCCGCGGGCCGTGAGCTCTACGCGAGCACGCTCGACCAGCTCGCATACGGCATCGAGAATGCGGTCTGGCGCAACTTCTTCCTCTCCGGCGCCACGGAACTGCGCGAGGGGAACTTCGGCACGCCGACGACCACGAATTCGCTCGACGTGCTCCGCGAGCTCTCCCCGGTGCAGATCTTCGACTCGATCGCGATCCGCGTCAACGGCCCGAAGGCGTGGAACGAGGCGCTGAGCCTCGACGTCACGTTCTCAGACCTCGGTGAGACGCATCGCGTCACCCTCCGCAACGGCGTCCTGATCCATCGCGAGCGCCACACGAAGGATCCCGCGGCAGATGCTACGCTGACCGCCGAGAAGTTGCGCCTTCAGATGCTCCTCGCGGGCGACCAATCGTCGCCGGGGGTCGAGTTCTCGGGTGATGTCACGGCGTTCGCCCGCCTTGTCGCCGTGCTCGATGCACCCGATCACGGCTTCAACATCGTGCTTCCGTGACGCACGATTTCGACGAGGGCCGAGCCGCCGGCAGCGGGAGAGGACATCGCCTCCGATCTGCGCGGCGGATCAGCCCAGAATCCCGAGGCCATTGCCGAGGAACAGGATGCCGAGCACCAGAAGCACGGTGATGGTGATCGTGGACATATTCGACTCGAACCAACCGCGCACCGAAACCAGCGTCGGAGTGAGCCGTTCGCCACCCACCACAGCGACGACGAGCGGCACGATCACACCAAGGGATCCGGCGAACGCGAACACGACCACTGCCACCACGACCTGCGCCCCCACGAGGCCGGCTTCACCGAACACGGCACCGGCGCTCAACGACAGCGGGATGTTCTTGATGACCAGGAGTCCCTGCGCCGCACCGACCCCGAGCGCGCCGAGCGGGCTCAATCCGTCAAGACGCGACGCGAGCGATGGCTTCTTCGACGCCGACTCGGTCGCATCGTCTCCACGAGGGCGTTTGCGCCAGGCCTTGACAGCGAGGGCGAAGAACAAGACGGCGAAGACGAGTTGCGCGACATCCACACCCGTCTCCGCGTACTCCTCGGAAGCGTCGACGATGAGGAATCCGACGGTCGTGAGGGTGCAGATCGCCAGGAACCAGCCGAGGCCGAGCAGGGCGCTCTTCGCGCGCCCGTTGTCTCCGAGGAGGAGCATGAGGCCGGTGATGATCACGAACGGGCTCAACGTGAGACCGATCACGAACGGCAGCGACTCGCCGATGGCAGCCCACATATGTTTCCTCCTTGCCGCGCGGCGTACGTGCGCATCAGTGTAACGGTCGCCCACGTTGCGGCCCTTCCTGCCCAGCGTCCGCTTCCTTCTGAGCGTCGCCGAGCGCGAGCGAGTCGCCGCTGTGCTCACAGCGGCACCCGTCAACCGTGTGCTCGCGAGCGGCCGAACCTGTCGAGAGTATCGGCACGCCACCGTCCACCTCCCAGGCCATCGCAGACAGTGACTGAAAACGAGAGCGCCGAACCCACGCGAGATGAGGTCGCAGGACGTAACGCGCACTATCTGAGACCCGGCTGACGCGAGGAGGGTGATGGCTTCCCAACTGGGAGCACAAGGATGCGGAAGTTGTCGTCGAGAAGATCAGGCGGGCCGTCTTGGCTGTCAGGTCAGGGGGGCCTGACCGTCAGCGATGATCACTACGACGCGAGTTCGACGAGCAACTCTTCCAACTGGGCGAACGTCTCGTCCAGCGCATCCTCCGCGCCGCCTTCGGCCCTGAGCGCCTCCTTCGAAGGGTAGAGCTCGCTCACGACCACGAGCGTCTTGCCGTCCGTCTCGGTCAGAGTGACGGTGGTGATGGATGCGTTCTCGCCACCCTCGGCGTTCGTCCAGACGAGCCGCGACGGCGGGGTCACCTCGAGATAGGTGCCGAAGAAGTCCAGGCCTTCGCCGAAGTTCAAGCGATAGCTGCCGCCGGTGCGGACGTCCATCTCACAGGCGTACAAGGTCATCTCCATCGACTTCGGGACCCACCAGCGTCGGAACAACTCGGGATCCGACCATGCCCGGAACACCAGGTCTCGTGCGGCATTGAAGGACCTGGTAACGACGACCTCGCGATCCGAGGGCCGTTCCACCGTCGTGGCGTTCTCGATCTGCGGGGACTCACTTCGTGAGTTCATGTCCATCTGACTGCTCCTTCTGTGTCAGTTCCTCGACGATCTCGTCGAGTGCGGTGAAGCGGGCTTCCCAAAGTCGGCGGTACTGCTCGAGCCAGGTCGCGGCTTCCTCCAGGTGGCGGGGACCAACGCGGCAGATCCGCACGCGGCCAACCTTTTCGGACACGACCAGCCCCGCCTGCTCGAGGATGCAGATGTGCTTGCTCATGCCCGTGAGGGTCATCTGGAACCTGTGGGCCAGGTCAGTGATCGACGCCTCGTGATGGCCGAGGTGTTCGAGTACCCCACGTCGTGTCGCGTCGGACAGCGCACCGAATGCATCATCCAGGAGCGTGGTCGTATACTGAACCATACGGTTCAGTATAGATGCGTAGAGAATGGTCGGCAAGGGTTCGTACGCCTGTGGGTGAACAGTGCCTGTTCGAGCGCGCAAAGCACCGCGTATCGCACTGTCTCGCCAGCGCGTTCACGCCTCTACCTGACCGCGACCAACGGCGACGAAGGTGCGGCGGCGTGCTTGCACCAATGGAACAGCTACTGTTCTGCGGCGGCACGCCTGGCGGTCGACAAGTCCTGACAAGGCGAGGGCTTGGGGTGGGAGTTGCTCCGGGATGCCCTGCTGCGGTCAGTCATCCTGAGCGACAGCATCGGAGCAGCAGCCGCAGAGCCACATAAATCTCGCTATACGCCGAGGCCTGTCTATATAGCAAGGCCTCCGCGTATAGCGAGATCTATGCACGGCCCCGACAAACCGTGCCGCGAAGGCGATCAGTTCAGCGCGATGATTCCCGCGTTGAGCGACGCGGCGTAGATCAGCCAGCCGAGGTACGGGATCAACAGCCAGGCCGCGGGCGCCGACCATCTCGACGCGGCCACCACGAGCCAGATCACCACCCCGATCAGCCAGACGATGACGACGAGCGCCACCCACCATGCGGCCTCGCCGATCAGCGGGTATCCGGCGAAGAAGATCGGCGTCCAGACGGCGTTGAGAACCAACTGGATGCCGTAGACGACCAGCGCGCCGCGGGCCCTGTTGCGTCCCGCTTCTCGGTCATGGCCCGCCCGCCAGATGAGGAATCCCGCGACGGCGATCATCACGTAGAGGGTGGTCCACGCGGGGGCGAACACCCAGTTGGGCGGATTCCAGGCCACCTTGGCCGCATCCGCATACCAGCCGTCGACGTTGGGGGCGGTGGCCAGCGACCCGAAGAAGGCGATGGCCGCCACGATGGCGAGCAGCAGGATCAGGACAGCGATCTGTCGGCGGACGGTCGGGCGCATGCTGCCCACCTCTCCCCTTGGGGTCGACGGCGTCAAGGGCTCTTTCGAGCATAGAACATGCCGCGGACGACGCCGCTCCCTCGCACTCGCGACCCGACGCGCGGGTCACGCCACGCGCACCTCGATGGTGTGCCGCCCGGTGGCACCGTCGGGCGCCACGGGAGTCACCTCGTCGGTCTGCACGCTGCCCTCCCGGCTCACCGCGCGGCAGCGAATCCGGTGCGTCCCCGCGGTCGCCTGCCACGGTGTGCGCCACTGCACCCAGGTGTCGGCCGAGATGTCCCATCCCAGTTCCGCATCCACCCAGGGTCCGTCATCAATCTGCACCTGCACCGCGGAGATCCCGGTGTGCGGATGCCAGGCAACGCCCGCGATGACGGCGTCGCCCGCGTCGAGGGAGGTTCCGGCGCGAGGGACGTCGATGCGGGACTGCAGCTTGACCGGTCCTCGCTCGGACCAGCCCCGGACGGTCCAGTAGGCGCTGGCGCGGTCGAACCGCGTGACCTCCAGATCGATCACCCACTTCGTCGCCGACACGTACCCGTACAACCCGGGCACGACCATCCGCACGGGAGACCCATGCTCCGGCGGCAGCGGCTCGCCGTTCATCCCCACGGCGAGGAGCGCGTCCCGCCCGTCGGTCACGGCGCTCAGGGGCGTGCCGGCTGTGAACCCGTCCACCGAGCGGGAGAGCACCATGTCCGCCTCGGGAAGCGGCTTCGCCCGCGCCAGCAGCTCGCGGATCGGATAACCGAGCCAAACCGCGTTGCCGACGAGGTTTCCGCCGACCTCGTTCGACACGCACGACAGCGTCACCGCCGATTCGGTGAGCGGCAGCGAGAGCAGTTCCTCCCAGGTGACCCGAAGCTCGTGCTCGACGAGCCCATGCACGCGCAGCTCCCAGTCCTCGGGAGCGACGGACGGCACCACCAGCGCCGTGTCGATGCGGTAGAAGTCGCCGTTCGGCGTCACGAGGGGGCTGAGCCCGTCGATCCTCAGATCGGCGTCGGCCGGGATCGGGGGCGCCGGCATCGCGGCCCGCGGAAGCCGGATGGCGTCCCGAACGACGGACACCGCTCGCCTCCCTCCGCGGGCGACGGCGCCGCCGGCCGCCGCCAGGATCCCGGCGGCGGCCGTTGCGCCGGCCAGGGTCAAGAACCGCCGGCGGGAGGGCGCGGGCGTCTCCGAGGGGTGCGCGTTCGGCCTCGGGATCCGGCGCACCAGCGTCGACATCATCGCGCCCGCGACGATGCCCGCCACGGTCGACGGCACCCAGGCCCACGCTCCGGCGTCTTCGCGAGCGACGGCCAGACCGGCGACGGCCGCGCCGAGGAGCACCGCGGCGACGGCTCCGACGACGCCGCGACGGTGCTGCCAGTAGCCGGCGAGCGCGGCAAGCGCCAGCACACCGACGACGACCAGCACGATCAGGGCCACCTTGTCGGCGGTGCCGAAGAGGAAGATCATGAGGTCTTTCGCCCAGGAAGGCGCCACGTCGATGAGCAGGGCGCCCACCACGGTCAGCGGCGAGGACTCCGCGGCGACGAGGCCGGCCACCAACTCGCCGACGCCCAGCCCGGCGACCGCGGCCGCGATGCCGGCCACGATCGCGAGTTGCGACTCGGCGCTGCTCCCGCTCCCAGCCGGGGCCTCGATGCTGCTCACGCCACCAGGCTACGCGGAGGCTCTCAGTGGATCGAGGGCAGTGAGGACGAGGTCGAGGCCGAAGATGAACTCCTCCGCCGGGTCGTAGCCGGCGGCGATGAGTGCAGCGGCGGACTCGTTGAGGTAAGGGAACTCGTCGGGAGGAAGCCGGGGCAGGAACACGTCCTCGGCCATGTTCGTGAGCTCATCGGGGGTGTCGAACGGCAGGGTGGCCTCTTGCAGGGCGAAACCGTAGACATAGCTGTCGAGCACCCAGTTGGCGTGCGTCGCCATCACGACCGAGAAGCCGGCCCCTCGCAGACTGGCGGTAACCGCTTCACGATGGCGGAGGTTCGCGGGACCTGGCGTTGTGCGCGACTCCATCAGACCGATCGCCCAGGGGTGACGCGCGAGGACCTCCCGGGCGGAAAGGGCCCGTCGGCGCATCGACGACTGCCAGTCGGTGCCTTCGGGCGGGAGCTCGATCTCCTCGAACACGACGTCGATCATCGCGTCCAGCAGCTCGTCCTTGTTCGCCACGTAGTGGTAGAGCGACATCGCGCCAGCGCCCAGCGCGCCGGCCAGCCGGCGCATGCTCAACCCGTCAACCCCCTCGCGGTCGGCGAGCCGGATCGCCTCGGCCACAACTCGCTGCTTACTCAGCCCTGCCTCTGACGCGACCTGGCGTTGCTCCCTCGCAGACACAACTCTCCTCCCTCATCGAACGGCTTGACAACCGTACAGCGTACGTTCATAGTACGGTGTACGACGTACAGCGTACGAGCTCGCGTGGATCGCAGCGCGGATGGAAGGAGGCTCCTGTGGGAGTAGAACGGCAACCAGGTGCCGCAGCGGCGGCGCCGAGCGGGTCCGGGGCGGCGACGATGCGGGCCGCCGTTCAGCACCGCTACGGACCGCCCTCCGTGCTCGAACCAACCGAGGTGCGGCTGCCGGTGCCCGACCGAGGCGATGTGCTCGTCCGGGTGGGCGCGGCCTCGGTACATCTTGGCGACTACTTCGTCCTGACCGGTGAGCCCTACATGGTGCGCCTCGCGTTTGGGTTCCGCCGTCCTCGCCAAGGTATCCCCGGCAGGGACCTCGCCGGCGTGGTGGCAGCGGTCGGGAAGGATGTCACCGCCCTCCGCCGCGGCGATCAGGTGTTCGGCTGGAGCACGATGGGAACACTCGCCGAGTACGCCTGCGTCCCCGCAAGCAACCTCGTGCCCGCGCCCGCCAACCTCTCGATGGAAGAGGCCGCAGCGGTACCCACGTCGGGCATGACAGCGTTGCAGGCACTGCGCGACGTCGCGAAGGTGCGACCGAGCCAGACGGTGCTTGTCACGGGCGCATCAGGCGGCGTCGGTTCCTTCGCCGTACAGATCGCAAAGGCGTTCGGCGCCGAGGTCACGGGCGTGTGCAGCACCCGCAACGTCGACTTCGTCCGGTCGCTCGGTGCCGACCACGTCGTCGACTACACGACGGCCGACTTCACCCGCGCCGAGAGGCGCTACGACGTCATCCTCGACAACGTGGAGGCCCAACCCCTGGCGGCTGCTCGCCGAGCGCTGACGCCCACCGGCACCCTCATTCCCAACAGCGGGCGCGGGGGCCGCTGGATCGGCCCCCTCGGACGGATCGTCACGGCGCGCCTGCTGTCTGGCTTCACCCGCCAGCGGCTGAAGCCCTTTCTGTCGACCGAGAAGCGCGAGGACCTGCTCACCCTGGCCGACCTGCTCGCCACAGGGCGGGTGACTCCGGCGATCGACCGCACCTACCCCCTCGACGAGGCAGCCGACGCCCTCCGCCACGTCGGGGAGGGCCACACCCGAGGGAAGGTCGTGATCACGGTCTGCCCAGCCTCAACCCGGACCTAGCCTGGACCCATGCCCACGGACACCGCGCCGACATTCCGCACGTACGCAGCACTGCTTCCCGAAGCGCGACGAGAGGCCGCGGCCGTTGCGCCGGAGTCAACCTGGTGGCAGTGGCGCGGCCACGACGTGCATGTTGCGCGGGCACACCGTCCCAAGGCCCCCGTGCGCGTTCTCGTCGTACACGGCGCGGGCGCGCATAGTGCAGCGCTCTGGCCGTTGGCTGCGCTGCTCGCCGAGCGGGGCGTAGACGTCGCCGCCGTCGACCTCCCCCTTTACGGCCGCACCACCTCCCCCGACCCGTCCGCGGTGCGCTACGACGACTGGGTGGAGCTGCTCGGGGAGTTCGTCGCCTCCGACCAGGACGACCGACCGCTGATCCTCCTGGGCGCCAGCATCGGCGGACTGCTCGCCTGTGAAGTCGCCGCCCGGTCACCCCGGGTGGATGGGGTGGCGGCGACCAGCCTGCTCGACCCGAGCGACTGGCGCGTGCAGATGCATCTGACTCGGTACGGGCCGCTCGGCCTGCTAGGCGCGCCACTGTCGCTGCTCGTGAGGGGCGGGCTCGCTGGAGTGATGGTCCCGATGCGTTGGGTGGCGAACCTCAAGCGAATGAGCCACGACCCCCGCCTCTCCCGACTGTGCGCAACAGATCCCCGTGGCGGCGGAGCACGGATCCCCCTCGGGTTCCTTGCCTCCTACCTGCGCTACCGGCATACCCCACCGGAGCGCATGCCCACGCCGCTCACACTCCTGCACCCGAGCCGCGACGAGTGGACGCCGGTCGAACTCAGCATGCGTTTCCTGCAGCGCATGACCGCGCCCGCGAACGTCGTCCTGCTCCGCGAATGCGGGCACTTCCCCATCGAAGAACCGGGCATCACCGATCTGCTCGACGCGATCTCCGACCTCGCGGACGGTCTCCAACCAGCCAAGGACGACCGTCGGTCGGCATAGAGGTCCCCCGGACTTAGGCTGTCAGGCATGGACATCATTCTGATCCCGGGCCTTTGGCTCAACGCATCGACGTGGGACACGGTCGTCCCGATCCTGGAGGAGGCCGGCCACCGGGCGTGGCCGCTGACCCTGCCCGGGATGGCGCGCAAGGACACCGACCGCACCGGAATCGGGCTGGCCGACCACGTCGGCGCGGTCGTCACGGCGATCGACGACGTCGAAGGGCCCGTCCTGCTGGTCGGTCACTCCGCCGGTTGCGGGATCGCCCATGCCGCGCTCGACGCACGGGTCACCAAGGTGGCGGCGATCGTCCATGTCGGCGGCTTCCCTGCCGCCGATGGGGAGCCGCTCCTCGACGGGTTCGAGGCGCGCGACGGCGAGGTGACAATGCCGGACTGGGCCGAGATCGGGGAGGACGCGAACATCGTCGACTTCGACGACGTCGGGCTACACCGCCTTTACGACGAGGCGATCCCCGTCCCCGAGCGGGTGATCACCGACCCGGTGCGGCTGAGCGACCCGCGCCGCCACGACGTCCCGGCCACGATGGTTTGCCCCGAGTACACCGTCGCCGACCTGCGCGGATGGCTCGACGCCGGCGTCGGGCCCGCCGAGCTGGCGGCGCTGACTCGGGTCGAGTACGTCGACCTGGGCGGCGGGCACTGGCCGCAGCTCACCCAGCCGGAGCGCCTCGCCGAAGTCATCCTCCGGGCCGCGTCGAACGCCTAGCCGACGCACTCACCGACACCCCCGGGTGACTGCGCGGTTGTAGTCCATCGCGGCCCCGACCCAGAAGGCCAGCTGCTGGTCCTCGGCGATCACCTCCGCGGCGACCTCGATCCACCCCGGACCCATGTCGCGTCCCGGGCCCATCACGGCCTGGTGCACTCCCGGCCGTGCGAGGAGTTCGTCGTGCCGCTCGGTGTCGACCCGCACGAGGAGCCCGCCGCCTTTCAGCGCGCTGACGATCATCTTCTCGTTGACCATCACGGACCTGGTGCCGAACATCGACACCTCGCGCACCGGCAGCTCGTCGGGGGTCAGGGCGCGTACGCGCTCGACGAGCACGCTCTGCTCCGGGGTCATGCCGGTCCCGTTCAGTCCTGCCCGGGCGGGCCGTAGGAGAGCCGGTCGAAGATCAGCACGCTCGTGGCGATCTTGCCGTCCTCGACGGTGAAGAACTCAGCCGCAGGGGCGGTCGAGGTCGCGGCGGTCTGTGGGTAGTAGAACAGCGCCACGCGATCGCCGTCGGTGAACTCGGCGATGTCGCCGAGGCCGGTGAGCATCGGGGCGAAGCCACCGATGAACGCGCGGTAGGCATCCTTCCGGCAGCGGGGGCTGCACACCGCTGGGCTTCGGCTCGGACCCGACGGCATCTGGCGCAGCAGCAGGAAGGCCGTCCAGGCGTACAAGAGAACCAAGAACAAGCGGGGTTCATGAACCCACCTGGCGTCGCAGCGTTTGACCAGGCGCGACAGTCACAGCTCCCAGGGGTTGAGCAGCCGAACACCCGTGCGCTGGAAGTCCGCGACGTTGCGCGTGACGAGCGCGAGGTCATGCACGAGCGCGGTGGCGGCGATGAGGGCGTCCATCTCCGGAAGCGGATCGGGAATGTGAAGCTCCGCGGCGACGACGGCGACCCTCTCGTCGACCACCAGAACGCGCCCGTGAAACGTCGGCCGAACGTCCTCATCGAGCCACAGGCGCAACGGCCGGGCACCCACAGGGTCGCTGCGCTCCTTGCGCCGGACTCCCCGCTCGAGCTCCAGCAGCGTGATCGCACTGACGGCAAGATCCCCGGTCTCTCGCTCCCGCAGCCACTCCATCAAGGCCCTCGACCGCTTCAGCCGCGCATCGCTGATGACGTTCGTATCGAGCAGGTACCTCACAGGTCGAACTCGCGCGGCTTCTCGATCCGACGCTCGGGCAGCTCGAGCGGAATGTCCTCGGTCCCGCGCGCCCACAGCCGATCCCCCACCAACTCATGCACGCCGGTCAGCCGATCGAACTCCTCCGCCGTCAGCAGCACATGCGAGCGACGCCCGTGATCGGTGATCGTCACCGGCCCCTGCTCGGCAGCACGCTTGGCAGCCGAGACGTCGCGATTGAACTCGCGGCTCGTGATCGTCGTACCCACTCGACCTCCTTATACCTATAGTAGGTAATATTGCCGCACGTCCCCATCATCTGGGGGCGTCGGTCCTACGGTCATTGCGCCCCCTCCCCTCATCTCCAAAGCCACTCGGTTGGACCAGCGCACCGCCGCTACGACGCGGTCCGGACGCCGTCGTGGCGCCCGGACCGTCCTGCCGTGGGAGTGGGGCTGTCACTCCTGAGCGGAAAGGGTTGCCAATGCGGCCTCGACCGAATCCAGATACTTCGCGGCCAGTCCATAGGAGGAGTTGCTGGCGCAGAACACTCCCAGAGCGCGGCCGTCTTGGACAGCAGGAAGCGCCTGCCAGGTGTTGGTTTCCACCACCGGCTCGAAGTCCACCTGCACCTGCCCCTCCCGATCGACGGGGTACAGGAGCGCGTCGTACTGAGACAACTCCGCAAGCTGCTCGAAGGACCGGGCATCGAAAGGAGCGTCATCGGCGAGCGCGGGCAGTGTGATGCCGAGTTCCGACACCGCGAGCTCGGCGCACCCGCTGTTGTCGACGACGAACATCCCGGGCTCGGTCGCCGCCCAGCGGTTCAGGTTGACGAAAGCCGTGCTCGCGATGAGGTCCGAGTAGGTGCTCTTGATCGTGGCCACCTTCTCCTCGAACAGCTTCTTCTGCTCGACGAACACCTCCGTCTTGTTGCTCGCCTCGGCGAATCCGGCTGCGGCTGTCGTGCCTTCCGTCGCAAGGCTGAAGAACACCGTCGGCGCGATCGCCTGCAGTTGATTGGCGAGCGCGTCGTAGGTCTCCTGCTGAAGGAACATCACGATCAGATCCGGCTTGAGGCCCGCGATCTTCTCAAGATCGACCTCGCCCGCGCTCGTCCCGACGATCGTCGCGCCTTCATACGCCGCCTGTTGCTCTGCACTCAACTTGTCGAAGAGAAACCCGCTCAACTCCGTGGCACCCACCGGCTCACCGCCCAAATCGATGTACGGCACGGTCGCAGAGCCGAGTGTGACGACTCGTTGCGGGTCGGCAGACACCTCGATCGCACCGTTGTCGGCCTCGACTGTTCTGCTCTGGGCGGCGCTCGTCGGGGCCGTAGTGCTCGTCGCCCCCGTGGGGCTCGGGTCGTTGGTCGGCGTCGCCTCGGGACTGCCGCCGCAGGCGGTGAGGACGAGCGTCGCGCTCAGCAGCGCGGCGGCAAAGGCCGCACGACGGCGTCGGAGTGGGGTCATGGTTGTGATCTTCCTTACTGAGGTTGTGGGCTTCCGGAGGCACGTCGCCTCGGACTGGGTGACATGCACGATCGGCCGGCGGACCGGCCCCAGTAAGGTTAGGGAAACCTAACTCATAATTGTTCAGGAAAAACGCCATATGGTTAGGAGATGATGAACTCCCTGTCGGTCCCGCTCAGGGACGGCGGCCCGCCGCCGATCCCGGGGGCGCGGCTGGACTGGACGGGGGTCCATCTCCATCCGCTGCTGATCTGGGTACACACCGGCTCGGCGCACGCGATCGTCGATCACGCCGTGACCTTCCGTCTGTCCGCCGGTCAGGGAGCCCTGCTCCCCGTGGGTGACCATCGGCATCGTGGCGTCGTCACCGAGCCGGGTGCCGTCGCCTTTCCGATCTGGCTCGAACCCGGCGGCGGGTTGCCGACGGAGCCGACGCGCTTTGAGGTTCCCGACGGCTGGCGCGACTGGCTGATCCAATACTTCAATCTGCAGGTCACCCCGTTCAGCGGCCGGGGGTACTCCCAGGACACGATCACCGACCTGCTCCGCCGTCCCGGTGCTCAGGCACCGCCACCAGCGCACACCGAGGAGGCGGCGTCTCCGCTGGCACTCGGTCCGCCGCCGATACCGAGGGCGGGGGCTGCCCGGACGGTCGCCGAGGAACTGACCCGTGACCCGGCGCTCGGTCTCACCGTTCAGGAGTGGGCGACACGGGTGCTCTCCAGCCCCCGCACCCTGCTACGCCAGTTCCTGGCCGACACCGGGCTCACCTTCGCACAGTGGCGGCTGCGGTGCCGACTGAGCGCGGCCGTCGATCTTCTGGCGGCGGGCTACGACGTCGCCCAGGTTGCCGCGCGAGTGGGTTTCGCCAGTCGGGGCGGCTTCAGCGACGCCTTCACGCGGCAGTTCGGGTCGACCCCCTACCGGTTCAGCCAGGAACTCTCCACCCGCCTATCTGGTGATCGCGAGCGCGGGCGCGCGGTTGCGGCACGTCAGGCGGACAACCTGGTGCGCCTGGTACGAGGGGGCGATGTCTCCACCACGGCGCCGCGCATGCTGCCCGCAGCTCGAACGCCTTCGCACACCAACGACACCCATGTGCTCAGCTGGATGTACCGAGGCGACGGATATCTCGACATCGACGACCGCCAGTACGAACGAACACGCGGCGTCGCCACCTGGATCCCGGCCGGCGTCGAGCACGTCACGGGGCTGCGCCAAGACTCCATCTCCCTGCCCCTCGGAGAAGCCGGCACCGCCGACCTGCAACTGACCAGGCCGCTGCAGGTGCGGTTCTCGCCCGCCTGGGACGACTACCTGATGTTCTGCTCGATCAGCGCCCGCTCCTTGCTGCGCCCCGACGGGTACGATCCCCGGCACATCCTCGACCTGTTCGCCGACCAGGTCGCCGCGCAACGAGCGCTGTCGGTGCCGATGCCCACCGATCCACAGGCGCGCGAACTCGCGATGACCTACCTGCGCAGAATCGACACGTCGGGGCTCGACATGCCTGCCGACATCCACCGCGTCTTCCGCGAGCAGACCGGCATGACCTTCGCCCGCTGGCGCTACGCCGCACGCATGCGCATCGCCCGCGACCTGCTCGCCGGAGGCGCCAAACCCCGCACCGTCGCCCGCCGCGTCGGCTACGCCCACCTCCCCACGTTCAGCACCGCCTTCTCCCGCTTCCACGGCCTCTCACCCCGCGAGTACCAGGAGCAACACCTCACGAGAGGCTGAGGCCGGGATCCTGCCCGGCCCGCCACGCGCTCCACAGCCCGGCATACACGCCACCGGCAGCGACCAGTTGGGAATGCGTTCCCTCCTCGATGATGCGCCCCTCCCCCATGACCACGATCCGGTCGCACGCGGCGGCCTGGGAGAGGCGGTGCGCGACGACGATGCCGGTCCGGCCGGCGAGGACCGCGTCCGAGGCGCGGTCGAGCTGCTCGGCATGGGTGGAGCCGGCCTCGGCGGTCGCCTCGTCGAGGATCGCCAGCTCCGGGGCGGCGAGCAGGAGCCGGGCAAGGGCGAGCTGCTGCGCCTGCGCGTCGGTGAGCGGGTATCCGCCGGAGCCGACCACCGTGTCGAGGCCGTCGGGGAGCATACCGACCAGGCCCGTGGCGCCGGTCGCCTCCAGGGCTGCGCGAACATCGCCGTCGGTGGCGGCGGGGGCGGCGAGCGTGAGGTTCTCTCGCACGGTCGCGGCGAACACATGAGTTTCTTGCGTGATCACCGCGGTGCGGGGAGGACGGGTCACGGTCCCTCCGTTCGGCCGGTGAATGCCGGCGATCACGGCGGCGAGCGTGGTCTTGCCCGCGCCGGACGGGCCGACGACGGCGAGGCGCTGACCAGCCGGGATGTCGAGGCTGATGCCGTCGAGCACCCGAGGGCCGTCGCCGTAGCGGAACACGACCTCGCGGAGCCGGACCGCGGAGCCCGCAGCACCCGGCATCGGCGTCTCGGGAGACGCGGCCGGAATCGCGACGACGCCGATCATCCGGCTCAGCGATGCGAGGGCGGATTGGAGGGTGTCGATCACGAACAGCAACTGGTTGACCGGCCCGAGCAGGCGCAGCACGAGCAGCATGGCGGCGGTGGCGCCGCCGACGGTCGAGGCTCCGCGGCCGATGAGGACGAAACCGACGAGCAGCACGGCGACCAGGCTCAGGCACTCGCCGAGGTTGAGCCGGGTGTTGAGCATGCTCTGTACTGTGCGCGCCCGCAGGGACAGCACCGCGACGCCCCACGAGTCCTTCATCACCGCGCGATGACGCTGCTCGGCGAGCCCGAAACCGAGCACGGTGGCGTAGCCGCGCTGGGACTCGAGGATCTGCTGGGCGCGCGCGCTCATCGCCGCACGCTCGGCCCGGTACACCCGCGGCCCGGCACGCAGGTACCACCGCATGGCGAGCGCGTAGACCGGCAGCACGACGGCGAACGCGACGGCGTAGGGCCAATCCAGCGCCGCGAGCCCGGCCAGCGAGACCGCGATCGTGAACACGGTGACGGTGAGCGCCGGGATCACCGCGGGGGCCGCGTCGGCGACGGCGGTGACGTCGTCGCTGGACCGGGAGATCAGGTCCCCGGTGCCGGCACTCTCGACGAGGTGCTGCGGGAGGGTCATCGCGCGGCCCACGAGCCGTTCGCGCAGCGTCGCGAGGATCGCGTGATAGGTGCGGGTCGCGAGCACGATCGTCGCTGCGGTGCCTATCGCGCCCAGGACCGCCGAGGCCATCATCACCGCCGTGACCGCCGACACGGTACCGAGCTGGGCGCTGCCGTCTCGGACACGATCGACGAGGTAGCCGACGGCGATCGGCGGGAGGAGAGCGACGGTCGTGCTCGCGACCCCCAGCGCCCCGAGGGCGGCGAGCCGGAGCCGGTAGCCCCGGGTGAGACGCCAGACCTCCGCGGCGGTCTCCCGCGCCCCCGCCACGGGCAGCGCCCGCTCCGTCGTTCCCGGGGTCCCGTTCACCGCGTCGCCCCTACCGGCCCCGCGGACATTCTTGCGGCCGCGGGTGCCTCATCGAGCAGGTCGACGACGCGGTCACAGGCAGCGAGCAGCGGCGGCGAGCCGGTGATCAGCAACGTCGAGCGGCCCTCTCGGACCTCGCGCAGCCGTCCGGCGATGGACTGCTCGGTGACCGAGTCCACCGCCGTGGTCGGATCGTGCAGCACCAGGATCGGCGCATCGGCGGCCAGAGCGCGAGCGAGCGCGACCCGCTGGCGCTGGCCCCCGGAGAGGCGGTTGCCGTTCTCGCCGACGGGGAGGTCGAGATCGGCGGCGAAGTCGTCGCACGCCGCCGCTCGCGCCGCGGCCTCCATCCCCCTGGAGGCGTCGGCGGAGACGGCGAGGTTGTCGCGGATCGTGCCGGTGAACAGCGTCGGCCGGTGCGGGGCGACGGTGACCCGGGATCGGTAGTCGGCCACGTCCAGCTCCCGGGCGGCGGCCTCGTCGAGCCGCACCTCGCCGTCGTCGCCCGTCCAGGGATCCAGCAGCGTCTCCATGACGCGGGCGGCGGTGCGATCGTCGGTGCGCAGCCCGACGACCTCCCCGGGCTCCACCCGGATCGTCGCACCCGCAACGGACACCTCCAGGCAGGGAATCGGCGCACCCCCGGTGCGCGTCGTGTCGCTGCGGCGGAGCGCGGTCGCGCCCTCGTCCTGCAGCACGTCGAGGATGCGCGCGGCCGAGGCACGGGCGCCGGCGAGGTTGGGGATGGACACGTTCGCGATCGACTGGATCTGCGGCAGCAGCGCCTGGGTCAGGCCGATGGCGGCGATCAGCTCGCCGATGCTCAGCTGCCCGCTGACGGCGAACCAGCCCGCCAGCCCCATCACCGTCGCGACGAAGGCGCCGCTGACCACGCCCGAACCGACGAGGAACCACCCCAGCAGGCCCGCGTTGCGCGTCGCCCCGGCGAGGGTCTCCTGGCTCGCCTCTCGGTAGCGCCTCGTGGTCTCCGTCTCCGCCCGCACTCCCTTGACCACCCGATAGCCGGCGACCAGATCGGTGGCCCGCCCGACGGTGGCAGCCAGCAGGCCCTGATACTCGCGGGTGTCGCGGGAGAACCGTTCACTGAGAACGCCCATCAGCCACACCGCGACCGGCGCCCCCACCAGCGCCACGAGCCCGAGCACCCGGTGCGTCGCCAGGAGCGACGCCGCGATGAATCCGATCGCCACGATCCTCGAAACCGGCAGGATCACCAGGATCACCGCATTCGCCAGGCGAGTGACGTCGCTCGTCATCAGCGAGACGACGGTGCCGTCGGGGGCACGGGCCGTCCCGCCGACCGGATGCAGCACGCCCGCCGACAACGTGCTCCGCAGCCGGTGCTGCAGCAGCTGCACCGCATAGGCGGTCAGCCGGCTGGTGAACTTCGCCGCCATCGTCAGCACGAGGTAGAGGGCCACCAGCACGCCGAGCCACAGCCCCAGCTGTCCCAGCTCGCCGGTCGCCAGCGCCTTGTCGATCGCGATGCCCATCACGACCGGGACGGCCGACTCCCCCACCTGCCACACGATCGCCAGCAGCATCGCGGGAACGGTGACCCGCGGCACCGAGAAGATCGCGCGCCACAGGAACCGGCCCGGCGTGGTCCTCTCCGAGACGTCGAAGGGCCGCGTGTCGCGCGGCTCATCGGGGCCGTCCAGGAACACCGGCAACCAGCGCGTCAGGGGTCCCCGTCCTAGCCCGGCGGGGTCTGTCCGCGCCGCCGTCATCGCTCTCCAGGCTCCGAACCGGCGGGGAAACACCAGCGGAGGGCATCGCCGAGAAGTCCTCGCCACCAGGCGTAGTCGTGGCCGCCGGCGAACTCCCGGTAGAGCGTGTCGTAGCCCTTCCCGGCGAGCACCTGGTCCAGCCACCGGCTGTGGGTGAGGGAACCCTCCAGTTCGCCCACGTCGTGGAAGACGCGGATCGACGCCGGCTCCGCGGCCAGGACGTCGGCGATCAGCATCGGCACCGGGACGCGACGCCGCAGCTCACCCGCGCCGCTGCCCCACCTGAGGTCGGGGTGGTACCCGCACGACGGCGACTGGAGGATGGCGTTGCCGAACGCCTCCGGGTGGTGCAGCGCGGTCCATCCGGCGCACAGACTGCCATAGCTCTCTCCGGCCAGGGCCACGTCGGCCGGGTCCCGGGACAGCGGATAGCGGCGGCGGAGCCACGGCAGCAGTTCTTCGACCAGCATCCGAGAGAACTCGGCGTCGCACAGCAGCTCCTTGTACCGCGCGGCTCCGAGCTGGTCGACGAGCACCACCGCGCAGGGCCGGATCGCTCCCGCCTCGACGAGGGCATCGCGCACGCTCGGCGCGCTGTGCTCCGGCGTTCCGTCCAACTGGATCACGAACGGCAGCGCGCTCTCGTCGGAGAACTCTCCCGGCGGCATCGAGACCCAGATCCGACGTTCGTTTCCCAGGATCTCGCTCGCCAGCACGGCAGGCTCCACTGCCGGTGCCGGGTGTGCTTCGGCCCGTTCGAGCCAGGGCAACGGCTCCGCATCGGGCAACGCCACCACCGACGATCCGGAGAACCTCGGCTCGGAGTACTCGGAGAACGGCGGCGGCGGATTGAACGGGTCGGGCACCTGCTCGTCCTCGCCGGTCGGTCGCCGTCGCGCGAACACATAGCCGACGCGCAGGTCGGAACGCATCCGCAGCGTGAGAACGCGAAACGGTGTCCCCGCCACCGCCGCGAACTCCGCGTCGATCGTGTTGCGGCCGATGAGGGGGCCGATGACCACCGAGAGGCGGGTCGTCATGTCGGCCCCGGGTTCGTCGACGAACGTCACCTCCACCTCGTCGTCGGCGACCCGCTCGACGAGCGGAGCACCCACCTGTGCAAGGTGCGCACGGAACCGCTCCGGACTCCATTCGCCTGCCGACAGCTTCTCGATGGCTGGGCTCACCGTTCTCACGGGCTCGGCCCCAGTACCGGACGAGCTCATTCCTGCCCCACCTTCCCGGCGAGGGAGGGCTCGCTGTAGCCCGTGGACGGCGGGCGGGTTCGGTCGCGACCGAGCGGCACCACCTGCGGGCTGCCCACCACCGGATCGGGCACCACCACGCAGCGCAGGCCGAACACCTCCTCCACCAACTCGGCGGTCACGATCTCCTCCGGCGATCCCTCGGCGACGATCGCGCCGTCCTTCATCGCGATCAGGTGCGTGCCGAAGCGCGCGGCCTGGTTCAGGTCGTGCAGCACCGCGACCAGGGTGTGGCCCACCTGGTTGAGATCGGTGAACAGCTCCAGCAGGTCGATCTGGTGCGTGATGTCGAGGAAGGTGGTGGGTTCGTCCAGCAGCATGATGTCGGTGTGCTGGGCCAGCGCCATGGCGACCCACACCCGCTGCCGTTGCCCGCCCGACAACTCATCCACCAGACGGCCGGACAACTCGGTGACCGCGGCTTGGTCCATCGCCCGAGCCACGGCCTCCTCGTCGTCCTCGGTCCACTGCCGGAACATGCCTTGATAGGGGTAGCGACCGCGGGTGACGAGGTCGGCGACGGTGATGCCGTCCGGGGCGATCGAGGTCTGCGGCAGCAGCCCGACCCTGCGGGCGACCTCCTTCGTCTTGAAGGAGCTGATGTCTGCACCGTCCAGGATCACCTGCCCGGCGCTCGGCTTGAGCAGCCTGGACAGCCCGCGCAGCAGCGTCGACTTGCCGCACGCATTCGGTCCGACGATCACCGTGAACGACCGATCCGGAATCGACACCGACAGGTTCTCGCTGATCACCCGCTTGTCGTAACCGATCGTCGCCGATTCCACCCGGAGGCGCGCGATGTCGGTCTGGGGTGCGCTCATAGGCGTTTCCTCGCTTCAGTGAAGAGCAGATATCCGAGATAGCCGCCGCCGAGCATGACGGTGATGATCCCGACCGGCAGCGGGGTGGGGGCGACGTGCTGGGCGATGTAGTCCGCGGTGAGGCAGAGCAGCGCGCCGACGAAGGCGGCGGGAGCGAGCGTGATGCCGGCGGTGCGGGCGAGGCGTCGGGCGATCTGCGGCGCGACCAGGGAGATGAAGGCGATCGGCCCGGATGCGGCGGTGACCGTCGCCGTCAGCGCCACGCCCACCACGATCAAGCCCAGGCGGGTCGGCGATATCCGCACCCCCTGCGAGGCGGCCGCGTCGTCCCCCAGCTCCATCTGCCGCATGGGCCGGCTCAGCATGGCGGCCAGCACCAGGAGCACCGCGATGCAGATCCCGCCGATCACCACCTGCCCCCAGGACACGCCGTTGAGCGAACCCGCGCCCCATGCGGCGGCGGACATCGCCTGCTCCAGCTCGGCCTTGAGAATCAGCCAGGTGTTCACCGACACCAGCATCGCGGAGACGCCGATGCCGACGATGATCAACCGGAACCCCTGCACCCCGCGTCGATAGGCCAACAGGTACACGACCAGGGCCGTGGCCATGCCGCCCAGCAGCGCCCCGGCCGCCACCTCCAAGTAGGAGCCGCCGACGACCAGGATCACGATCAGCGCACCGGTGTAGGAGCCGGACGAGAACCCGATCACATCAGGCGAAGCGAGCGGGTTGCGCATCAACGACTGGAACACCGCGCCGGACACCCCGAGCGCGGCACCGAACACCACAGCCGCGGTCACCCTGGGCAGTCGCCACTCCACCACGATCTCGTGTACCAGCCCGGTCTCGTCCCCGGCCAGCGCGGAGATCACCTGCTCCGGGCTGAGCTGGTACGAGCCGGTCATCAGCGCGAGCACCGCCATCCCGACCAGCACGATCGCGAGCGCCGCGCAGACGACGATCGAACGCCACTCCAGCCGCACCGCAACCCCACCGCGACGCAGCACCAGCACCCGCCGTCCGAAGTCCACCGCGCTCATCCGACATCCTTCCGCACCGTCGGCCCGGCGCCGTACGATGGAACTATGACAACGCTCACCCCGACCCGCCGCAGTGTGGAACTGCGTGCGCTGCTCGAAGAACACCGCGCGGAACTGAACGCGGTCTTCGACCGGTACGGCGTGAAGAACGTCAGGCTCTTCGGCTCGGTCGCACGCGGGGAAGCCGACGATGACAGCGACATCGACCTGCTTTTCGAGCGTCCAGCCGGCATGGGCCTGCGCAAGATGAGTCGCGTCGAACGAGAGGTTTCGGACGTCCTCGGTGTAGCGGTGGATTTCGTTCCTGATGCTTCACTGCTCAAGACGGTTCGCGCGACGGTCCTGACAGATACGGAGCAGCTGTGAGCGCCACCGATGCCCAGCGGATCATGGTGGCGCTCGAACACCTGGAGGTACTTCACCGGCACCTGGGGGCGGGCCGTTTCGACGACGAAATGGTGACCGATGCCGTCGGCATGCGACTGTCCGCCGCCATCGCCGCGATACATGACGGCGACCCTGCACTGGGAATCCGCCTGTTCAAAGACGAGTGGCAAGACATCTGGGGCATGCGCAACCGAATCGCCCACGGCTATACGACGACCGACCCAGAGGTCATCATCGACAGCGTCACCAATGACCTCCCCGATTTCGAGCGGGCTTTGCGGGCAGAACTCACCCGGCTCACCGGCGACTCGTCCGCCACCTCCTGAACCTGCGTTGCGCCAGGCAAAACGCGGACTCATCGCGGTCCGACTGTCGTTCATAGTCCGCTCGCTTTCTTCCGCCGTACCAGGGCGATCAGCATCGGCGCACCCACGAACGCGGTGACGATGCCGACCGGGAGCTCGCTCGGGCGGATCACAACACGACCCAGGATGTCCGAGGCCAACAGCAGGCTCGGGGCGAGCAGCACGCTGTAGACGAGGATCCACCGTTGGTCGGGGCCGACGAACCACCGCGCCACGTGCGGCACCATCAGCCCGACGAACCCGATCGGCCCGGCGATCGCCGTCGCCCCGCCGGCGAGCAGGGTGAGCGCGACGATCGCGAGAATCCGGGTGCGCGCCAAGCTCACGCCTTGCGCGGCGGCCAACTCGTCGCCGAGCGCCATGGCGTTGAGCGAGCCCGACACCATGAACACCAGGATCAGCGCCACCGCGAAGAACGGCAGGATCGGCCACACCACGTCGAGCGGGCGCCCCAGGATCGAACCGGCGTTCCAGGAGCGCATCGCATCGAACGCGTCAGAGTTGGTCAGTTGCAGCGCCTCCCTCGCGCCCCCGAGCACCGCGCCGACGCAGACCCCGGCCAGCACCATCACCACCGGCGACTGGCCACGTCTCGTGGTTCCCAGGGCGAGCACCATGAGGGTGACGATCAACGCCCCCAGGAACGCGAACCACATGTAGCCAGAGATGTCGCGAACGCCGAGCACCCCCACGGCCACCGTCACCGCGAAGGATGCCCCCGCGTGAACGCCGAGGATGCCCGCATCGGCCAGCGGATTCCGGGTCAGGGCCTGGATCAACGCCCCCGAGACCCCGAGCGCGATACCCACGACGAGGCCGACGATGGTGCGCGGCACTCGATAGTCGCGGATCGCGAACTGGTCGATCTCGGCGGACGGATGGAACAGCGCATCCCACACCACCGACGGCGCGATCGCCTTCGACCCGATCATCACGCTCAGAAACAGCAGGGCCAGCAGCAGCGCCGTCGCAACGACCAGCCCGAGCACGCGACGATGCGGTCCGGGCACCGTCGAGGTACCCGGACCGCGTCGCCGCAGGGTTGGGGCTGTCACTCCGTGGCGGGCAGGGTCGCCAGCGCGGCGTCCAGCGAGTCGAGGTAGCGCAGGACCGGCCCATAGGTGCTGTTGCCGGGGCAGAACACTCCCAGCGCATGGCCGGACTTCACCTCGGGCAGTTCCTTCCAGGTGTTGGTCTCGACCACCGGCTGGAACGCTTCCGTCGGGTTGCCCTCGGCGTCGACGGGGTAGGTGATCACGTCGTAGTCGGACAGGCTGCTGATCTGCTCGAACGGCAGGGCGGTCCAGCCCAGCGGGTCTTCGCCTTCGGCCGCCTCGGGGAAGTTCATGCCGATGTCGTCCCGGGCGATCTCGACGCAGCCGAAGTCGGTGATGGAGAAGGTGCCGGGGTCGGCGTTGCTCCAGCGGGTGACCTCGACGAACGCGGTGTCGTCGATGAGCGTGCGGTAGGTCTCCTGAATCTCGGCGACGCGTCGCTCGAACTCCGCCTTCTGCGCGCTCAGCGCGTCCCCGACGTTACCGGCCTCCGCGAGTCCGTCGGCGAGGGCTTTCCACTCGACGTCCAGTCCCCAGAAGGCCGTCGGGGCGATCGACTCCAGTTGCTTCTGGAGCGGCTCGAACTCGGTAGCGGGGAACTGGGCCAGGATGAGGTCCGGCTCCAGGCTGGCGAGCTGCTCCATGTCCACCTCGTCCGCGCTGGAGGCGAGGACGGTCGCCGCGGCGTACGTCGCCTGCTGGTCCTCGGGAATGAGGCTGAGGGCGGAGTCCCGCACCTCGGTGACTCCGACCGGCTTGCCACCCAGGTCGATGAACGTGAGCGTCGTGTTGCCGATCGTGACGATCCGCTGGGGGTTGGCGGGAACCTCGATCGTGCCGTTGTCGGCCGTGATGGTGCGGGTCTCGCTCGCGGTTCCGGCATCGCCCGTAGGCGTTTGCGAGGTGGCTCCGGTGTTGTCGGCGGGAGTCTCTTCGGGATCGCTGCCGCACGCCGTGAGAACGAGCGTTGCGCTCAGGATTGCGGCCGCGGCCGCAGCGGCACGCCGTGTTCGACGGGGAGTGGTCATGGAGGGTCTTCCTTCTCTTGATTCGGGTGGGGTTAGTAGTGGGGTTAGCGAATGTCGGCGGGCACGAGCTCGTGAACGGTGGTGCCCCAGCCGACGGTGTGCGTGGCTTTCGTGGTGAGCCCGGCCCGGGCGATCACGGCGTCGAGTTCGGCGGCGGTGCGCAGGCCGGAGCCGTGCACGGTGAGGGCGAGCAGGTCGGCCTCGCCGTCGTGCTCGTCCAGGTCTTCGGTGTCGAAGACGTCTTCGATCAGCAGCACCCGGCCGTCCGGGAGGAGGTTCTCGGCCGCGCGGCGCAGCGCGTGGGCGGCATCGGCGTCGGGCAGGGGCTTGAGGGCACGGCTGACGAACACCACGTCCGCCGTCGGGCTGGGCTCGAAGACGGACTGCTCGACCACGCTCACCCGCGCGCGCTGAGCCTCGTCCGGGATGGTGTCGGGCAGGTCGCGGCGCAGCCAGTCGGCCTGGGCGGGAAGCGCGCAGATCGTCACCTGCAGGTCGGGATGGGCGGCCACGAACTCCTGGCTGAGGACGCTCGCCCCACCGGAGTGGATCACCAGCTGCCGGACTCCGGCGAGGAGATCGGAGGTGGCGATCGAGACGGCCAGCGCGGACTGGAACCCCGCAAGGCGGTCAAGGCAGCGATCCTCATACTCCTGTTCAGCGCGCACCTCGGCGAACGTCTGGCCGGTCGTCGACCGGTAGGAGGCGCGCCCGGTGCGGATCGACTCGGTGAGCCCGAAGATGCCGAGCATCTCGCGGCCCAGCACACCGGCGGGGTGCAGGAAGTCGGCCGTGAAGTCGTTGGTCAGCACCTCGCCCAGCGCGCTCAAGCCGTAGCGGCCCGGCTCGGTCTCGGTCACGAGGTTCAGCGTGCGGAGATAGCGCAGCAGCTTTCCGAGCGCCCGCTCATCGGCACCTGCGACGACGGCCAGCTCGGTGACGCCGGTCACGCCGCGCGAGATCAGCTCGGGAATCCCGAGTTCGACGGCGGTGCGGATCGCGACCGGAGGGACCAGTTCGGTGAGGTCGTGAACCTGCTGGAACGGCGTCCGGTACTTCTCCGGGTCGGGCAGCGCCGCATCCTCCTCCGAGACCACGACCTCTCCGCGGCGCCAGTACCCGGTGAACTCGATGTCCTGCTTCGGCACTCCTCGGTCCTCGACCAGGTGGCGGCGCAGGTCGCGCACGGCCGTGCGCTCCCCCGCGACCCAGGCGAACGGCCGGCCCTCCCACCAGTCGGCGTGCTTCACGGCGTCCACCAGCAAGGTGACGGTGCCCGCCTCGGCGCCGTGACGCACGAGCCAGGTCACCTCGACGCCGGGAAGCTCTCGCAGCTGCGGTCGGTGATCGTCCTCGGCGACCTCGACGAAAACTTGAGCCCGCCCGTCCTCGGGAAGCTCATCGAGTAAACGGCTGATCGCGGGGAGCGCGGTGTCGTCGCCCGCGACGAGGAACCAGTCCACGTCCGTCGGGAACGACTTGGAGCTGCTGGGCCCGGAGAAGTAGGCGCGGTCTCCCGGTTGCGCGCGGTACGCCCAGGTGGTTCCGGTGCCCACGCCGTGTTTGACGACGTCCACGTCCAGTTCACCGGCGACCGGATCCCAGCGGCGCACCGTGTAGTCCCGCGACAGCGGACGAGGGGCCTTGGGGTAGGTGAGCTTGGCCTCCTCCTGGACCGGAAGCACGGGCTCGCTCTGCCCTGGATACGGGAAGTACAGCGAGATATCGTCGTCGAATCCCGGGGAGTCGAAAGCCGGGCGACCGAAGCCGTTCGTCGACGTGAACCCACGCATCTGCGCCCCGCCCAAGGTGATCCTTCGCATTGCCGGTGTGAGGTCCTTCACCCGGACGACCTCGACCTCTCGCAGGGTCAGGGGATGCACGGTGAGTCGACGCGAGGTCTTCGGCATGTCGAGGCGGGGCCTTTCCGATCGGCGAGGTGGCGAGTCCGCTCTCCACCGCGGCGGAGAGCGTCCGCGGACAACCTTAGGTAATCCTTACCTTAAGTTGAGTGCGCAAGCTGTCATATAGTTAGGATGTGACGAGATCATCGACCGCCGTCGCGGGCATGTGTACTCCTCCGGAGATCCCGGCCGCACGGGCGGACTCGGCGCGCGGCCCCATCCCGACCCGCCCCCTGCTGGTCTGGGTGCGCACCGGAGTCGCGCATGTGGATCTCCACGACGCCGGGACGCTCCACCTCAGCGACGGCGAGGGCGTGTGGATTCCCGCGGGCGGCCACCGCCGGATCGTCACCGAACCGGGAACCATCGCCTTTCCGCTGCTTCCCCAAGCCGGCGTCGGCGAAGGCGTGTTGTCCGCACCGACACGGTTCGAGGTTCCCGAAGAGTGGCAGGACTGGCTGATCCAGCACTTCAACCTGCAGGTCACGCCTCTGAGCGGTTCCGGGTACTCGCACGACACGCTCGTCGACCTCCTCCGGCGCCCCGGCTCGCGACCGTCCGCACCCGCCCCGGGCAGGAACTCCGAGCCGTCGACCCCCGAGCCATCGACGCTGCTGGATCCGCCCCCCATACCGAGCGCCGGAGGCGCCAGGACCGTCGCCGAGGAACTGGCGCGCGACCCATCACTCGATCTCACCGTCGAGGAATGGGCATCGCGAACGCTCTCCAGCCCGAGCACCCTGCGCCGCGATTTTCTCTCCGGCACCGGTCTCACCTTCGAACAGTGGCGGCAGCACTGCCGGCTGAACGCGGCCGTCGAACTCCTGGCGGCAGGCTACGACGTCGACCAGGTAGCCGGCTGGGTGGGGTTCGCCAGCCGCAACGGCTTCACCCGCGCATTCACGCAGCGGTTCGGCCCGACGCCCCACGAGTTCCGCCGGCGACTCGCCGCAGGCCCCCTCGCCGACGAACTCGCACAACACGCCGCCGCGGCACGTCAGGCCGACGATCTTGTGCGCATGGTGCGCAGCAACACCACTCCCGTCGCCGCACCCGATCTACTCCCCCCAGCCCGCACGCCCCCGCACGCCAACCACATCCATGTGCTCAGCTGGATGTACCGCGGCAGCGGCTACCTGGACATCGGCGATCGTCGCTACGAACGGCAACGCGGCATCGCGACCTGGATTCCGGCGGAGCTGGAGCACACCACCGGACTCCGCGAGAACTCCATCTCCCTGCCCCTCGGAACCGCCGGCACCGCCGACCTTCAGTTGAGCGCGCCGCTGCACGTGTATTTCTCCCCGGCCTGGGACGACTACCTGATGTTCTGCGCCATCAGCGCCCGATCCATCTTCCGCCCGGACGACTACGATCCCGGCCACATCCTCACGCTATTCACCGAGCAGGTCGCCGCACAACGGGCACTCGCCGTGCCGATGCCGTCCGACCCGCGCGCACGGGAGGCGGCGATGAGCTACCTGCGACGCCTCAGTACCGCTGACGGTTCGGCGGCATTCGACGTGCCCGCCGACATCCGTCGAGCATTCCTCGACGAGACCGGCATGACCTTCGCCCGCTGGTGCTACGCCGCGCGCATGCGCATCGCCCGCGACCTGCTCACCGGAGGGGCCAAGCCCCGCACCGTCGCCCGCCGCGTCGGCTACGCCCACCTCCCCACCTTCAGCGCGGCGTTCTCCCGCTTCCACGGCCTCTCACCCCGCGACTACCAGGAGCAGCACCTCACGAAGGACTGAGACGACGGCATCTCCGGAAGCCCCACGACGGCCCCGAACCACCAGCCCTGGTGCTCGACGCCAGCGTTACTGCAATCCGCCAGCCGTATACGGCTGGCGGATTGC
>DAOLFC010000181.1:0-5107 GCA_035326505.1 Arachnia sp.
TCTCGATGTGCTTGCGGTACTCGTCGAGCGTGGTGGCGCCGATGGTCTGCAGCTCACCCCGGGCCAGCATGGGCTTGAGGATGCTGGCCGCGTCGATCGCCCCCTCGGCCGCACCGGCCCCGACGAGCGTGTGGATCTCGTCGATGAAGAGCATGATGTCGCCGCGGGTCTTGATCTCTTTGAGCACCTTCTTCAGGCGCTCCTCGAAGTCGCCGCGGTAGCGCGAGCCGGCGACGAGCGCGCCCAGATCGAGCGTGTAGATCTGCTTGTTGCGCAGCGTCTCCGGCACGTCGCCGCGGACGATGGCCTGCGACAGGCCCTCCACGACGGCGGTCTTGCCGACGCCCGGCTCGCCGATCAGCACCGGGTTGTTCTTGGTGCGCCGGCTGAGCACCGTCATGACGCGCTCGATCTCGTGCTTGCGCCCGATGACCGGGTCCAGTTGGCCCTCCCGGGCGGCCTGGGTGAGATTGCGGCCGAACTGGTCGAGCACCTGCGAGCTGGTCTTCTCCGGACCGGCCTCCGGCGCGCCGGAGAGCGACGCCTCGCGGCCCTGGTAACCCGAGAGCAGTTGCAGGACGGTGCTGCGCACGCGATTGAGATCGGCACCGAGCTTGATCAGCACCTGCGCGGCGACGCCCTCACCCTCGCGGATGAGACCGAGCAGGATGTGCTCGGTGCCGATGTACTGATGATTCATCTGCAACGCCTCGCGCAGCGACAACTCCAGCACCTTCTTGGCCCGCGGCGTGAACGGGATATGACCCGTCGGCACCTGCTGGCCCTGCCCGATGATCTCCTCGACCTGTTCGCGCACCGCTTCCAGCGAGATACCCAGAGACTCCAGAGCCTTCGCCGCGACCCCCTCGCCCTCATGGATGAGGCCGAGGAGGATGTGCTCGGTGCCGATGTAGTTGTGGTTGAGCAGCTTCGCCTCGTCCTGGGCGAGCACGATCACGCGACGGGCGCGATCCGTAAACCGTTCAAACAATGTAACTTCCCTCCTGTTGCCCGCCAGCTTGAGCGTGGCCGCGGCAAACTTGCACCCAGCTTACTCAAGCCGACGAAAAACAGGAGGGATCGTCTTTATCCTGGCGCGAACATCCGGCGAGCGGGTGGCCCGGCCGCATGCCGTGGTGCGTCAGCTGTTGGCGGCCTCGTAGGCGGCGACCACATCGGCGGGGATGCGACCGCGGTCGGAGACCTCATGACCGTTCTCGGCCGCCCACACGCGGATCGCCGCGGCGTTGCTCGAGGACGCGCCGGAGCGACGCACAGGCGCGGCGGCGCGAGCGGTGGCGGAACGGGTCACGCGGCGGCCGGACTCGATGAACGGAGCGAGGGCCTCGGAGAGCCGCGCGATATTGCCCTCCGAAAGGTCGATCTCGTAGGTCTTGCCGTCGAGCGCGAAAGTCACGTTGCGGTCGGCCGGGCTGCCGTCAATATCGTCGACGAGCGTCACTTCAACCTTGCGGGCCATATGAATCCTCCTGGGTTTGGCACATCTGCTAACAACGGGAAACGTTAGCGCAGCTCAAACATTAACTCAACATGCCGCCTAATGCCAGGAAACGGAGGGATGGTATTGCCGGTTCGCGATAGGGCTTGACCCCTGGTGATAGCGAGGTCGAAGGATAGGCAGGGCCGCATCGCGGGGCGGGGGAAAATCATCCGGAGACACACACAGGCCCCGCAGACTCTCCGGGAGAATCTGCGGGGCTGCGCAGGGTGGGGCGGGCTTACGCCTGGCGAAGAAGGGGCTCGTCGTAGAGGCTGAGATCGAGCTTGCCCATATCGACCATGGTGGGATGCTCGTCATCGCCCCACACATCGTCGACGGTGGGCTGAAGTCCGGCGCGGAATTCGACGATGTTGCTTTCCTTGCCGGCCTCCAGATCGGTGATCTGGGTCTCGAGGGCCTCGATCCGGGCCTGGCGTTCCGCGATTTCCCCCCGGAGCCACGCGGCGTTTCCCCGCATCGAGCTCATCTCGGACTGAGCGGCGGCGAGCTGACCGCGCAGCTTCAGCACGATGCCCTTCAGGTTCTCGATCCGCTCATTGAACCGATCGATCATCGCGAGGGAATCGGTATGGAACCGGTCGGCCTGCTGAGTACGAAGATCCATCTCGCGCCGAAGCTGCTCCGCGTGCTCCTGACGCTCGCGATGCAACTGGCGCCCCGCCACGACGAAGGCGGTCACGGCGATCACGACGGCCACGAGCAGGCCCGCGCGCACCACCCAGATATCACCGAAGAGAGAGGCCGCGGCCGCGACGAGGCCCACGACGAGAATGGTCAGAGCGACGCCGCGCTCGGACACAGGACGGGATACATGAGAGCCAACCATGAAGCCATGGTAACCGCCGAGCGGCGCCCACGTCGCATTCGAAACGCCGCCATTGCGCGAAAAGTCGCGGAATTCTTCCCGCAGCGAATCAGGAGGCGGCGGGCAGAGGACCGTCCTCATCGTCATCGTCGGGGCCTTCGGGCACCACGCACGCGCGCTCCAGCACCGCCCCGACGCCGGCGAGAATCAACGAGGCGACAATCGTCACCGAGCCGTGGACGACCCGCGCCGAAGGCGACGGCGCATGCATCATCTGGATATAGCGCATGACGTAGACGACGTGGCCGCCCGCGAGAATCGCTCCCGTCATAATCATCGCCTTGGCGCTCACCAGCGCGGCGAGCGCCTCGCGGCTCGAGACGCGCTTGCCGTCCAGCCGTTTCGGCAGCGTCTTGGCGTAGACGAACCCCGCCACCGAAAGCACGAATACGACGATCGGCACGGACCAGGGGACGATCGGGGGAAATCCCCCGGTCATTTCGAACAAGGAGACGACGAGATAGCCGACTACCGCGCCGCTCAGCACGGCGGTGACGGTCTGGCGGCCGGTGGTCAGTCCCAGCTTGGGTGCGTCACTCAAAAGCGCCCGGGCATTTCGATGACGATGTCGTCGCGCCGCACCACGCCGCTGAGGTCGAGGTCCTCCGCCAGGTCGGCGATGGGGCCGAGATCGCCGAGTTCGGCGTGGGGCTCGACATCGAGCCACGGAACCAGCACGAAGGCGCGCTCGTGGGCGCGCGGATGCGGCAGATCGAGGCCCGACTCGCTCCCGCGCCGGCCGACCACGATCAGGTCGATGTCGAGGGTGCGGGGGCCGCCGACGATGATGCGCTCGCGGCCGAAGTGCTCCTCGATGGCATGCACACGGTCCAGGATCGTGAGCGGCTCGAGCGTCGACTCCGCGATCACGATCAGGTTCAGGAAGTCCTCCTGCTCGACGTCGCCCACCGGCTTGGTCTGATACACCGGCGACACGTCGACCAGGATCAGGTCGGGGGTGTCGGCGAGGAACTGGACCGAATCGCGCAGGATCTCCTCGGGCTCGCCCATGTTCGATCCCAGGCTGAAGACGACCTTGGAGATCGGCCGGAGATTGCCCAGCGTGTCGACGTCGATTTCGAATGGACCGTTAGTCATTCAAGCTCCTCCTGATGGTGACAGCCACGTCGGAAAACTCCTGCGGCAGGGGCGCACGGGGCTTGTGTACGGTAACGCACACGGATTGCACCCCGGCGAACGCGAGGCAACGCCGCGCCACATCCCCGGCAACGGTTTCGATCAGATCCCGGGGCTGCCCGGTGATGATGTCCTCGACCGCCTGCGCGACCTCGGCGTAGTTGACCGTCCCCTCCAGCGCGTCGGAGCTGGTGTCCAGGGGGCGATGCAGTTCGACGTCGACGACGAACGGCTGGCCGTCGCGTCGTTCGTGCTCGAAGACCCCGTGATACCCCACGGCACGGATTCCGGTGAGCGTGATCCGGTCCACGGGGCACCTCCTGACGTTGGGTGAGCGATCTGCCCTGACTCTACCCGACGCCACCGGGGCCGGGGGGCCGGGGAAGCCCTGATGAGAGTGTGCCGGCGACCGCGAGCGCGTCGAGCTGGGCGCGCACATCATGGGTGCGCACCGCCCACACCGCATGCAGCCCGCACCACATCGAGACCGCGGCCGTCGCCGCGTCGCGCCCGGACGGGGGCCGCTCCCCCAGCAGCTCGCCGAGGAAGCGCTTCCGTGAGGCCCCGACGAGCACGCGATGCCCCGCGGCGGTGAACCGGTCGAGGTGGCGCAGCAGCTCCCAGTTGTGTTCGGGGGTCTTGGCGAAGCCCAGCCCGGGATCGAGAATGATCCGCTCCGCGGCCACCCCCGCCGCGAGCGCCGCGTCCCGGCGCACCAGCAGCTCGGCGAGGACCTCGCCGACGACGTCGTCGTAGTGTGCGAAGTCGTTCATCTGCCGCGAGTGCGCCCGCCAGTGCATCAGCACGACCTGCGCCCCCGACTCCGCCACCGCGGGCAGCAGGTCCGGGTCGGCGAGGCCGCCCGAGACGTCGTTGACGATGGATGCGCCCGCGGCCACCGCCGCCATCGCGGTCGACGCGCGCATGGTGTCGACCGACACCGCCACGCCCTTCCCCGCGAGGGCGGCGATCACCGGCAGCACCCGGTCGTGCTCCTCGGACTCGGGCACGCGCCGCGCCCCCGGCCGCGTGGACTCCCCGCCGACGTCGACGATGCCCGCCCCCTCGGCGGCGAGCCGCAGGCCGTGCGCAACGGCGGCGTCGTGAGCGAGGTGGAGGCCTCCGTCGGAGAAGGAATCGGGCGTGACATTGAGCACGGCCATCACCTGGGTCATGGCTATCGCCCGATGATCAGGCTCATCGCCTCCGCCCGTGTGGCGGGATGGCGCAGCTGGCCCCGGACGGCGCTGGTCAGCGTCTTCGATCCGGGCTTGCGAACGCCGCGTACGGTCATGCACATGTGTACGGCCTCGACCACGACGATCACCCCCTGGGCGTTCAGGTGCTGCACCAGCGCGTCGGCGACCTGAGCGGTGAGGCGCTCCTGCACCTGAGGCCGCCGCGCGTAGATGTCGACCAGCCGGGCCAGCTTGGACAGCCCGGCGACGCGGCCGTTGGGGGCGGGGATGTAGCCGACATGGGCCACCCCGGTGAACGGCAGGAGATGATGCTCGCAGCAGCTGGTGAGCTCGATGTCCTTGACCAGCACCAGCTCGTCGTGGGCGATGTCGAAGGTGGTGCCG
>DAOLFC010000182.1:0-5083 GCA_035326505.1 Arachnia sp.
TGAAGATGAACATCGACTCGTAGATGGCCTGGTGGGTCATCGGGAAGTCGGGGTTCGCGAAGGGGTTGAAGTTGCGGTCGAAGGTTCCGGTGTCCTCCCGGGGGATGGTGAGCATCTGCGAACCGTCCAGCCCGGTGGGCGGGGCCGGGGTCTCCTGCTCGCCGTTGCCGCCGCAGGCGGACAGGGCGAGTGTGGCGGCGAGCGCGATGGCTCCCGCCCGGAGCAGCCTCTTCATGCGTGCCATGGTGATGGTGTTCCTTTCTTCTTCCTCGAAGGACCTGAAGCGCCGTCCGGGGGTGCCCGGTGGAGGTTCAGGGGGAGCAGGAAGCCATTGTCAACGGCCTGGTGTCGAACTTCCTAACTCGTGTTAGGTTGACACTAACTCGTGTTAGTTCCGAGCGTCAACGGTTCCTAGGTCACGGTTTGATCACGATCTCCGCCGCGCGGGGGGCAAGATGGAACCATGACCGAACCGCAGACGTTCACCTACACCGACCCCCACGGCGTCCGGATCGCCGCCTATCGCTTCGCCGCGGCCGCGCCGCGCGCGGTGGTGCAGATCGCCCACGGGGTCGGCGAGCACGCCCGGCGCTACGACCACGTCGCGGCCCGGCTCGTCGAGGAGGGCTACACGGTCTACGCCGACGACCACCGCGGGCACGGCGAGACCGGGCGCCGCCAGCACGACGGCGACCTCAGCCGGCTCGGCAGGCTCGGCCCCGGCGGGCTGCGCGCCACCGAGGACGCGGTCATCCAGCTGACGGCCCGCATCCGGGCGGAGCAGCCCGGCCTGCCCGTCGCGGTCCTCGGGCACTCCTGGGGCTCCCTCATGACCCAGCGCATCCTCGACCGGGCGCCGCGCACCTGGGACGCCGTCGTGCTGTCCGGCAGCGCCTATCGCACCCCTCGACACCTGAACAGCGGTCACTTCAACAAACGATGGGACGCGCCCGGCGCGACGGGGTTCGAATGGCTGAGCCGAGAGCCCGCCGTCGCCGCGGCCTTCGCCGCCGACGAGCTGTGCTTCGACGCCGATATCCTCGCCCTCTTCGGACCGGCCGACGCGTTCCGCCTGTTCGGCGTCCCGGCCCGGGGCCTCTCCCCGGAGGTGCCGATCCTGATCACCTCCGGCTCCGAGGATCCCCTCGCGCTGGGCGACTCGCTCGCCCGGCTCGCCCGCGCCTACCAGGAGCGCGGGGTGCGCGACGTGACGCTTCGCACCTACCCCGGCGCCCGCCACGAGATCGTCAACGAGACCAACCGCGACGAGGTGATCGGCGACGTGATCGACTGGCTCAACGCCCGCCTTCCCCGCACTCTCAGCAACCACTGAGGACTCTCACAGCCCGCACATAGAATCGGGAGGTGTGGTGAGGGGCGTAGACCCATACAGGTGTGGAGGAGCAACATGAGCACCAACGATTCCGGCAGGTTCGATCCGCGGCCCGACCCCTGGAGCCGCGACGCCGCCGAGCAGGCTGCGCCGCACAACCCCGACGGCGCCACCCCGGCGCCCCAACCCGGCGCAGCGCCCCAGTCGGGCGCGGCGCCCCAGCCGGGCGCAGAGGCGCAGCCCAGCGCAGCGCCCCAGTCGGGCGCAGGGGCGCAGCCCTTCGCGGCACCCCAGCCCGGCACAGGGCCCCAGCCCGCCCCGGCACCCCAGCCCGCTGCGGCATCGCAGCCCACGGCCGAGCAGCCGACCGTCGCCTTCCCGCAGGGCGGCTACCCCGGCCCGGCGCCCCAGCCGAACCCGGGCGCGTTCCCCCCGCCCTCCGGCACGGCGCGACCCGAGGCCTCCTACGGCGAAGCCCCCTACGGCTACGGCACGGCACCGTTCGCGCCCGCCGCGACCCCGACCCCCGCGCGCAAGAAGTCCGCCGGGGCCAGGGTGGCGGGGCTGGTGGCCGTCGCGCTGGCGGCGGCGGCCGTGGGCGGCTTCGGCGGCGTCGCGGCGATGACCTACTTCTCCGCCGACGGCACCACCAGTTCGGCGGTCAGCAACACCGTCGTGCAGGCAGACCCCAACCAGCCCAACTGGACCGAGGTCGCCGCGGCCGCCGAGAGCGCCGTGGTCGCGATCCAGGTGCAGAGCCCGTCGGGCTCGGGCCAGGGCTCGGGCGTGGTGATCGACGCCGAGGGCCACATCGTGACCAACAACCACGTGATCTCCGGCTCCGGCAGCCAAGCCAGCCTCACGGTGATCATGGGCGGGCGCACCTATCAGGCCACCGTCGTAGGCACCGACCCCAGCACCGACCTGGCGGTCATCAAGCTCGTCGACCCGCCGCAGGAGCTGCACGTCATCACCTTCGGCGACGAGTCGGCGCTGCGCGTCGGCGACCCGGTGATGGCCATCGGCAACCCGCTCGGCCTCGACGGCACCGTCACGACGGGCATCGTCTCCTCGTTGGACCGCCCGGTCACCACGCGCGCCGTCGACGCCAACCAGAACGTCCGCGCCCAGAGCGACATCGTGGTGACCGCGGCCATCCAGACCAACGCCGCCATCAACCCCGGCAACAGCGGCGGCGCGCTGCTGAACTCCGCCGGGGAGCTCGTGGGCATCACGTCGTCGATCGCGACGCTCAGCCAGTCGGCGGACGGCAGCACCGGCGGGAACATCGGGATCGGGTTCGCGATCCCCGCCGACCAGGTGCGCTACGTCGCCGACCAGCTGATCGCCACCGGCACGGCGGAGCATCCGCAGATCGGGGTCACCGCCACCGACTCCCAGGAGCAGGGCCGGCTCGGCTCGCAGATCGCCAGCGTGGCGGCGGGCTCTCCCGCGGAGGCGGCCGGCATCCAGGTGGGCGACCTCGTGACGGCGGTCAACGGCCGCAACGTCACGTCGATGCAGTCGCTGGTCGCCCTGGTGCGGGCGCAGCGCGTGGGCGAGCCGATGACGCTGACCGTCGTGCGCGACGGCCAGGAGCAGGAGGTCGAGGTGACGCCGGTCGCCCAGCGGTAGGCCGACGCCGACGCGATAGCCTGTCGCCATGATCCGCGTGACCCTGGTCTCCCCCGACGCCCCCGTGCCCCACTCGCTGCTCGCGATCGTCGACCGAGCCACGACGTCGCCCCGGATGACCGGGGGGCGTCTCGAGTACGGGCACGTCGCGCAGGTGCTGGGCGGCTGCGCCGATCCCGACGGGCTCCGCGCGGCCCTGCGCCGCGAGGCCGGTCCCGTCGCGGTGGCCGTCGTCGGCGAGCCCCTCGCCTCCGATCCCGCGCGACTGCTGCTGCTCGACGTCGACTCGACGCTGACCACTACCGAGGCCATCGACCTGCTGGCCGAGCACGCCGGCGCCGCGCTGCGCGTCGCGGAGATCACGGAGCGGGCGATGCGCGGCGAGCTGGACTTCGCGGCCTCGCTCCGGGAGCGCGTCGCGACGCTGGCGGGGCTGCCGGTGACGGTCCTCGACGAGGTCGCGCCCCTCATGACGCTGTCACCGGGCGCGGAGAGCCTCGTCGCAGCGGCGAAGGCGGCCGGGGCGAGGATCGGCGTCACCTCGGGCGGGTTCACCCAGCTCGTCGCGCCCCTCGCGGCCCGCCTGGAGCTGGACTTCTTCCACGCCAACCTCCTGGAGACGGAGGTCGTGGACGGCACCGAGCGGCTCACCGGGCGGGTGACCGGAACCATCGTCGATCGCCGGCAGAAGGCCGAGGACCTGCGCCGGTTCGCGGCCCGGCACGCCGTCGATCTGGCCCTCACCGTCGCGGTCGGCGACGGGGCCAACGACCTGGATATGCTCGCCGCGGCCGGGCTGGGGATCGCCTACTGCGCCAAGCCGGTCACCGCCGAGGCCGCCGACGTCGCCGTCGCCTTCCCCCGGCTCGACGCCGTCGCGCCCCTCGCTTTCGGCGTTCCGCGGGCCTGAACATGGGGGTAACGCTCCGCGGCCGCGCGCCTCTGGGTAAGGTTTGCTTCCGAAGCACCGCATTCTCATAGGAGGACAGATGTCAGGTCGCATTCGCAACGAGGCGCTGCGAAGCAAGGTGATGTCGGCCCACGACGCCGCCGCCATTGTCGAGAACGGATGGAACATCGGTTTCTCCGGATTCACGGGCGCGGGTTACCCCAAGGCATTCCCCGAAGCTCTCGCCGCCGTCATCGACGCCCACCACAACAAGGGCGAAGAGTTCCGCATCGGCGTCTGGACGGGCGCCTCCACCGCCCCCGAGCTCGACGGGGCCCTCGCGCGCACCGGAGGCATCTCCTACCGCGCTCCCTACCAGTCCGACCCCGACATGCGCACGGCGATCAACCAGGGCACGTCCTACTACCAGGACATCCACCTGTCGCACATGGGTCCGCAGGTCTCGCAGGGCTTCCTCGGCAAGCTGCATGTGGCCGTCGTCGAGGTCACCGCGATCACCGAGGAGGGCTGGCTGATCCCGTCGTCGTCGGTGGGCATGAACCGCACCTACCTGGAGAACGCCGACAAGATCATCCTCGAGGTGAACTCCTGGCAGTCCGAGGGCCTGTACGGCATGCACGACATCTACGCGCCCATCGGCGCGCTGCCGCCCCACCGCGTCCCGCTGCCCATCCTCACCCCGGGCGACCGGATCGGCGAGACCGTCTTCAAGATCGACACCGACAAGATCGTCGCCATCGTCGAGACCAACAGCCCCGACCGGAACACCCCGTTCAAGCTGCTCGACGACGACTCGCGCGCCATCGCCAACAACCTGCTCGACTTCCTGGGCAACGAGGTGAAGCAGGGCCGCCTGCCCAAGAACCTGCTGCCGCTGCAGTCGGGCGTGGGCAACATCGCCAACGCGGTGCTCGCCGGCCTCCTCGACGGCCCGTTCGAGCAGCTCACCTCCTACACCGAGGTGATCCAGGACGGCATGGTCGACCTGCTCGATTCGGGCAAGCTGACCGTCGCCTCGGCCACCGCGTTCTCGCTGTCGCCGAAGGCCGCCGAGCGGATGAACGACAACGCGGCCGACTACGCGCAGAAGATCATCCTGCGCCCGCAGGACGTCTCCAACCATCCCGAGGCCATCCGGCGCATGGGCGTCATCGCCTGCAACGGCATGATCGAGGCCGACATCTACGGCAACGTGAACTCCACCC
>DAOLFC010000183.1:0-5067 GCA_035326505.1 Arachnia sp.
CCCGAGCCAACATCACCACCTGGGGATGGATCGTCAACCGCTCCCTCACCCCGACCGACACCACCAGCCCCCTGCTGGCCGAACGGATCAACGCCGAACAAACACCTCTGCGAGAGGCCCAGGCGCAGACCGGCCGGGTCGCCGTCGTGCCCTACAGCGACACCCCTCCCGTGGGTGTGAACCAACTTCGCCAGCTCTCCACCGCCTCGGACCGGGACGCCGGTCACGCTGTCCGTGAGCAGGTACGCCTCCGCTACGCGCAAGCCGCAACGGCAGTCCGCGCCGGCGCTCACAACACCGACCTGCTGGCGGACAGTACCTGCTGCTCACACGCTTCCTGCTGCGGCAATCCCAACGCTGACATCGGTGGCTTCGGGGCCGGGCTCTACGACGCGACGGAGGCTGCCGAGTTGCCGCTGGAGGCGATCGAGGCGAGTCTGGGATGTGGCAACCCAACCACGGTCGCAGAGCTGTGCGAGGGCGAGCGCGTCCTAGACCTCGGTTCCGGGGGCGGAATCGATGTCCTGCTCTCCGCACGCCGTGTCGGCCAGTCCGGATTCGCCTACGGCGTTGACATGACCGACGAGATGCTCGACCTGGCACGCACCAACGCCGCGAACGCGGGAGCGACCAACGTCGAGTTCCTCAAAGGCACTATTGAGGATGTACCCCTACCCGACGGCGCAGTCGACGTCGTGATCTCCAACTGCGTCATCAACCTGTCCACAGACAAGCCGGCCGCCCTGGCGGAGATGTTCCGTGTGCTCGCTCCCGGCGGAAGAATCGGCATCTCCGATGTCGTCGCCGAAGACCATCTCACCCCGGCCGAACGAGCCGAGCGCGGTTCATACGTGGGGTGCATCGCCGGCGCGCTCTCCAAGAGTGAATACCTTCAGGGCCTCGCCGCAGCCGGATTCACCGACCCTACCGTCGAGTTCACCCACCAAGTCGCCGATGACATGCACTCAGCGATCATCCGCGCGACGAAGTTGGTGCGTTAGCTTCCGGAACCTTCGAAGAGTGAGCTCGCTGGGGATGAGCCATGGAGGCAAGCAGCGGTGAGATCGACAGCGCAGCGAGCGGCGTGGTTCGGTGGCCGGTGCGCGTCGAGACCGGCCACTACGCGCACCCTGTAGCGCCGGAGGTATATGACTGTGTGAAGTTCCTGCTAGCCCGCGAGGGCTCAGGGACTATCACCGGTGACTGGGGCGAGCGTCGGTTCCGCATGGGCGATCTGATGCTGGTGGGCTCAGGCTTGGCTATCGGTGGCGCGCCGGACGGGACGGCAACGACCTCGACAATCTTTGCCGACAAAGACTACGTAATGGATCAGGTGTACTGGCGCTACGCCGATGTGTTGCAGGACCGGACGGCAGCCGAGACCGTGATGCAACGCGCGTTCGGGACGGGCGCAATCATGATCCGTCTGAACGGCCCGCTGGCAGCCACCTTCGCCGCGAGAATCGATGAGATCGAGCGGGCGCAGACAATGAGAGAGTTCCATCGGATGCAGGCCGCCTTTGCCGAGGTCTTGCACCTGCTCGGGCAGTTGTTGCCGTGGAGCCCGGCGCCGTCGCTACGAATCCTGACACACGGGATCGCGGCGATGGTGGCCCGTCGCACCGCCACGCGGCCCGTGCGCAGCGAGGTGCTACAGGTCCGCAACGCCATCCAGTGTGATCTAGCCCACCGTTGGCTCGTCGCGGAGATGGCCACGACGGCACATCTATCGGTGCGGCAACTACAGCGAGTGTTCGCTGAGTCGCTGGGCGTGTCCCCGATCACCTTCCTGGGCCTGTTGCGCACCAAGGAGATGGCCCGAATGCTTCGTGACACCGAGATGACAGTCGGCGAAATGAGCAGAGCCGTAGGTTGGCGGAGCCGGAGCCACGCTCGGTCAGTGTTCGCGATGTCAACGGGAATGACACCCGAAGGGTACCGGCAGATGGTGCGTGGTCGGGATCACGACGCGTAGCGTCGGTATCGCGCCAACGTGACGCCCGCCGTCTCGCCGCCTGGTCCACGCGTCGGATAGGCAGGGATGACGCCAGGTTCCCTGCCGCCACGACTCTCGGCACCCCTTCTCTGTGTTGCTGACCGTCCCCTCCAGGTTGCCTTGGCGCACCTTCCGGACACCGCCTCCATCCCGGAGTGTCATGTCGCTCAGCCATCTCCGCTAGTTTGCCCCGTCAGTCCGACGCTTGGAGCGGGGACGTTCTTCCAAAGCGATGACAACATCATCGGTACGCACTTGGGTGCGTCCACCAAGGACGGTTCGCTTAGCGGCATTCTCGGCTGCTGTCGCGATCTCAGCGTGGCTCAGACCACGAGCTGCCGGGATGATTCGTGTCCAGCTCAGGTTGTAGATGTGGAATGACGCGAGCCGGTTCTTGATAACTGACTCCACTGCCGCGTCGTCCGGCAGAGCGAAGTCCATCACGGTGTCGAACCTGCGGAACAGCGCGTTGTCCAACAGGCTGGGGTGGTTCGTTGCAGCAATGATGACGCTGTCTGACGTGTCCTCTTCGAGGAACTGTAGGAACGAGTTGAGTACTCGACGAATCTCCCCTACGTCATTCTGTGCGGCGCGGTCGCCACCGAGCGCGTCAACCTCATCGAAGAGGTAGACACCACGAGTCTCGGCGAGCGCATCGAATACAAGACGCAGTTTCGCGGCAGTCTCTCCCATGAACTTCGTCAGCACTGTATCCAGTCTGATCGAGAACAGCGGAAGTCCTAGTTCGCCCGCGATCACGCGCGCAGTAGATGTCTTCCCGGTGCCTGGCGGCCCCGTGAGCAAAAGACGCCGGGCAGGGGTCAGGCCATGTCGTGCCAGCGCGTCACGCTGTCGCTGTTCCAGCAGTACGTGCGTCAGTCGTTCGTGAAGCTTGTCCGTGAGCACAAGATCGCTCAGTCTGGCCTCGGGGTACGAGACGTTCAGCAGCGCCCCGAGCTCACCCTTCGGCTGAGCGAACGGAACCACGGCGGCGATGCGGGCGCGTTGACCAGATCGCTCACGGAGGTCGTTGACGAGGTCGCGAAGCTCCTGGGCGAACTTCGACTGCCCGGCGCGTGCGGCTTTGGCTGCGACCTGCATGGCCACCGCGTAAAACTGCGGGTCGTCCCCGTCGGCGTGGCTCTTTACGAGTGCCTTGAGCTGATCGTTGGTCGCCATCAGGGGACCTCCTCTCATTGGCACGCCTCCAAAGCCGGGTGGTGATCTTCTAAGCGTACCGGTAGCGACCTCTCGCTGCGGGGAGTACCTGCCGAGAGAGACAAGGTCGTGCCAGATGCTCCCTCCACCCACGACACGGGTCAGTTCCAGGCAGGTGGACGACGCTATCCTCCGCAGGTCGCCCGCCTGCCACAGGACTTACAGCGAGCGGCCGGGCGATCTGTGCTCGACCGGCTGGGGCATGCTACGTCCTGTGCGCGTACCTGCGACTTCGGTCGCCTGCGTCAGCGCGGATCGCGCCCTCGCAGCGTCGATCCTCTGCGCGGCAGACTCTGGCGCGGTGCCGAAGGGTGTGTCGTCGGTGAGGCGGTAGCGGTCTCGGTAGGCCGCGACCACCCGGGCAGCCTTGCGCCAGGTCGCGGCTCGTCGTCGCTCGGCGTGCGGCGCCCCAAGAGCATTCGTCCACGGCGCGCTCACGGTCAGCGCGCCATCGAGTACGGCGTCGGCGCGCGCCTCGATCAGTGCTTCTCGCTCGTCGAGAGCGGCTCGCATCTCGGCGTCGATGACTCCATGCGCCTGCGGGATGAGGCCGGCGATGAGCCGCGATGGCTTGCGTGTCCTGCCTGAGCCTGCGGGACGCGCGGTCGCCCGCTCAACCCGGTAGTGGAGGACAGCGGCGATGTCGTCGGCGTCGCCGAACCCACGCGCGGCGACGAGGCGCGGCAGCAGCGCTTCGACGTTGTGGTGGTTGGCTTCGGCGCGTCGGAGTTCTGCCGCGAGCGGGCCGAACGCTTCGGACTCGATGGCGCTCTCGGCCTGTTCGTCGGTGAGCCCGGAGGCGCGGATGAGGGTGGCCCAGCGGTCGTGTTGGGCTGCGGCTGCGATGGTCTCGTACTCGGCGGCGAGTTGGGCGATCGAGCCCCAAAGTTCCTGTTCGGCCACGATGGTCTCGTGCGCGGAGAGTTCGGCCCCGCTGTGCTGCAGGACGCCGTAGAGCACGCTTCGTGCGGTGGCGTGCGGGTCGTCGCCGGGGTGTGGCTGCGCGTGGTCGTCGGCGCGGTCGAGGGTCACGTAGGCGTGGTTCGCGTGCCGTCCTCGGGTCATCGCGACGTAGAAGGTCTCTCTCGTCGAGGTCGGTTCGACCAGGACGTGCGCGGTGTCGGTCGTGATGCCTTGGGCGCGGTAGGCGGTGACTGCATAGCCGAGATCGACATGCTCATCCACATACGCCGCTGGGAGGACGATGCTGCCGCCGAACCTGCGCCCACGCCTGCGAGCCCTGATGGTTCCGTCGTCGCGGACGGTGGTGCCGGTCCCGTAGTCGCGTGCGATGGTGATGGTCCCGTCGTCGCCGACGGCGGTGATGGTCCAGATGTCGCCGTTGCGTACCCAGTCCCGTCCGGCCAGGGTGCGGAGGTTCCGGTTGTTGAGGCGCGTGATGATGGTGTCCCCGACGCCGGCGGCGGTGCCGTCGCGCAGCTCGACTTCGCGGTCGGGTTTCAGGGTCTTGTTGAGGATCAGGTCGGCTCGGGCGCGTCGGTTCAGCATGGTCACGTCTTCGTGGGTTTCGGCGATCAGTACCGAGACCAGTCCCGCGTCGCGGTCGGCGCGCCAGGCGTTGTAGGCGGCATCGGTCATGGCCTCGACGCCGCCGTCGGTGATGCGCTCGTGGGCGAGGTAGGTGTCGATAGCCGCCGTACGCCCGTGACGAAGCTCGAGTGAAGCGGTCTTCTCCCAGGCGTGGGTCAAGCGGTGAACATCGACCAGTTCGGGGGTATCGGCCCGGTCTCTGGCGATCATCGCGAACGCACCGCCGGCGTCCACGGATTGCAGTTGGGCGTAGTCGCCGACCAGCAGCACCTTCGCGCCCGCGTCCTGGGCGAGGTGGGTGA
>DAOLFC010000184.1:0-5022 GCA_035326505.1 Arachnia sp.
CTCGACGCCGGCTGGAAGGTCACCAACTGGATGAAGGACAACGCCGACGTGCTCGACGTCGAGTACCTGACCTGGCAAGGCCAAATCTGGTCAGTCGCCCGCGACGCCCAGGGCTGGCGACCCTACAACGGCGGAGGAATGCACGACCCCGCCTCCATCACCGGAGGCCACTACGACCACCTCCACGTCACTGTCAAGGCATGACCGTGGGTCTGCTGGGCCGCAACCTTCTCGTGGCGAGTGGCTCTGACTCAGCGGCCGATTTCGGCTCCGTTCTGAGCCCCGGCGTGCCTGTCGCCTGAAATGCCCTCGCGCTCTTGGCCTGCAACCCAGCTGCGCAACATGTCCAGGGCGTCGGCGGATGCAGTGCCTGGTTCGGGCAGGTAGGTGGTGATTCGCAGGCCGGGGGTGGCTTCGATGGTGAGGACGTCGTAGCCGATGGTCAGCTCGCCGACGATGGGGTGGTTGATTCGTTTGGTGCCGCTGGTGTGGAGGCGGACGGTGTGGCCGCTCCACCAGGCACGGAACTCGGTGCTGTGGGTGGAGAGCTCTCCCACCAGGTTCATGAGTGCGCGGTCGGCGGGGTCTTGGCCGGCCATCAGCCGCAGCGAGGATACGGTCTCGCGGGCGCTGGTCTCCCAGTCGGGGTAGAACTCCTGCGAGCGGGGGTCGAGGAAGAGATATCGGGTGTGGTTCAGCGGTGGCCGCCCCTCGGGGAACAGGTGCGGAAACAGAGCGCGTCCGAGCGCGTTCGATGCGGCGGGGTCTCCGAGGCGCGTCAGCGATATCGCGGGCACATCGCGCATGGTCTCCAGCATCATGGCCAGACGCTCGGAAATCCGCGGGGCTGCTTTGCTCCGTGAGCGTGGGCGAGGCCCGGAGGCGGCGTGGGCGAGGTCGAACAAGTGGGTCGTTTCGGCCTCGTTCAGCTGCAGGGCGCGGACCAGGGCGTAGAGGACGGACTCGGAGACACCGGAGAGGTCTCCGCGTTCCATGCGCGTGTAGTAGGCGGTGGAGATCCCCGCGACCTGAGCAACCTCTTCGCGCCGCAGGCCCGGCACTCTGCGTTCCCCGCCGAACACGGTCAATCCGGCGGCTTCCGGGGTGATCCGGGCACGCAGGGCGATGAGGTATTCCTGCACCTCGCGCTTGTTGTCCATGCCTCCAGGGTACGGGTTCATCCCCGCTGCCTGGGAGATACTGCCCGTATCTCCCACCCCGCCGCCGGGTGTGAACCGCCCTGTAGGGCGGGGAGTTCTGGGGGATAATGCTGGTGACTCTCACCCGGTGGCGTATCCGTCTTAGCGTGGATGTCATGACGAACACAACGATCACCTTGAATAACGGCGTCGAGCTGCCCGCCATCGGGTTCGGCGTTTTCCAGACCCCGCCCGAGGAGACCGCGACCGCTGTGGCCGAGGCGCTGCGGGTCGGCTACCGGCACGTCGACACTGCCGCCGCCTACGGCAACGAGAAGGGCGTCGGCGACGCGATCGCCGCCTCCGACCTGGCCCGTGACGAGGTCTTCATCGAGACGAAGCTGTGGATCAGCGACTACGGCTATGACGAGGCCCTGCACGGCTTCGAGAAGTCCGCGGCGAAGCTCGGCATCGACACCATCGATCTGCTGCTGCTCCACCAGCCCTTGACCGAGGACTTCGATCGCACCCTGGGCGCCTACCGAGCTCTGGAGAGGCTCTACGCCGACGGCAAGGTCCGCGCGATCGGCGTGTCGAACTTCATGCCTGAGGTGCTCACCGAGCTCCTGGAGAAGACCGAGATCGTCCCGGCGGTCAATCAGATCGAGGTGCACCCCTACTTCCAGCAGCGGGAGCTGCAGGCAGTGCACGCCGAGCACGGCATCCTCACCCAGGCGTGGTCGCCCATTGGTGGCGTGACCATATACGGGCAGGGCCAGCTGAGCACACTCGAGAACGAGACGATCGGCCAGGTCGCGACGACCCACGGCAAGTCCCCAGCGCAGGTGATGCTGCGTTGGCACCTCCAGGAGGGCCGCTCAGCGATCCCGAAGTCAGTCAAGCCGCACCGGGTCGCCGAGAACTTCGACGTATTCGACTTCGAGCTCAGCCCCGAGGAGCTGGCGGCCATCGATGCTCTGGATACGGGCGTGCGCAGCGGCCCCGAGCCCTCCTCGATCACACTGGAGAACTTCGGAATGCCGATCCCCGAGGCCTGAGCAGAGAAGCGGAAGAAGGACACCATGACCGGCACCAACCCCCGTGTCGCCTCCGACCTTGTTCGGGAGTATGCACCCAAGCTCGCCGACCTCACCGACGACGTGCTCTTCGCCGACGTGTGGAAGCGCCCGGGGCTCTCTGCGCGAGAGCGGAGCCTGTTCACCGTTGCCGCGTTGATCGCGCTGGGCCGTGACGCGCAGCTCAAGAGCCACATGGCCCGCGCACTCGACAACGGTCTCAGCCGCGAGCAACTCGCCGAGGTCGCCACCCACCTCGCCTTCTACGCCGGCTGGCCAGCAGGCATGAGCGCGGTGAACGTGCTCGCAGAGGTCACGGAGCGCGGTACCCGCAACGATCTCATCGGCGCGTGGAGCGACATCCGCGACGCCCTGGTGAGCAGCGACCTCACCACCCTCAGACGCCTGCTGGGTGAGGAGTTCGTTCTCGGGCACATGACTGGACAGACCCAAACCCGCGACGACTGGCTGGACGACATCGCAGCAGGAGGAGCCGTTTACCACTCCATCGACGACGTCAATGTTGCCGTTGAGATCGAAGGCTCCGACGCCGCCGTCGTCACTGCACAGACGATGACTGACGCCACCCTTGGCGGTGAGCGTGGCAGCTGGCGAACAAGCTTCCGGACCACTCTCCACAAACGTGCCGGACGCTGGGTTGCAACCCGCACGGACGGCAGCAGCTGGTAACACAACACCCACTGATTCATGACAGGACAACGAGCACTATGACTACTCCTCAGACCGCGGGCCGCGTTGCTGTTATCACCGGTGCCTCTTCAGGCATCGGCGCTGCCACCGCCCGTTCCCTCCATGCGAGCGGCTACGCCGTTGCACTCCTGGCGCGTCGCCGGGATCGGATCGAGGCCCTCGCCGCCGAGTTGAGTGAGGGAGCTATCGCGATCCGGGCCGATGTCACCGATCGGTCGCAGCTGCTCGCCGCAAGCAAGCTCGTGCAGGACGAACTCGGCGGCGCGGACGTGCTGGTCAACAACGCCGGCATCATGCTGCTCGGCCCGTTCCTGACCGAGCAGCACGCCGACTACCGGGCGATGATCGAGGCCAACCTGCTCGGCGCGATCACCGCGACCGAGGTCTTCCTCGACCAACTCAAAGACGGCGGCGGCGACATCGTGAACATCTCCTCCGTCGCAGGACGTGTGGCCCGCGCCGGCAACGGCGTGTACGCCGCCACGAAGTGGGGCATCAACGGCTGGTCCGAGTCCCTGCGGCAGGAACTGCTGCCCGATGTGCGGGTGACCGTCATCGAGCCCGGCGTCGTCGATACCGAACTGCCCACGCACATCACCCACGCGGAAACACGCCAGGCCGTCCAAGAGGGCTACGCCCACGCCACCGTCAAACCCGAGGAGGTCGCCGAGGTCATCACCTTCGCGCTGTCTCGGCCGCGACACCTGGCCATCAATGAAATCCTGCTCCGCCCGGCAGACCAAGCACTCTGAAAGAAAAGGGATCATCACGATGCACACACGCATGCTCGGCGACGGCCTGGAGGTCTCCGCCCTGGGCTTCGGGTCCATGGGCCTCAACCACGGCTACGGCCACAAACTCACCTCGGATGAAGCTACTGCGGTGATCCGCCGCGCCGTCGACCTCGGGGTGACGTTCTTCGACACCGCCCAGGTGTACGGGCCGCTCACCAACGAAGAACTCGTCGGCACAGCACTCGCCCCGGTGCGTGATCGGGTGCAGATCGCGACGAAGTTCGGCTTCGACCTTGACGGAACCCGTGAGTCCGGGCTCAACAGCACCCCCGACTACATCCGCAAGACCGTGGACGGATCGCTGCAACGCCTCGGCGTCGAGAAGATCGACCTGCTCTACCAGCATCGGGTCGACCCCGACGTGCCGATCGAGGACGTCGCCGGAGTCGTCAAGGAGCTTATCCGGGAGGGCAAGGTCGGACACTTCGGCCTCTCCGAGGCCGGGGTCTCCACGATCCGCAGAGCCCACGCCGTCCAGCCGGTCGCTGCGTTGCAGAGCGAGTACTCGCTCTGGTGGCGCGAGCCCGAATCGGAGATCATGCCCGTTCTGGACGAGCTCGGTATCGGCCTGGTCCCGTTCAGCCCGCTCGGAAAAGGGCTCCTGACCGGCACAGTGGACGCTCGAGCCGGATTCTCGGACGGAGACGTCCGTGCCGCGCTGCCACGGTACGAGCCACAGAGCCTGGAAGCCGCCACTCACCTGGTCACGTTGCTCGGCGAAACCGCCGAACGCAACAACGCGACGCCCGCACAGATCGCCCTGGCCTGGCTGCTGGCGCAGCGACCGTGGATCGTCCCGATCCCGGGCACGACGAAGATCCATCGCTTGGAGGAGAACATCGGCGCGGCATCAATAACGCTCACCGATGACGAGCAGGCGCAGCTCACCCAGGCGTCAGCCGCAATTGACACCACGGCCGACCGCTACCCGGAGACGATGCAGTCCTGGATCGACCGCTGAAAGCTGCAGGGAGAGCCCCCATGCGCACCTGAAGCACATGAGGGCTCCTTCCTGCTTCCACGACCCAATCCGTCATCCCATTCATCGGACCCTGCCGGTGGGGTGATCGACGATGGGTGTCTTCCCCGATTTCGACGGGCTCGGCGGCATCGGCGACCTCCGCGCCGTGGTCGGCGCGCTGCTGACGTTCGTCCTGATCGTCGCCGTCCTCATGCTGATCGTCTCGGCGATTGTGTGGGCCATCGCGACGGCCCACGGCAACTACGCGATCGCCAGCAAGGGGCGCATCGGAGTGCTCGTCGCCGTCGGTGCCGCCGTCCTCGCCGGAGGCGGCGTGGCCT
>DAOLFC010000037.1:0-27091 GCA_035326505.1 Arachnia sp.
GTCTGGCCGCACTTATCCGTCCGCGACCTTGGGCCGGGACTGTTGTTCGGCTGCCGGGGGGCTCGCTTCGCCCTCAGGGACCGGGGTAGAGCACCTCAAGGAGCGTCAAGGGGTGGAGCGTCCTTCGTCAGGGAGCGTCAGCCGAGAGCGTGGAGGAGGCACGCTCCCTGGGGGATGCGGGTGACGGCGACCCTACCGGGCGGCGATCGGGATCCTGACCACGTCTGTCGTATTGCCCGCCTGATCGAGGCCGTAGATGCAGTAGGTGGCCGGGAGGTGTTCGGCCTCCAGCATGAGCGGCACGATGAAGAAGTCCTGGAACTGTTCCGTTGTCGGGCACTCGGTGTCGCCCTCCACCCAGGTGAAGCGCACTGTCGAGAGCTCCGGGGGGTTGAGGAACGGGGCGATGGAGACGTTGCCCTCGCCCAGGTCCTCGACGGAGGCGCCGGGCTGGAAGAGCGGAGGTGTCCGGTCGACCTCGAACACGACGGCCGCGGCTCCCGCATAGTCGTCTCCGGCGACGGCGCAGAGGGCGTAGTGGCCCTCCTCCTCGGGCAGCGTCACGGGGAGGACGAGCCCGGGGTCCCAGGGATCCTCGACGGCTGGGGCGATGGAGGCCTCGGCGGTGGCGTAGTCGGCATAGACCGCGGGATCGGTACACACCGTCGATCTGGTGAGCTCGACGAGGGCGGTGCGCACGGGCGCGCTGTCCGCGAAGGCCGGGTTGATCACCAGATCGGCTTGGGCGGTCTGGCCGACGGCGTCGGGCAGGTCGCCGCCGCGGAAGATGCCCCCGCCGGTGTTCGCCCACACCGACGACACCTCAAGCGGGCAGTCGCCGCCCAGGGTGAACACGCCGTCGACGAAACAGCGGCCGACGCCGGCGACCGAGACGGCGTAGGAGGTCTCCTCGACCATCGTGAGGCCGTCGTCGCCGAACTCGCAGGGCCGGTTCAGGAAGCAGAGGCCGCCGTTGTCGACGCTGGAGCCCCAGGTCGTCGTGTTGATCACGGCCGCGATGGCTGCGGGGCCGCCGTCGTCGTTGAGGGTCAGCAGCGGTGAACCCGACGATCCCATCCGCACGCCGGGGCAGTCGTTGGCCCAGGCGTCGGTCCAGAGCCAGCGGAACTCCAGGAGATCGGTCTGGTGCGTGAGGGTGCAGTCGCCGGTGCGCAGCACCCAGTCGTCCCAGTCCAGGTCCTGCACCGGCGCGGCGATGTTGCGCACAGCGGTGCCCGGAGCGGGCTCCTCGTCGATGATCGGGATGGGATCGATCCCCAGCCCCTTCAGCTCGCCCAGGCTCTCCTTCAACCGCACGATCGCCACGTCGCGACCGCGCATCGTCGAATACTCCAGGGCCTCCGCGTTGAGAGTAAGCGGGGACGGGTTGTCGTAGGTGTCGAGGAGGAAGGCCTGACCGAACCACTCCTCGCCGACGGTCACCGCCTGCGGCGCGCGTCCGACGTCGCCGGTGCAGTGTCCGTTGGTGATCAGATAGGCCGGCCCGTCGTCGACCCCAGTCTCGATGATGGTCCCGGTGCAGCTGGACCCCATGTCCAGGCGGGCGACGCCCGTGAAGTCGCCGAGCTCGGCGAGCGGGATCGGCGGTGCCAGATCGGGCAGCGGGACGCTCACGCCGGGAAGGTCGGGTTCCATGCTGGTCGGGCCCGTCGTCGGCGCCTCGGGCGGATCGTTTTCGACGGTGGTGCAGGCCGTGAGCACGGCGAGGGTCAAGGCCGCCGCACCCGCGATGACCGTCTTCGTCCAGGAGTTCCGCCGTCTGGTGCGCTGCGTCGTTGCCATGCGTGGAGTGTAGCGGTCAGGTGTGGGGGCGTTGGTGGCTGGCCCCTTCTTCTCAGAGGAGCACTCTTCTTCTCAGAGAAGCACCTTGTCGCGGAGAATGTCCTGATCCAGACGTGGGTCGAGCCCGCGGTAGCTGACCAGGTCGACACCTCTGCCGACAATGCCCGCAAGGAGTTCCTCCAGATGCTGCATGTCGAACAGATCAGCGTCGGGGGGGGGGTGGCTGAACAAGCAAGTCAAGATCAGAATCCGGCCGGTCGTCGCCGCGCGCCGCAGAACCGAACACCGCAAGCTGAGTGAAGCCGCGACTCTCAGCCACCTTGCGCAGCACCGACCCGCCCGCCGCGACAAGCTCGCTCGGGCGCACCCCTCCGTACGCTCTCGCGCAACCTGATAACTGATCGCCGGCTGCGTCACACCGAAGCGCCCTGCCACGTCGCGCTGCGATTGCCCCTCGGCCAGCATCGCGCGCAGAGCAAGCACGCGTCGCAACCGCGCGCGCTCGGCGTCGCGTGCTGCTTGCTCATACTCCAACACCAGGGTCATAAAACGATTTAATCACTGCGTCAGGGGTTGTGCTGCCCTCGATGCCGAAACTCCTGGACAGGACGCTCGTGTTCGGTCTCAGCGTCTCCGGCGGATGCGCGTCCGAGGTCGCACTGGCTTGCGCCTGGGAGCCGCCACCTCATGGGAGATCTCCGGGCGTCTTGCGCGATACTGGCGACCGAGACACCGTCCCAGCTTCGCCGGCTCGATGAGTTCGCCATCTTCGGCGGTAAGAACGGCGAGCACCTCGGGATGGGACCACGGGCCGTCGTAGTTGCTGTCGAGGATCTCCTTGACCGTGATCGGAGGGGCGTTTCCCAGGAGCTCATCGGTCATGGTCGGGAAGCGCACCAGGAACACGGCCGCGCGCACCATGATGTCTTCAGGCTCGTCGTGCTGGACCTGGATTTTCAGGGCGTCGAGCATTCCCCAGGCGTTGACGACGCGACGGATCAGACGAGGATTCGTCGGCAGGATGGGCGAGTACGAAGACGATGCCACGAGATGCCTCGTCTTTTCAAGAGCGACCTGCTCGCTGGCGGCTTCCCGGGCTGAGCTTGTCTGCTCCGCCAACGCGTCCTGCAGGCTGGTCTGGGAAACCTCCGTGAAACAACACGTCGCACCAACATTCAAACGCGGGTTCGGGTTCCACCCGTTGGCGGCGTTTTGTGACAACGGCAGCATCGGCACCGGGGAACCGTTGGCGATGCTGCTGCGTAAGGGCAATGCTGGGTCGAACACGGTGGCCGATCACATCACCTTCACCACGGCCGCGCTTCAACAGCTACCGGGCAAGAGCTTGTATCCAGGTAAGAAGGTTCTGATCCGCACCGACGGCGCTGGTGGTACCCAGGGCTACCTGGAGTGGTTGACTCGTCATCGCTTGTCGTACTCGGTGGGCTACACACTGCCGTTCGACACCGCAGAGCTCTACCAGCTGATCCCTGAAAATGTTTGGACCAGTGCTTATGACGCTGACGGTGAGCCCCGTGACGGCGCGGATGTTGCCCAGTATCACCGGCCTGCTCGATCTGACCAACTGGCCCAAAGGGATGCGGGTCATCGTCCGCCGGGAACGTCCCCACCCCGGAGCACAACTCCGGTTCGATGATGTTGATGGCTACCGGTTGACCGCTTTCGCTACCAACAGCCGTCGCGGGCAACTCCCAGATTTGGAGCTACGTCACCGCAGGAGAGCCAGGTGTGAGGACCGGATCAGGATCGCGAAAGACACCGGCCTGCGCAACCGGATGCTGTGCCGCCACGCCCCAGGGTGCCAGTCGTTCGGAGGGGAAGTCGCGGAGATTGTGGGTCACGATCACCTGAGCGTCGGCGTGGATTGCGGCAGCCAGAACGTGCCGATCATCGGCATCGGGAAGATCGAGCTGGTTGATCAAGCGCTCGTGGCCGGTCACGGTCACGTCGCGGATTGACTCGTTCATTAGCCGGCGGGTGCGATCCAGCCGCTCGGGGTCGAGGTCTGGGCGGTTCGTGCGCAGGTTGCGGAAGACTTCATCGAGAATCTGCTCCGTCCACTTCGGCTGTACCAGGCGTGCGAGTCCGACCCGGATCAGTACGTCCCGCAGGGTAGAGGGGTAGAGCACGTTGGCGTCGTAGACGACGACCTGCATCAGGCGAATCCGAGCTCGCGAGTCTCCGCGGTCAGCGCGTCAGCGGCAGACTGGCGGCGCTCGTTGTCTTCACGCAGGTAGCGGATCAGTGACGCTGCCTTCACGCGGCGGTGGGTGCCGACCGTGCGGTACTCGATCTGTCCCGCGTCGAGCAGGCCGATCAAGAACGGGCGCGATACATGCAGTGCATCGGCGGCCTGCTGGGTCGTCAGCTCGGCTTGCGAGGGAAGAACTGTCACGCCCTCGCCGTGCGCGAAGCTGTCGAGCACCTGCGCCAGTGCGGCCAGTCCAGACCGGGGCACCTCCACATCGCCGACCTGCCCAGCCAGGCGCAGTCGCACCGGGCCCTCAACGCCGAGTGCGGCGTCGAGCCCGCGCAGAGCAGATACCGCCAGCTCAGTGTCTGCCGGCTCGGGAACCAGCGTTGCGATGTCGCTCATCAGCTCATCCTCCTAATCGAAACAATCGAAGCAATCGCAATAAGTGTACCCTGTCTGGTTGAGGACGAGCTCTGCGTTCTGAGCTGCGGATGCAGCTGCGGAGGATCGGGGGCCATCGACTGCTTGGCGCGTGTCGCCTGGCAGCGGAATCACGGATGAGAGAAAATGGAGTGATGTCGAACGAACGGTAGGTGACCCGGTCACCGGTAGGAGGTTCCCGCCAGGTGATGTCGCCCGGTACCGACACAGCAAGTCGTCACCCTAGTTCGGCTTGGCGCTGTCCGCTTCTCGGGGAGCGATGAAGAGTGGCTGCGACGAAGGGCTCGTCCGCTCGGCGAAGCAGATCCACCGCGTCGGAGCGCGTGCGCGCCTCACGCGACGGCGATCGATTCCACTACACCTGGGGCGCGGCTCGTCTACTGCATCTTCTGAGCCCCGCATCCGACCTCCAGCAAGTGGTCGTGGAGGGAGCTGGCTCAACCTCTTCGGAGAAAGAACCGGACGGTTCCGAAGTCATAGACTTTACCGAGTTTTACGGCCCCCCAGAGGAGAGCTTCACATCCCTGGAAGTGCGCCAGTTCAAGCACTCGACGCTGCGCTCTGACGAGAACCTCACTCTGGGCGAGGTCGGCAAGGTCTTCAGCAAGTTCGCTCAGCTTGACGATGCGCTACACACTCGGCATCCCGACGCCACCATTAGTTTCTCTATCGTCACGAATAAGCCGATCGCCCGAGAAGCGATCACTGCCGTGCGCGATATGGCGACTGGCCAGCCGCCCGCAGAAGGATCGCCGGCTGCCAAGTTGAAGGATGCTGCGAAACTTACCATCGCTGCTGCGGCGTCTCTATGTTCACGGCTCGACCTTCGAGGCAATGAGCCCGGAATTACAGCTCTCCGGCGTGGACTTGATCGAGAGGTTGGTGGGCTCACTGCCGATGCTGACCTTCGCGTGTCTGCCTCTCTTGTTGACCTTGTCGCTTCGCGAGCGAGCACCGAGTCGGACGGCCCAATCCTGAGGGCAGATGTCCTCACCGCGTTTGGGTGCCGAGAGGATGAGCTTGCCCCGGCGCCGTGCCTGCTCGACAACGCACCTTTCATCACGCGAGAGGCCTATGGGGATCTAGCGGACCGGATTCTTGAAGCCGCTGGATCGATGGTTGTTACTGCGGAGGGCGGCGTAGGCAAGAGCACGTTCGCTCGGGCACTACCAGAGCTGCTATCTGATCGCGCCGACGTCATCATCTATGACTGCTTCGGGAACGGTGACTATCGGAATCCAGCTCGCCCGAGACATCGTCACCGGGATGGGCTGGTTCAACTCGCGACTGAGATGGCCGGACTGGGACTGTGCTTTCCGATCGTTCAAGCCGGGAATCTCGCGCCCGAGGAATACACCAAGGCTTTCGTTCGCCGCCTCGACCAGGCAAGTGAGATGCTCATGCAGAGCGGAGATCGCCAGCTGGTCATCCTGGTGGACGCGGCCGACAACGCTGTGATCGCAGCCGAGGACAACGCAGATTCCAGATCGTTCGTGCGCGACCTCCTCAGGCTACAGTCCGATATTCCCCCGAATGTTCGGATCGTGCTCACCTGTCGACCCGAGCGTCTCGATCGCCTTGAGGCTCCCGTCGGCCTGGTTTCATTCGAGCTGCCAGCGTTTACTCCCGAAGAGACGGCGAAGGTTGTTTCAAGCGCCCACCCGTCGGCGACCAATCTGGACGTTACAGAGATTCATGATCGAACCGCGGGTAATCCGCGAGTCGTGTCAACGGTGCTGTTTGAAACCGCGACGATTCATGACGCTCTTGGTCGAGTCACGGGCTTCACGAACGCCACATCTGCGCTTGACTCTCTCATGCAAGCGCAAGTCACCAAAGCGTTCAACAACGCCGGTAGATCGCGAGTGGAACTCGAACGTGCGGCACAACTCCTTACGCTCTTGCGCCCGAGTGTGCCGTTGGGCGTGCTTGCGGAACTAGCTGGCACGCAGGCCGCGAGTGTGCGTAGTTTCATATCCGACCTCGGCCGAGGCCTGATCTTGGATGGGCAAAGCGTCCAGTTTCTCGATGAGCCGACCGAAACCTACTTCCGAAAGCGGCACCCTGCAACACAAGAGGTCGCGGCCCAGGCTGCGTTGCAGTTACGGGCACTGAGCGGCTCGTCCGCTTACGCCGCGTCGTCCTTGCCTGAGGTTCTCTGGAGTGCGAATCTCCACGACGAACTCCTGGCCCTTGTCGCCACGGACGATGCCTTGCCGTCAACGAGCGACGTCGAGCGCACCCAAGTCGAGCACCTCCGGGTGGACTTCGGTCTTCGTGCCGCTGTCCAGCTACGCCGTCCGGATTCGATCGTCCAGCTCGCCATGCGCGCCGGTGCCGGACGCGCAGGGAAGGGCCGCCAGTTCACGATCATCAGAGACAACCCTGACCTAGCCGGTTCACGAATGGACTCTCGAGTGCTCGGTGAACTCATCGCGTCGCGAGAACTTCCAGAGAGTTGGCCGGGTTCGACACTCGGCTCCGAGGCAGCGTTGCTTGCGCACACCGCTGGAGGGGCGAGTACAGCCAGGAGCAGAGCGCGGCAAGCAGCGTCAGCCATCGCCGCCTGGGTACGCGCCCCGAGAGAACGGTACTCGCGAGACGAGAACGTCACTCCGGAACAAGTAGCACACATTGCATTAGCGGTCCTGCGAACGGACGGGCCAGATTCGGCTGCCGGATACATATCAGGTTGGCGTCCAGCTCGCTTCGTCCTGGAATCGAGCGCAGCGCTCGCTCGGATACTCATTTCATCAGCCAGCGATGAGGACGTTTCAGGTTTGATTGCGAGTTCCACCCATCCCGCACTACTGCTTGGCGTCCTTGGCGAGATGCAGCGCGTTGGCATGACGCTGGATGCGCATGTCGTAGGCGACGCATGGACAAAACTGAAGCGATTCCGTTCGCGCCTTATCGCCGAAGACTTCGACCACCGGAACGCGGAAGATACTGCGTTCCGTGGCGCCTCATGGCTTTGCGCACTTGCGGTGCGTCACTCGATCGCCGACGCAACAGTAGCCGCGGAACGACTTCGCAAATGCCTACCACCTTCGCTGCCCAATGGGCTTGGTGACAGACACGGTCCAGGTCGATCGGGCCTCCTCTTCGCAGTTGCGCTGCGCGCGGAACTCATGGGTGAGGCACTCGACGTTGATCATTACCGGCCGACTCTAGTTCCAGCGAAGCGTGGCAAGTACGATCCCGCGAAGTCCAATGACGAGGATCTCAATCGCTATCTGCGTCCCGCGCTCAGCTGGCTCAGCGCCTGGGCAAAGTACGCTCGCGGCGGCCTCGACCCGCAAGCCGCAGCAGGAGTGATCGCGAGCTACCCCAAACGCCACTCACAAGATGAGATCTGGTCGATGTACAATCGAATCGCTCGGCAGGTCTTGCCCTTACTCGGCGCGGCCACCGAAGAAGAAGCTGTGACAGCCGCTTGCAATCAAGCGATTCAGGGGATCGCTGCTGATGCTCCAATTGCGGGTGCGCTCGATCTGATCCTGGGTTTGCGTGGCGACACTCGTTTCGCGCAGGCGGTCCTCGACCTCTCCAACGCGGCACGGCATGCTCTGTCGAACACCGCCGAAGCGGCCGACAGCAAGGCCGACACGCTAGTGCGCATAGCTCGGGGACTGCACCGTTTCAGCCGGGCCGAAGCCGAAAGCTACTTCGACTTAGCGGTCAAGGCTGCTACCGGAGTGGGCGATGACGCGATCTATCGGTGGGATGTAATAGTCGCCCTTACGCAGGCAGCTGCTGGCATCGACGTTATCGACGCGATCGCCCTCGCCGAGCGCGTCGCTTACCTTGGCGAAGCCGTCGAACCGATCGTGTATGACGGATTCAATGAACACAAGCTCGTCGCGGCGCTCGCGCTGATCTCGGGCACGAACGTTCTCCGACTTCTTGGGCAGTGGCGGGATCGCCGGTTCGGGACGCTCAACTGGCAGTTCAGAGGACTTGTCGAAGGGGACAGTGCCCTGTTCGCGGGACGACCAGACCTCACGATGATTCTGGCGCCCTTCTCAACCAACCTCGGTCTAAGCGCATCGCTCCGTGAACTTGACGAATCCGGCGGCCTCAACGCAAACACCCTATCCACTGTAAATAATCTCGCAAACCGACTTGGGTGCTCCCTCGACGCTGAGCTCACGCAAACCTCACTTCCTGACCCCCCACGTACCAGGGACCCTGACGAGTTCCGGAGCACGACCCTCGACCTTACACCAGATGAAGCGGTAGAACGCGCCGCTCAGCTGGAGGAATGCAAGGCGCGGATCGCGGCACTCGACCTTACCCAGGCAAGCGGCGTGGACGCGGCGATCCGACTTCAGCAAGAGGCTCATTCATACGGCGACAGCCTCTTCATCGCAGAGGTCTTTACACGTCCCGTGCTTGAATGGGGACCGATCCTGGACGCAGCATTGAGCTCTGACGCCCTTAATGATTACGAGCTAGCCAAACTCTTGAACGCGGCCCTCGCGCGTCCTCGAACCGCTCAATCGTTCGTCGCCTCACTGAAGAAAGCAGTCAGCACTTACGTCGATCGACATGGCGCCCGTTTGCTCCACCACAACTGGATGAGCTTTGACCTGCCTGCGGCGGCCGCCCTCCTGGAGATGCGCACGACCGATCTCCTCCAACGCGCCCTTGACCACCTGAATCTTGAGGAAGCGTTGACCGACGCCGACCACTGCTACATGCTCGCAGCAGGAGCCTCAGCAGTCCTCGACCCCTCCACGGCTGCCCGCGTGCTAGGCGAGGCCCTCGCGACCTTCGAGAGAGAACTTGATATTTGTCCCACGGCAGCTGCCGAGCAGACGCCACCGGACCTAATCGATGTCGCCGTAGCGGACTTCCTCTGGGCCGCGCTGGGCGACCCGCGCTCAGCAGTTCGCTGGCAGGCCGCACACGCAGTGCGCACTGCCATCGAGCTCGGCATCGGCGCAGTGATCGTTGCGCTCGGATCGGCAGCCATGCGGGGCGATGCAGCTGGGTACGCCGATGAACGATTCCTCTTCTACGAGATGAGCGCGGCAGAGTGGTTCCTGGTCGCTGTCGAGCGAGTAGCACGCGACGATCCGTCCGCCATCGACGCACTCTTGTCCGTAGTGATCGAACTAAGCAACCGCTATCCGGACCACGCCGCGATTCAACGGCACTGCTCATCAATTGCACTACTGACCACCACACCAGTAGACCGCCGTATTGGGACCGATTGGAAGGCCGCGCTTGCAGAGACCGTGGCGCTCGAAAGCTGGCACCGCCCCACACACCCCAGTCCAATGATGAAAGGCGCACCGCAAGCTGAGCACCGATTCCACTCCGACTTCGACGAGTACGTCCTCGGCAAACTGACGAAAGCACTCGTCATCACACACCAAGAAGTGCTCGATGCGGCAAGCGCTCTCATCCTTGATGAATGGGGATGGCGAACCGACGGCGAACGTCTAGAGGACCCAAGACGGACGGCAGCTACCTACCAAGACGGCGAAACTTATGGATACAAGTGGGAGATCCCTAAAGCCGAGGACCTCGACTACTACCTAGAACGTCACGCGGCACTCACCATCGCCGGAAGACTAATGCGGACCGCTGCTCCGTACCGTGATCCCGATGCAGAACAGCCCGACGTCTTGGGATGGCTCGCCGACTTCGACATCGCACGCCACGACGGGCGATGGATTACAGATCAACGAAGCTCGGTCCCTGGGCCCTTGTCTACCGTCGGACCACGAGGAAGTAACCAAGTCCACGAATCCGAGTTCCTGGCCGCCCTCAAACCCGCTGACGGATGGGTGACAGTCTGGCAATCAGCCTCCGTAACTGAGTACGACCGATCACTAACCATTGACATCGCGTCAGCTCTGGTCAACCCGGAGGCCGCTGGCGCGCTTGTGCGTGCCCTGCAAACTGCTGACGGCTACTGGAGCTTCCGAATCCCATCAGCTGACCTCGACGACGAAGACTTCCAGTTCTCTTCACCTCCGCTCCAACTTCAAGGTTGGGTGTCAACGCCGCACTCTGAAGGCGGAATTGATCGACTGGACCCCCTGGCCACCGAACTCACGCCCGAGCTACCTCGCCCTTCCGCAAACATTGCGGAGACACTCAGCATCACATCCGGGGACGGTGGTCTCCGTTGGGAGAGCAAGAACGGGGACGTCGTCTTGGCAGCTGAGACCTGGGCGGAGATTAGCCTCGGCCGTGAACCACACGGCCCATCAGGCAATCGGCTAAGGATCACGACCGAAGCGCTCGACCAGATGCTGGGACACCTCGGCGCCGCGCTCATCGTGGAAGTACGAGTGAGACTCGAGGATCGTCGCGCTCGCTATGCCGGCGTCACAGGCAACGACGACGAAGGAGGTGGCGCCGATCATGACAACGACTTCCGGGTCTTCTTCTACCAACCGGGGACAGGATGGAACGACTTCAACGGCTGTGTTGGAACTAGGTAAGTTGCTGGCGGCTGAGCTGGAACAGACCGACACTCTCGGACGCTGGGTAGCTCACTATCTTGCGGAGCGCATGATCAGCTTTGAACAGAAGACTGGATCTGAGAGAGGCATCGCCGAGGCTGAGATCGCCGACCTAATCCTCCGCCTCTGGTCGCTCCGTCGTCAGCTGCCCGGCGGCCGGTTACCTCTCGCTGAAGTGGACGAGGTGGAGGCGGCAATCGAAAGGCTGGCGCCCGGAAGGAGGCCGTGGGCATACTTCGGCGCATTCGCCGCTGATACCGAGCCAAGCCCGGAGGAGACCGAGACAAGCACCACTCTGAAAACCGCACTGCTCGTCGATCGACTCGCCGGCGATCTCGTCCATGGGCTGATTGGCCGCGCGGCTTCACTTGCCGAGGAAGATGGCGCGGCCTGGACCAAGCAAGCGGAGAAGATCGGAGATGGGACGCTGCGGACACTCCGTCGCATTCGTTTCGCCGCCAACGGCAGCGAAGACGATGCCGAGAGTCCGAACTGGAACAGTGAGGTAATGAGGAGAGCAACAGCGCTGTTGTCGGTGGTCTCGACCCTTGTCGCTGCACTTGAAGCTGAAGGTTCGGATCTTCCGGGTGAGAGCCGTGGCTGACTTTCCTAGCATCGCTCACGCCAACATCTCCGCTAGTTTTAGGCCATGACTGAACTTGAGCCTTCGGCTGGTTTGGCCGTCGTACCGAGCAGCACGCCCGGAACCGAACTCGCCCAGTTCGAATCGGGCGTGCGCGGCATGCTTGAGGAGTTCGGTCTCCCGACTCAGCAACTCTTCATGCCGCTCTCAGAGCGGGTCGCGATGGTCGGCAACGTCGGCAACGTCCTGTCCGAGCTTGACGCCGGCATCCGCGCGGAGTCGCACTATGTCTCCAAGATGGTGGCTGCGGCCACGGTCGGCCTGTTCGACGCGGCGCTGAACTATCTGTGGGACGAGCTTGTTTCGGCGCTCAGATCGCGGGTGGCCGGGTTCGACCTCGCCTACTTCTTCGACATCGCGGCCGGCACGAACTCCGACCTTCGCAAGTCGCTGAAGACCGAGGAAGATCTTCCTTCGGTCGACGACGCGCGGCTGCTTCGCGCCTCGCGCGAGATTGGGCTCATCAGCGATGTTGGCTACGCGCGCTTGGATCACATCCGTTTCATGCGTAACCACGCCAGCGCGGCACACCCGAACCAGAACGACCTGACCGGTCTCGAACTGGTGGCCTTCCTGCAACTCTGCATCCGCGAGGTCATCAACACACCCACCGACACAGTCACCGCCCACACCGGGCGACTGCTCGCGAACATGAAGAAGGACCTGCTGGATCAGGCTGCAGTAGATGCCGCAGCAGCCTTCTTCGACCAGTTGCCACCCGACCGCGCGGACACCCTCGCCAACGGTCTGTTCGGCCTCTACACCACTCCAGATCGCACCCCGACGGTCGCGGACAACGTACGGCTGCTCTGGCCGCGCCTGTGGCCGTTCGTACAGGATGCGGCGCGCAAGAGCTTCGGGCTTCGCCACGGCCGAGCAAGCGCAAGCGCCGAGACGGACTTCGCGACGGCGGCTCGTGAACTGATTGACTTGGTGAACGGCACTGCCTACCTCACGAGCGAAGTTCGAGCGATCGATATGAGCGATGCACTCGACCTGCTGAGCAGCGCGCACCACGGCTTCAACAACTTCTACAACGAGCCGACGCCTGCTCGCAGGGTGCTCGATCTTGCGGGTGAAAAAGGCGACGTCCCCGACGCCGTTCGCGAACGCTACATTCGTGTCGTTATCGATTGCTTCATGGGCAATGGCCACGGGGTCAGCGCGGCCGCCGAGGTTTCATATAAGAAGATGCTGGCGCGCTTCTCGTCGACCGACGCCAGCCTCGCGCTACGGCTCTTCCTCGACCCGGAATACAGTTCGCTGATCGGCGGGCGCGTCGGTCAAGAGCAGTGGGCAGAGTTGCTCGACATCCTCGAGCCGAAGCTGACCAGCACCATCGACCGCAACCTGATGGCAGCCATCCGCGGATTCTCAGGGAGTCCCGACAAGCTCCGCCTGGACACCAGGATCAAGCGGCTGGCTGAGACCAAGGCCTGAGCGCGTAGACGGTTAGGTGAAGACTGGCACCTCAGGACTCTGGTCGTCGGGACGTCGGCGAAGTTCGAGGAGACGCTCTGTGACCCGAGTTGGGCCATCCACTCGGTCTTCATCGGCTGAAATGGCGCTGACTTGGAGCGGAGCTTGCCATGAAGGACGTGATCGCCGTCACCCAGCTGGTGTGGCCTCTCAGCGGGTCCCCGACTTGTGCTCCACGGGTGGGGTCCCAAACCCGTATCGTGTTGTCGTTGCTGGCGGTGGCCAGCAACACCCGCCCCCCCGCTGGTGAACGACGTGATCGCCCGCACCGTGTCGGTGTGGCCAGTCAGCGGGTTCACGACCTGTGCTCCACGGGTGGGATCCCAAACCCGCACATTGTTGTCGTAGCTGCCGGTGGCGAGAAGTAGGCGACCGTCCTTGGGGTCGCTGGCTACAGCGGCGCGATCAGGACCATCGGGTGCCACGGCAGCCTCTGGTGGCGCGTCCAATCCTGGTCCGTTGCCGGACTCCTCCGAATGGGCTTTCATGAGTTCCCCCAATTCCTGGCAAGGCGCCTCGTTGGCCAATGTCGATGCACCCGAGTGCGGACGCGTATACCGTGCGGGCAGACGATCCGGACGGATAACGGCGCCGAGCGTGCCTGACGGCACACTATCGTTCCTCACAGCACATGTGCGCCGGGGAGCCCAATGCTTCCGCGCGTTGGTTCGTTGGCAGCTGTGGGGCTCAGTCGATCGGGTCGCCGTCACCTGGCTCGGGATTGCTTTTCGGCTGCCGGTCGCCCCTTTCGAGACGCGGATTCCCCGGGCCTCGTTCCTCGGCCGGTGCATCCGCTCCTCAAGGAGCGTCATGGGGCTGCTTCGCGCTCCTCCCGTTTGCCACGACGCGCAACGTGCGCCGGGATGGCGAGTGGTGTGGAGGGTGGGGTCCGCGAGTGGGTTTGGTGGGCGTCAGGGCCGCTCAGCACGCGCGAAGCGCCGTGAGGCGGCCGGGCAGGAGCGGACCCCACCTGTAACACCACGGACCCAACGACCACGACCCAACCATCATGACCCGAGTCCCACGACCCGTGCCCAGGCGCGAGTCAGCTGCCGGCAGCCGAAGCGGCGGTGCGCAGGACGGCGGCGACCTCGTCGTGGCCGAAGTGCGACGCCCATCCGGCGGGGTCGAGGCCGAAGCCGTGTTCCACGACCCGGGGATCGGCCCCGGCATCGATCAGGTGCTTCACCGCCGTCATCTCACCGGCCGCCGCCGCGTAGTGCAGGGCGGTGGCGCCGGTGGCCGTCGCGCTGGTGGCGGGGAAGCCGTAGTCGACGAGGATCCGCACCACATCCCAATGGTGCAGGGCCGCCACGTCGGCGAGGATCGACGGCTCCTGAGCGGGAAGCTCGGCCAGGCCGGCCTGACGATGCAGCCAGTGTTCGACATCGCTCGCGTAGCCTGCGTAGATCGCGCGGATCAGCGGATCCTCCTGGTCGATCTGGACGCGGTAGAGATCGCGCAGCAGGCAGATCTCCGCGCCGTGGGCCAGCGTCTCCCGGTTCAGGTGCAGGGCGAGAGCGGCCATCGAGTCGTTCGCGAAGGGGCCGGCCTTCGGGCCGAGGGGGCGGAGCAGGGTGTCGTCGTCCAAGGCCGCGATGCCCGAGCGCCAGGCCTCGTAACCCGCCTCCAGGAGGGCAAGGCCGCCCTCGGCGGTGAGGGGCAGCGGCTCGGGCCAGTGCCGCTCGTCGAACATGTCCGCGTCGCCGGGCGCGTCCGAGCCGCCGAAGAACGCCCGGGCGCGGGCCCCCAGCACGTCGCGGCCGACGTGAGCCATCCTCCAGGCGATGGTGGTGAGCGGAGGAACCGGCGGCTCGGGGACGACCGACTCGATCCGCACCACACCGTTGTCGCCGGTGCGCAGCGACCACGCGCCCTCCGTGGGCTCCCACAGATATTCGTGATCCGTCAGGCCCTGGAGGCGCGGGCGCAGATGGGCGTTCCAGTAGAAGTCGAGCTGATCGAGCAGGAGATCCCGCCATATCGTGGTCATCGCCACATTCTGGCACTTCGGCCGTAGCGCCCGGCCTGCCGGGATACTGGGATGCATGATGAGTAAGCAGACTTTGCCGAAGGCCGAGCTGTCGCCGGTCCTCGAGCGCCGCACGAACATCGAATGCTGGCTGACCGACATGGACGGGGTCCTCGTTCACGAGAACAAGGCCATCCCCGGCTCCGCCGAGGTGATCCAGCACTGGCAGGAGACGGGCAAGCGCTACCTCGTGCTCACCAACAACTCGATCTTCACCGCCCGCGACCTGAGCGCGCGGCTGGCCGCGTCGGGCATCACGGTTCCGGAGGACTGCATCTGGACCAGCGCCCTCGCCACCGCGGTGTTCCTCAAGCAGCAGAAGCCGGGAGGCAGCGCCTTCGTGATCGGCGAGGCCGGCATCCTGACCGCCCTGCACGACGCCGGGTTCATCATGACGGAGACCGACCCGGACTTCGTCGTCGTGGGGGAGACCCGCAACTACTCCTTCGAGGCCATCACCAAGGCCATCAGGCTCATCGACAAGGGCGCGCGGTTCGTATCGACCAACCCCGACGCGACCGGGCCGAGCACCGAGGGAGCCCTCCCCGCCACCGGAGCCATCAGCGCGCTCATCACCAAGGCGACCGGCAAGGAGCCCTACGTCGTCGGCAAGCCCAACCCGATGATGTTCCGCTCCGCGCTCAACAAGATCGGCGCCCACTCCGAAACCACGGCCATGATCGGTGACCGGATGGACACCGACATCGTCGCGGGCATGGAGGCCGGACTGCACACCATCCTGGTGATGACGGGCATCTCTGATCGCACGGAGATGGAACGCTTCCCCTTCCGCCCCGACGAGGTGCTGGGCTCCGTCGCCGAACTGCTTCCCTGAGTAACCGACCCATGACACAGGCGTCGACGGCGGCGCGCCGCACGCTCACCGCCGTCGCGCTCGGGGCGGTTGCTCTCGCAGGGATCTCCTACGGCGTGACGGCGGCGCTGAGGGTGCGGCCGCCGCACGCGCTGCGACGCCTGCGACGACGACCCCCGTCGGCCTGGGGCGACGAGTTCCCGAGCCGGCCGGTACCGGCCTCCGGTCCGGTCCGGCCGCTCGGAGAGGCGGTGGGAAAGAGCCTGCCCTCCACCGTGCCCTGGAACGGCACGGAGATCTCCCTAGATGACATGCTGCGCCTGACGAAGAGCCGGGCCCTCGTCGTGCTGCACGACGGGCGGCTCGTCCACGAGTGGTACGCGGAGGACCTCGATGTCGACGCGCGTCTGCCGTCGTGGTCGGTGGCGAAGGCAGTGGTCTCGCTGCTGGTGGGCCAGGCGATAGGCCGAGGCATGCTGTCGGAGGACGACCTCCTGGTGGACCTGCTCCCCGAGCTGCGCACCGGCACCGGCTACGACGAGATCACCGTGAGAGACCTGCTCGACATGACGTCGGGCATCGATATCGCGGAGGTCTACAACCCCTGGTGGCCTTTCTCCGGCGTGCCGCGGCTGATGCTGAGCACCGACCTTCCCCGCTACATCCGCGCTCGGCGTCAGATGCGCTTCCAGCCGGGCAGCCGGTGCGAGTATCGCAGCATCGACACGCAGATGCTGGGCCTGATCCTGGCGAGGATCCACGGGCGGCCCCTGGCGCAGATCGCCTCCGAAGGCTTGTGGACGCCGATCGGTGCCGAGGCCGACGCCACCTGGAACCTCGACCGCGAAGGCGGCATCGAGAAGGCCTTCTGCTGCGTGAACGCCAGGCCCCGCGACCTGGCCCGGATCGGTCAGATGGTGCTGGATGGCGGGCGGGTCGGCGACACCCAGGTGGTTCCCCTGGCGTGGATCGAGCGCATCTCCGCTCCCAGGCAACACCTTCCCGACGGATGGGGCTATTCCGCGCACTGGTGGCATCCACCCACCAGCGACGGAGACTTCACGGCGCTCGGGGTGTTCGGCCAGTACATCTGCCTGCATCCCGAGGCGCGCACCGTGATCGTCAAGATCAGCGACCGCGTGTTCGAGAAGGACGGGACCAACACCGTCGATGCCCTGCGGGTGATCGCCCGGCATCTGGAGGGGGGCTAGGGCGTCGCGGAGTAGGCCATTTCCACTTTCGCAACACGCCCTAGGCCGACGGGGTCCCCTCGATGGCCAGTTGCACCCGTGCCCAGCGGACGTCTCGCTCGGCGACCAGGGTCACGACATCGGCGACCTCGCCGCCGGGGGCCAGCAGCGCCACGGCCGCATGGGTGGCGGAGGCGTGACGCACGTGCCAACTACCCCCCGTCTGCTCCCAGCGGGCGAGATCCGGCGGGGGCGCGGAGAAGGGGCTCTTGCGGGTCCAGCCGACCTCCGGCCCGCGATCGTAGAAGTGCCGGTAGGCGTAGATGAGCGGGTGCCAGGCCTCCGAGTCGAGATGTTCGGTGCCCTCCACGGTGATCTCTGCGGCCGCGTGTACCCGCACCACCTCGGCCTCCACCAGGGCGTAGATTCCCGCGACGCCCGGCGTGATCCGCCGCACACGCGCCTCCAGCTGCAGCGGGGCCTCGGCGACGCGGGGGACGGCGACGAGATCGGAGTCGACGGGGGTGAGACCCGCGCGCTCGAACTTGCGCGGCTCGAACTCGTACTGGGCGGCCTTGTCCTCGGGCACCGGATTCTTGCCGGTGACCCCCGCCAGCCGCTCGACGTGGGTCCATTGGTGCGACGCGGGGAAGTTCACGGTGAGCTCCGGATGCGCGCGCACGTTGTCCAGGGACTGCCCGCCCTCCTCGAGCCCCAGCACGATCATCCTGCCGAGCGCGAAGTGGCTGGAGGCGGGGGCCAGATTGGCCGTTCCGTCGGGGTTGCGCGTGGCGACGAGGTACACGGGTGTGCCGACGTACAGCACGCTCGGGTTGATGACACGGTGTCCCTGGGGTTGCGGCATGGCCCCACGGTAGCGGCGCGCAGCTGGGCCCCTGAAGCGGTTCCGCCACAAGCTGATCGGCCACTGAAAAGGGAGCGCTGCGGTGGCGCGCCGCCGTCTTCGAGCACGTCAAGCGCTCGTAGGGGCCTGCTGGGGATGAGCCCGGTACAGCTCCCACATGCGCCGCAGGATGTCTTCGTCGAGGTCCACGGTCTGAGCCGGCTGCCGGTGGGGATCGGTGAGGTCGCCGTGGATCTCGCGGTGGAGCTGCTGCATCCGGAGGTCGAGCTGTTCGGCGGCGGCCGCGGCTTCCGCCAGGTCGGCGGCGACGTGCGCGGGCACGTCGCCGTCGTACTTGTAGAAGATCTTGTGCTCGAGGCTGGCCCAGAAGTCCATGGCGATGGTGCGGATCTGCACCTCGACGGTGACCGGCACGGCGCCGGTGGACAGGAAGACGGGGATCTCGATGATGGCGTGCAGGCTCTTGTAGCCGTTGGGCTTGGGGTGGGCGATGTAGTCCTTGACCTTCAGCACCCGGACGTCGTCCTGCGAGGTCAGCGCCTCCAGGATGCGGTAGGTGTCGGGGATGAAACTGCACGTGATCCGGACGCCCGCGATGTCGGTGATGTTCTCGCGGATGACCGGCAGCGATGGGCTCAGCCCCCGCCGGACGATCTTCTCGAAGATGCTGGTCGGCGACTTCACCCGCGACCCGATGTGTTCTATCGGGTTGTACTGATGGAGGTGGAGGTACTCCTCGCGGAGGATCTTCACCTTGGTCATCACCTCGTCGGCGGCGAACTGGTACTCCATCATCAGGCGCGTGAAGTCGTCGCGCATCTGCCGGGCGAAGGCGAGCATGACCGGATCGGGTGAGTCCGGGAGCCGGGTATCGCGAAGGTCCTGGCAGGGGATGTCCTCGGTGTCGGACACGTACGCCCTCGTCTCGTCGGTGGCCTTTCCGGCAACCATAGCTCCGCCCGGAAGCACGCCTGCCCGGTGGGCCGTGCGAAGACCTTCCCTGTCGGTGGTTCGTGGGAGGGTAGTCGGCATGGAGAACACCGAGTCTTGGCGGGCCGACGCGCTGACCATCCTGCGGCAGCTGACGGGAAACCCTGCGGCGCAGTTTCATCCCGGTCAGGCCGAGGCCATCGAGGCGTTGGTGGCGCACCGTCGGCGCGCCCTGGTGGTGCAGCGCACGGGCTGGGGGAAGTCGGCGGTCTACTTCATCTCCGCGTTGTTGCGACGCCGCGCGGGTGCGGGTCCCGCGCTGATCGTCTCGCCTCTGCTGGCGCTCATGAGGGATCAAGTGGCGGCGGCGGAGAGAGCCGGCGTCCGGGCGGCGGCCATCAACTCGGCCAACGCCACGGAATGGGCCCAGGTCGAGCAGCTCCTCGACGAGGACGCGGTCGACGTGCTGTTCGTCTCTCCCGAACGGCTCGTCAACCCCCGGTTCCGGGCCGAGCAACTGCCCCGGCTGATCCGCGCCATGGGGCTGCTGGTGATCGACGAGGCGCACTGCATCAGCGACTGGGGCCACGATTTCCGTCCCGACTACCGCCGCATTCGCACCCTGATCTCCGAGCTGCCCGACGGTGTACCCGTGCTGGCCACCACCGCCACCGCGAACGAGCGGGTGGTCACCGATGTCGCGGAGCAGCTGGGTGCATCGGCCACAGGAGCGCGGGACGTCTTCACGCTGCGCGGCGCGCTGGCGCGAGACTCCCTGCGCCTGGGCGTGCTCACCCTGACGACGGCGGCCCGGCGGGTGGCCTGGCTCTCCGAGCACCTCGGATCGCTGCCCGGCAGCGGCATCGTCTACTGCCTCACCGTGGCCGCCGCCGAGGACACCGCCGTCGCCCTGGCCGCGGCGGGGCACCGCGTCCTGCCCTACACCGGGCGCACGGATGCGGCGGAGCGGTTGGCCGCCGAGGAGGCGCTGAAGACGAACCAGGTGAAGGCGCTCGTGGCCACCTCGGCCCTCGGTATGGGTTTCGACAAGCCGGATCTGGGCTTCGTCGTGCATCTGGGGGCGCCCAGTTCTCCGGTGGCCTACTACCAGCAGGTAGGACGTGCCGGCCGCGCGACGCCCAGCGCCGACGTGCTGCTCCTGCCCGGCTCCGAAGACCGCGAGATCTGGCACTTCTTCGCCACCAATGCCATGCCCACGCCGGAGCGGGCGGACGCCATCCTCACCGCCCTCGCCGACGCGGACGGCCCGCTGTCGGTGCCCGCCTTGGAGGCGCGCGTCGATCTGCGCCGCGGCCAGCTGGAGCTGCTGCTCAAGGTGCTCGCCGTCGACGACGCCGTGCAGCTCGTCTCCGGGGGATGGGTCGCCACCGGGCGGCCATGGCGCTACGACAAGGAGCGCTACGACCGGATCGCTGCCGCCAGGGTGGCCGAGCAGGAGGCGATGCTCACTTATGAGCGCGGCGGCTCCTGCCGGATGGCGTTCCTGACCGCCCAGCTCGACGACCCGCACTCGTCGTCCTGCGGTCGCTGCGACGTCTGCGCCGAGCCCTGGTATCCGACGGCGGTGGCCGACGAGTCCAGTCGCAGGGCGCGCACCCAGCTGGACCGGCTCGGCGTTCCACTCGCGCCCCGCGCGATCTGGCCGCAGGGTCTCGACCGGCTGCACCTCACCGACGAGAGCGGACGGCCGCTCAAGGGCAAGATCCCCGCGGGGGAGCAGGTGCGCGAGGGACGCGCCGTCGCGCGACTGACGGACCTCGGCTGGGGCAACGCCCTGCGCGAGCTCTTCCGGGCCGACGCGGAGGGCCGGCCGATCGACACCGAGGTGCCGACCGGTCTGGCTCAGGCCTGCCTGCGGGTGCTGAGCGAATGGGAGTGGGAGCAGCGTCCCGTCGCGGTCGCGTGGGTGCCCAGCCTGTCTCGCCCGCGTCTTGTGGAGTCGCTGGGGATGGGCATCGCCTCGGCCGGACGCTTGGAGGCGCTCGGCCCGTTGGCCTTGGATCCGGGAGCCCTGCCCTTGATGCGGTCCACCAACAGCGCCTTCCGAGTACGCGACGTGTGGCGACGGTTCGACGTCCCGGATGCCATGCGGCAGCGTCTCGCGACGCTGGACGGACCGATCCTGCTGGTCGACGATCTGGTGGACTCGCGATGGACCCTCACCGTCGCGGGCCGGCTCCTCCGCGCCGCCGGAGCCGACGCGGTCCTGCCCTTCGCGCTGGGATCCGTGGGGTAGCGATGATCGCTCAGAGGTAGCGGCCGCCGCGGTGCTCCAAAGCGGTCACGCCCTGAGCGATCTCGATCCACTCCACTCTCGCGCGCACCAGGAGACCCCACCCGGCATGCTCCGGGTCCTCGGAGACAAGGGCGACCCCGGCCCACGCGGCGGCACCGGCCAGTCGGGGTCCGTGGGTGCCGTCTTCCCACGTACCCGTACGAAAGGGTCCGCCCGGCGACGGGGCGACGCGCGCAAAGACATCGGAGATGCCGCCCTGCCCGGGGCCGAGAATGTTGACCGTCGCGAGGCCGGTCCTGCGGAAAAGGCTCCACCAATCGCTGTCCTCGTCGATGAGGGCGACGATCTCCGCGGGCTCCCCGTTGGCGACCAGCATCGACGAGATGGTCCAGCCGTCCCGCCGATCCCCCGAGGCGCTCGTCCAGATGCTGACCGGAGACGGCAGCAGACCACGCAACCGCCGCGTGGGTTCCCGCTGCTCGGGCGGGGGCAGGAAAGGGTGGTTGCTGTGGATGGTCATGCGTCCAGTCTCCCTCAGGAGCGCCGATACCTTGCCAGGCCGGTGACACCGCGCCCCACCAGGAAGGCGCCGAGCGCCCCGCAGATCAGGGTGAGCTCCACGGAGGCGGCGAACGGATCGGTGCCGAGCGACGGCCTTCCGGTGAACATGAGCCCAGCGCCGAGGAGCCAGAGCACGACGACGAGGATTCCGCCGCCGATGTCGAGCGCGGCTCGCACCGCAACTCGACGCGTCGCCGCGGCCGGGGTGCGCGGGGGAGACCGACGGTCACGGCGGCTTCGCAGCCATCCGACGAGCAAGGCCGCGGCGAAGGCGATGAGGCCGAAGGCGACGAAGATGGCGACGGTGACGATCGCCGGTTCTCCGATGCCTGCGGATCCATCGTCGGTGAAAGCCGCCGCGGCGATCGCCACCGGTGCGGTTTGGTCGTACAGCGGGCCGTTGACGGCCTGCAGGACGAGTACCGCCTGCCCGTCGGCTGGGTGCAACTGAGCATGGGCGAAGAAACCGTCCGTGCGCCCGACGTGGGCGGCGATCGGCCGCTCCGGCGTGCCGCCGGTGCCCCAGCCGAAGCCGTAGCCGTCGGTGCCGGGCGCGGCGCTGCCGGCCCCCAGCGTCGGGGTGTGTGGGGTGAGGAGGCTGCGCGCGCTCTCCGCGCCGAGCACGCGGGTGCCGTCGTCGGCGATGCCTTCTCGCAGCAGCATCCTGAGGAAGGCGGCGACGTCGTTGGCCGTCGACACCGTATAGCCGTCCGGTCCGGCGCCCACCGGTACGGTTTCGACGGACGAGACCGGCACGCCGAAGGCGAAGATGTGCCCTCCCGCGGCGACCTCCCGGGCCTTGGCCGGATCGGCCGTGGAGTTCGGCATGCCCACAGGGGCGAACAGTTCCTGCTCCATATAGCCGGCGAAGTCCATGCCGCTGACCGCTTCGACGACGGCGCCGAGGACGGCGTAGTTCAGGTTGGAATAGCGGAATGCCGCTGGGGTCCGGGTGAGGTCGCGAGGCGCGGAGCTCGCACCGGCCGCGCGATCCGCGATCGACAAGCCGGGGTCGTGGTGGGCGTCGAGGCCCGCCTCCGCGCTGAACCCGCTGGTGTGGCTGAGGAGGTGGGCGACGGTGAGGGCGTCCGAATCGTGTGGACGGAAGCCCGGCAGATAGTCGCTCACCGGGGCGTCGAGTCCCATCCGGCCGCCTTCGACCAGCGTCATCACCGCCGCCGCGGTGAGCGGTTTGCTCAGCGAGCCGATCAGGAACGGGGTGTCTGCGGCGGCGCCTCCGGCTCCGCCCGCGAACGTGGTGAACTCGTCTTTGACCGGCCCGGGCTCGATGACCGCCCAGGCCGACGGAGCCTGTAGGCCGGGTGTCAGCGCCGTGCGGGCAAGGGCGCCGCTCATGAGCCGGTCCCAATCGGTGGCATCGCCGCGGGCAGGGAGGGTTCCACCGACGAACATGCTCAGCGTCAGAACGAGGGCGGCCAACATGAGGGCTCGTGGTCGGCGTCCAGGGGAGGCGAGGCGATCCGATCCGATGGCGCTCATAGTCGTTTCCTTCCCATCCTGAGCAGCCCCCACGCTGCATGCGACACGATAGCCAGGAAGGCCGGTCACGCGACTGCGGCGCAGGGCCGAGCGCGTGGACAGTCGCCCCTCGGCGAACGGCACTTTCTCTCCTCGCTCCGCGTACTCTGACCGGGAGAGGAGGACCGGTGGCATCCGAGGAGACGACGAGGCACGATCCCGCGTCGGCGAGCGCGCTGACACGATGGCTTCCAGGGGCCGCCATGCTCGCGGGATATCGCCGAGCCTGGCTGCGCCACGATCTCCTGGCCGGCCTGGTGCTCACCGCGGTGCTCATTCCCGCGGGAATGGGCTACGCCCAGGCTGCGGGGTTGCCCGCCTACGCCGGGCTGTTCGCCACCGTCGTGCCGCTCATCGTCTACGCCGTCGTCGGACCGTCACGCGTGCTCGTGCTCGGCCCGGACTCGGCGCTCGCCCCCATCATCGCCGCGACGGTGCTTCCCCTGGCGGCGGGGAGCACGGATCGTGCAGTGGCGCTGGCGGGCGTCCTCGGTGTGCTGGTCGGCGCCGCGCTGATCACCGCCGGGCTGGTGCGGATCGGGTTTCTCGCGGACCTGCTCTCGCGACCCATCCGGGTGGGCTACCTGACGGGCATCGCCGTCGTGGTCCTGATCAGCCAGGCGCCGGTGCTCGTCGGCATCGAGGTGGATGGTGGATCGCCCGTCGTCGAGTTCGTCGAGTTCGTGAGACTGCTGTTCACGGGCGCCGTGCTTGGTCCGTCGGCGATCATCGGCCTCGGGAGCCTGACCGTCATCGTCCTGGCGAGCCTGTTCGGCGTCCGGGCCGTCGGCGTGGTGGTCGCGGTGGCCGGGTCGATCGTCGCCGTCGCCGTGATGGGCTGGTCCGGCGAGGTTGCCGTCGTCGGCGCGCTGCCGCGAGAGCTACCCGTGCCCGCACGTGGGCTGGTGGGGTGGTCCGACGTGGCGGCGCTGACCGTGCCCGCGCTCGGGATCGCCCTCATCGCCCTGGCCGACACGAGTGTCCTGTCGCGGACCTTCGCGGCGCGCCGAGGGGAATCGGTCGACGCCGATGCCGAGATGCGGGCGGTCGGCGCGGCGAATGTGGCTGGGGGCCTGTTCGGTGGTTTTCCGGTCTCCGCCTCGGCGTCGCGGACCCCCGTCGCCGAGCAGGCGGGTGCTCGCAGTCAGCTCGCCGCGGTGGTCGGCGCGCTGCTGCTGGTGGCCTTCATGTTCCTGATGCCATGGGTCACCGCCTATCTGGCGACTGCCGCGCTTGCCGCGGTGGTGATCGTGGCCGCGGCCTCGCTGATCGACCTGCGCGGACTGGCGCGCCTGCTGCGCATGGACCGCCTGGAGGGCGCGTTGTCCCTAGCCGCGACGACGGGGGTCGTGGTGATCGGGGTGCTGGAGGGAATCCTGGTGGCGATCGGACTGTCGCTGGTCGCCTTCGTCAATCAGTCTCGGCGGCCCTATCGCGTCGAACTCGGCCGGGTCCCGGGCCTGCGCGGCTACCACGACTTGGCGCGCAACCCGACCGCGCGCCGCGTTCCGGGGATCGCGATCGTCCGCTTCGACGCCCCGCTGTTCTTCGCCAACGGCAGCCTGTTCGACGACTTCGTCCGCGACGTGGTCCGCGCCACCCCGGAGCCCCTGACGGCCGTGGTGCTGGCCGCCGAGCCCATCACGCGAATCGACACCACCGCCGTCGAGGAGCTCATCGAACTGGACGACTACCTGGCGGCTCGAGGGATCGTCTTTGTCATCGCCGAACTCAAGCACCCGGTGCGCGACCAGTTGCGCCGATACGGCCTGGAATCCCGCTTCGGCGCCGACCGCTTGGCCCCGACGGTGGGGGCCGCTGTCGACCAACTCACCGGGGAGTATCGCAGCGACCTTCCCGAGCCGGGGTAGCCCCCACGCCGAGGTGTCGCTCGAGAGGTTGACATCGGTATCTTCCCGTCGGCCATCGTTCACGGGGTGTTTGCAGCGGGGGCGACTGCGCGTCAACCACCCTGAATAGCTTGACGTTCGCATCCGTGTGTCCACGCCGGGCTCTCACCTCCGGGATCTCAGAGGCGACCGGGCTTCCGGAGCCCAGGTCACGGACTCCAGGCGGATGAGGAACGAAGGGAAGCATATGTCAATGAAAATGGGGTTGAATGCCGCGCGCGGCATCCGCGTCATTCTGGCCTCCGGCCTGGCTCTCGGGCTCGGAGTGCTCTCGGCGGGGGTCGCGCAGGCGGATCCCGGCACGCCGGATCACGACACCCTCCTGCAGGAGTTCGGGAAGTACTGGCAGGGGTCGCCGTTCGACAAGACGGATGACGAGACCAAGGCCGCGACGGTGTTCCGCGGCCAGGTCCTCGACGAGGGGCGTGACATCCTGCGACAAAACGACGAGACCCTGCAGAACATCAACGGGCTCGGCGCGGTGGATCCGGTGCAATCCCAGCGTGCGCTGATCGACGCCGATCTGGACTGGAAGCAGACCTTCCCCGACGCGCTGGGGCCGGTGCTCGGCGAGTACCTCGAGGAGGGCCTTGCCAATGAGTCTCTTCCCAAGACCCTCGCGATGTACGAGGCCATCGGCGTCTCCCAGGCCGGCACCGGCGATGCCAAGAACACCCACAACTATCCCCGGCCCTTCCTCGACGATCGCAGCTTCGGGCAGCCCGAGAAGCTCAACGGCCTGGAGACCAACCTGGGCATCGTCAAGGTGGATCCGTGGACCGACCCGGAGACGGGCCTCACCCACGACGGAACCTACGACCTGGTCCTGGAGCACTTCTCGCAGGCCTTCCCGTCGGGACACACCGCCTACGCCTACGGCAACGGCATCGTGCTGGCGGCCCTTCTGCCCGAGCTGGGGCCTGAGATCGTCACCCGCGCCTCCGAAGCCGGCCTGGCGCGCAACGTCCTGGGCGTGCATTACCCGCTCGACATCATCGGCGGCCGCATCTCCGGGCATGCCAACGCCGTCGCCTTGTTGACCGCCGACGGCTACGTGGAGAAGACCCTGCTGCCCGCGCGCGAGGAACTGACCTCCTACCTGGCCACTCGGTGCAAGGCGGACGGTCATGGCGACACGCTGGCCGACTGCATCGAGAAGGTCGGCGCGAATGGCGATCGCGGGTATCACAACGCGTTCACCGATGCCGTCTCGACCGCCCCGGTCGTCGACCGCGCGTCCTCCCTGAAGGCGTACGAGGCGCGCATGACCTACGGATTCAGCCAGGTGGGTGAGGCCGGGAAGAAGCCGGTCGTCCCCGAGGGCGCCGAGTACCTCCTCATCACCGCCTTCCCGAGCCTCACCGACGCGCAGCGCCGGGCCGTCCTTGCCGCCACCGAGATCGACTCCGGCTACCCGCTCGACTCGACCTCCGAAGGCTGGCAGCGCATCAACCTTCCCGAGGCGCTCAGTTCCAAGGTCACCCTCGACTCGGCCGGTACCGTGGTGTCCGTGGAACCCGGCCAGTCCGTCGCGTCGGTGGTCAAGCCCCAGGGCGTCGGTCTGCCCTCCACCGGAGGCGAGCAGGATCACCGTGTGTGGGAGGCCCCGTACCTCGTTCCCACGGCCGTTCTTCTCCTGATCGTCGGTGGGATCGCCGTGGTGAGCACGCGTCGCGAAAAGGCGAACTCCGCGCGGTAGAGACAGCGGTCAGGGGTCCCGCCGGCAGCTGACGCCTGCCGGCGAGGCCCCTTTCTGAGACCTCCGCCGGGTTGTTGGGAAGACGGTTTTGGGGACCTCGCTGTCCGAAGCCACGACGGCGCCCTGGGCGTGAGAAGTCGTTCGTCGACGCCAGCCTTGGTGTTCGATGCCAGCGTTAGTGCAAGCCGCCAGCCGTATACGGCTGGCGGCTTGCACTAACGCTGGCGTCGC